>CAZATR010000133.1:0-6971 GCA_964488035.1 uncultured Natronomonas sp.
CCGCCGCGAGCACCCCGCGAGCGGCGGTCGACAAGCTGCGCGCGAGGGACGCCCGGACCCGACCAGCGGGAGGGTGAGGGCGTCGGCTGGGGAGGCACGAGGTGCGGTCGCGGTGCTGAGCCTGGTGGACTCGAAGGGCGAGGCCCGCGAGGCGCGACCGGAGGGAGCGCCTCGAACGCGAACGGCGACCGACGGGAGCCGTGAGCGGGTCGACCCCCGCCCGGACGACGCAAGCCGCGAGGGACCGGAGGTCCCTCGGCCCGCTCGCGCGGCGCAGCCGCGCGAGGACACCGCAGGCCGGAAGGCCGAGGAGCGCAGCGAGGCCCGGCGGTCACGCGAGCGGAGCGAGCGTGACGTCGGCAGTCGCAGCCCGCGCCGGCGAGCGTAGCGAGCCGCGCAGGACCGTCTGCCGGAAGGCGAGCCGGCCGAGGGCTTCGGGAGTCGGCAATACGTTTCAGGAAATAGCTACCGAACCACCTGCAAGTACGTACACCTCCACCGACCGAGTCCTGTCCGACCGCCACGTCGGAACGCACGACTTTTCCTGCTGGGGCGGGAAAGCGGACGTACCGAATGATCTCGAAGGGCTGTGAACAGTGCGCCGTGGGCGGCAAGATGGTACTGTTCGTCTACGGCTACTGTGACCAGCGCGACTGCTTCTACTGTCCGCTCGGCGAGACGCGGAAGAACGTCGGGCAGGTCTACGCGAACGAGCGGCCCGTCGAGTCCGACGAGGACGTCATCGAGGAGGCCGAGCGGATGGACGCGCTCGGGTCGTCGATCACGGGCGGGGAGCCCCAGGAGGTGCTGGAGCGGACCTGCCACTACCTCGAACTGCTGAAGGAGGAGTTCGGCCCCGACCATCACACGCACCTCTACACCGGCATCACCGGCGGCCGGGAGAACATGCGGCGGCTCTCGGCGGCGGGGCTGGACGAGATCCGGTTCCACCCGCCGCTGGAGCTGTGGGGCGATCTCCACGGCTCCGAGTGGGAGGACATCCTGTACGTCGCCCGGGAGGAGGGCCTGACGCCGGCGTTCGAGATCCCGGGCATCCGCGCCGAGGAGGAGTTCCTGGAGTTCCTCGACGAGGGCGCCGCGGAGTTCTGCAACGTCAACGAGTTCGAGATGTCCGACGGAAACTACCGGCGGATGCAGGAGGCCGGCTTCGAGCTGAAGGACGACCACATGTCGGCCGTCGAGGGCAGCCACGACGTCCTCGAGACGATGGGCGACCACGAGAAGGTCTACTTCTGTACGAGCGTGTTCAAGGACGCCGCCCAGCACCGCTCCCGGCTCAAGCGGATGGCCCGAACCGTTCGGCGGGAGTTCGACGAGATCACCGACGACGGCACCATCGTCTACGGCAAGACGTGGGTCACCGAGCGCCGCCTGGCTGAACTCGGCGTCCCGGAGGAGTTCTACTCCGTCAAGTCGGACCACGTCGAGCTGGCGTGGTGGCTGCTCGAGGAGATGGTCGACGACGGCGACGTCGACGAGGGCGAGATCGTCGAGCAGTACCCGACCTACGACGGCACAGTCGTCGAGCGGACGCCGCTGGCCTGAGGCAGGGCCGGTCGTCCCCCGACGGGGACGTCACCCGGTATCGATGCGTTCGGGTCGGTAGACCACGACGTCGGAGCCCTGGGCGAACAGGCGGTTGACGGGCTCGGCGTCGTCGAGGAACGCCCGGTCCTCGCCGTAGAGCGTCCCGAAGTCGACGTCGACCGACAGCGAGTCGACGTCGTACACCGCCCACCGGGGATGGTCGACGCGGTACCGGAGCGTCCGGCCGCGCCGGTCGGTTCCGAACCCCAGGCGTGTTCCGTGAAGAAGTGCGCCGTGCTGTCCTCGGGCGGGACGTACGTGGAGCGGGTGTCCGCGGTCACGTCGATCTCGTGGGTCCGGCCACCCTTCTTCAGGCGGACGGAAACGGAGCGCTCGCCGCGTTCCAGCGCCTGGCCGGCCGTCATCGGCGCCCGCTCGTACGGTTCGCCGTACAGCGCCCGGGCCAGCAGATACTTGGCGCGGATGGAACTACTCGCCGCCATGGCGAACGACGGGCCATCCATGCTCGGGTTGCTCGGCGGCGACGACAACCGGGTGCCGGCCCGGGTCGACCTGGAGGAGGACCTGAACCTGAAAGCGGTCGTCGACCGGCTCGAGCTCGGCGCGGTGCTGTTGTTCGGCCAGCTGGTCCTGTTGGGCCTGTTCACGTCGCTGCCGGTGACCGTCCAGGTCGGGGTCGCCGTCGTCGCGGTCGTCCTGCTGGACGTCGTCGACCGGAAGGTGATCGGCCGGTTCCTCGGTGCCGCCTGATCAGTCAGCGGTCGGCGTCGAGGGCGACGAACCCGCCGATCGCGACGAGGACGCTGCCCGTCGCGAGGCCGGCCGCCGAGCGGCCGACCGCCGCCAGCGCGCCGAAGGCCAGGAGGCCGCCGCCGAGGAACGCCACCACGGCGGTCGTCCGGACCCGATGCGGGAGGGGCGCGCCCCGATACCGGTGGTAATCGACGGCGAGAAGGCCCACGGCGAGGGCCGTCACCGCGCCGAGGAGGAGCCGACCCGACGCGACGCCGAACGTCAGGACGACGGCGGCCGCGAGCAGCCCGCCGGCGAGCGACGCCGCGGGCGGCAGGGGGTTGACCGAGGCGCCGAATCGGACGTGGTAGCCGACCGCGACGCCGTAGAGGCCGAGCGGGGCGCCGGCGAGGAACCCGGCGGCGAGGACGGCGTCGGGTCGGAACACCGTGGTGGGGTCCGCCGACCGGCCGATGCCGAACGCCACGAACGGGTACAGGAGGAGCACGGTCCCGAGCGCGGTCGAGAGGTGGTCCGACGAGAAGAGGACCCCGTACAGCGCGAACCCGAAGGCGAGCACGAGGCCGACGAGCGGCGCCGCCTCGGGAACCCGTCGACTCATCACGCGAGGTTCGGGCGGTGGGGCCAAAGCGCTGGCGCTCCCGGCGACGGACCCGCAAGCGTTTAACGCTCGCCGTCGCTACGTGGCCGTATGGCGGACTGCCCACTCGCGGACGACTGCCCCAGTTTCTCCGAGCGGATCGAGGGCATGGGGTGCCAGCACTACGGCGACCGCGGCGGTGCCGAGTGGTGCTCCCACTACAACCAGCCGATCCGCGACCTCAAGCAACAACCCGTCAAGCTCGGCGAGGAGGTCGTCGTCGACGTCGAGGACATCCACGAGTCCGGCGCCGGCGTCGGCCGGACCGAGGACGGCTTCATCGTGATGGTCGACGGCGTGCTGCCCGAGGCCCGGGCGAAGGTCCGCATCACGGAGGTCAGGTCGAACCACGCGCGTGCCGAGGAGATCGAGCGGGTGCCGATGGAGGACGAGGACGACGAGGCGGCGTCCAACGGGGCCGACGCGGACGGGACCGCCGACGCGGCGGACGGGGACGCGGCGGACGGCGGGAGCAAGCGGGAGCGGGCACTCGACCGCGAGCGGCTGGGCAGCCGCGAGAACTTCTGGGGCAATTGACCCTTCCCGACCCCGACGAGCTGCTGTCGCGGGCCGGCTTCGACGCCGAGGACGGCGTCCTCACCCGGCGGCAGGCCGAGGTGCTGGCGTTCCGCGAGCGCGGCATCTCCCAGGCCGACATCGCCGAGCGGCTCGGGACCTCGCGGGCGAACGTCTCCAGCGTCGAGGCCAGCGCCCGGGACAACGTCGCGAAGGCCCGGGAGACGGTCGCCTTCGCCGAGGCGCTCTCGGCACCGGTCCAGGTGACCGTCGAAGCGGGCACGGACCTCTACGACGTCCCGAACATGGTGTACTCGGCCTGCGACGACGCCGGCGTGAAGGTCAACCGCACCGCGCCGGAGGTGATGCGGCTCGTCGGCGACGCCGCCGGCGACGCCGTCCACGGCCGTGCGGTCCGCCGCGACATCACGATCAGCGTCACGAGCGACGGCACGGTCCGCGTCCGGGAGTGACCGCCGACGCACCACCCGAGAGATCGGGAGCGCTGCGCGACAGCCCCGGCCAGGCTTCGAGGCCCCGGCGTCGCGGCCGTCGTGTGACGACGGGCTTACGTCGCCGGCCGCCGAGGCGCCCGTATGGATCTGGGACTCGACGGCGACGCGGCACTGGTCACGGCAGGGACGGCCGGCCTCGGGCTCGCAAGCGCCGAGGCGCTCGCCCGCGCGGGCTGTGACGTCGCGGTCTGCGGCCGCGACGCCGACCGCCTCGCCCGCGCGGAGGCCCGCCTGGAGGCCACCGGCGACGGCGACGTCCTCGGCGTGAGCGCGGACATCACCGAACACGACGAGATCGAGGGCTTCGTCGGCACGACCATCGAGACGTTCGACGGGCTGGACCACGTCGTCACCAGCGCCGGCGGACCGCCCTCCGGCGCCTTCCTGGAGACGGACGACGAGGACTGGTACCACGCCTACGACCTGCTGGTGATGAGCGTCGTCCGGACGGTCCGGGCGGCCCATCCGACCATCACCGAGGACGGCGGCGGGACCGTGGTCACCATCACCTCCCGCTCGGTCCGGGAGGTCATCGACGACCTCGTGCTCTCGAACTCGGTCCGCCGCGGCGTCATCGGGCTGATGAAGACGCTCTCCAGGGAGTTCGCCCCCGAGGTCCGGACCAACGCCGTCCTCCCCGGCGCCCACGAGACCTCCCGGATCGAGGAACTCGTCGAGGACGCCGTCGACCGCGGCGACTACGCGGACTACGACGCCGGGCTGGCCGACTGGTCGGACGGGGTTCCGCTCGAGCGCGTCGGCGAACCGCGGGAACTCGGCGAGACCGTCGCCTGGCTCTCCAGCGACCGCGCCTCCTACCTCAACGGCGCCGCCGTCCCGGTCGACGGCGGCTCGACCCGGAGCGTCTGAACCGACCCGTCCTCGACCGGCCCTCCCGGCCCGGAACCGACCCCGATCCTGCAGCCTGCCTCACGCCGACCGCACGACGAGGACGTCGTAGTCGGTGTCGGCGGCGACCTGGCTCCCGACGCTTGCGACCGGCCCGACCACCCGGCCCGCGTTGTCGCTACCGACGACGACCAGGTCGGCGTCCACGTCGTCGATCACGTGTCCGATCTCCCTCGCGATGCGGCCCCTGCCCGCGTAGGGGTCGACGCGGCGCGGGCGGAACTCGCCGTCGGGCGCGATCGACCGGGCCTCGGTGCGGAGTCGCTCGACGGCCGCCGCCGGATCGTACCCGTCGCCATCGGCGAGGTCGTACGACGCCGCCAGGGCCCCGTCGGTCGGGACGACGGCGGCGACGACCAGGTCCTCGTCCGCGTCCCGCGCGAATTCGGCGGCGCGCTCGAGCGCCGCCGTCCCGAGCGGACGGCCGTCGTAGGCGGCCAGGTAGGTCATGCCACCCCCTCGCAGCGCGGCGGCTTAGGCCTTTCACCAGGTCTCGACGCAGCCGTCCCGGACGTCCTCGAGGCAGCCCCGGCAGTCCCGGTGGTCCGCGTCGAAACAGTGCGGGCGCGCCGCGTCGTCCAGCGAGACGCGGCGCTTCTCGGCGTACCGCCGACAGACGAGCTTCGCCCGGCCCTCGTCGTCGGTCGGGAGGTCCACCGCGGCCGCCCGCCGCGCGTCGCTGTAGGCGCGTCTGGCCTCGGCGTACTGCTTGCCCGCCGAGTGCAGCTTCGTGCGGAGGAGCCGCTCGAGGCGCCGTCGGTTGCTCACGCCGCCCGGTTGGGCCCGCGACCCCAAAGGCGCGTCGACCGGACCCCTCCCCGACCCGTTTCACTTTCACCCCGCTTGCGACGGTTTTTATACCATCGGGCAGCAACCGTCGTACGTCTCCCACCGAAACCACGCGGAGACGGAACACCATGACAGACCTGCGACAGCACGCGGTCGAGATACAGGAACAGTTCTCCGACTCGCTCGACGTCGATGTCGACGACGTCGAGGAACGGCTCGAAACGCTCGTCTCCGAGTACAGCGTCCCCGTCGAGGAAGCCCGCCGTAGCGTGGTTTCGACGTATCTTGACGAGGCCGGCATGGAGCGCGACCAGCTCGCCGGCGGCGGCACCAGCGAGTCCGCCGACGTCGCCGACATCGACGCCCCCGAGGAGTGGCTCGAGTTGACCGCGAAGGTCGTCGAGCTCTGGGAGCCCCGCGCCGACTCCATCGCCCAGGTCGGGCTCCTCGGCGACGAGACCGGCACCGTCAAGTTCACCAAGTGGGCCAAGAGCGACCTCCCCGAGCTGGAGGAGGGCCGCGTCTACCGGCTCGGCAACGTCGTCACCGACGAGTACGAGGGCCGCTTCTCCGTGAAGCTCAACTCCACGACCACCATCGAGGCCCTCGAGGCGGACCTGGAGGTCGGCGACGACGCCACCGAGATCGAGGGCGCCCTGGTCGACATCCAGTCCGGCTCCGGCCTCATCAAGCGCTGCCCGGACGAGGACTGCACCCGCGTCCTGCAGAACGGCCGCTGTTCGGAGCACGGCGAGGTCGACGGCGAGTTCGACCTCCGCATCAAGGGCGTCGTCGACGACGGCCTCGAGGTCAACGAGGTCATCTTCGACCAGGCCGCCACCGAGGAGCTGACCGGCGTCACGCTCGAGGCGGCCCAGGAGATGGCGAAGGACGCGCTGGACACCGAGGTCGTCGTCGAGGAGATGGCCGAGACCGTCCTCGGCCGGTACTACCGCGTGACCGGCCCGACGCTCGGCCGGTACGTGCTGGCCGACGACATCGAGCGGCTGGACGGCCCGGCCGACGCCGAGAGCGTGCTGATCAAAGCGAGGTCCCTGACATGAGCGACGCCGCACCCAGCCGCGAGGTCGCCCGACGCGCCTTCGCGGCCGAGTTCAACGACGCAACGTACACGTTCAAGGAGTCCGACGACGAGCGCGCCCCCGTCTACTCGCTGCTCCCGACGGGCGAGCGCGCCAACCGCGTGTTCGTCGTCGGCACGCTGACCGAGACGGAGGACGTCGGCGACGACGCCGAGTACTGGCGGGGCCGCATCGTCG
>CAZATR010000134.1:0-6839 GCA_964488035.1 uncultured Natronomonas sp.
GGCGATCGGCGCGTTCGTGATCCAGGTCTTCGAGCCGTTCAGCACGTAGCCGTCGCCGTCCCGCTCGGCCGCGGTCTCCATCCCGGCCGGATTGGAGCCGTGCTCCGGTTCGGTCAGGCCGAAGCAGCCGACGGCCTCGCCGTCGGCGAGGGCGGGGAGCCAGCGCTCCTTCTGGGCGTCGCTGCCGTAGGCGTGGATCGGGTACATCACCAGCGCGCCCTGGACGGACGCCATCGAGCGGACCCCCGAGTCGCCGGCCTCCAGCTCCTGCATCAGCAGCCCGTATGCGCGCTCGGAGAGGTCCGGCAGCCCGTAGCCGTCGAGGTTCGGCGCGTAGAACCCGAGTTCGCCCATCGCCGTGATGATGTCGGTGGGGAACGTGCCCTCGATCCAGTGGTCGCCGACGTCGGGTCTGACCCGTTCCTCGACGAACTCCCGGGCCGTGTCCCGGACCATCCGTTCCTCCTCGTCGAGGTCGGCCTCCAGGTCGAGATAATCGAGCATAGGCCGGATTGGGCAGGTGAGGGGAAAAGCGCTCGGCCCGGTATCTCGACCCGTTCGGTCCCGTCGGTCAGTCGTCGCCGGCGGCCGCGGTGGACCTGGCTGCCCTCTGACGGAAGTTGTCGAACACGCGCTTGGCGGCCGTCGCCTCGGCGTAGGCCGCTTCGGTGATCCCGTCGCAGACCGCTTCGATGCGCTCGTCCGGGAGGTCCTTGCCGCGCGTGACGGCCTCGGCGGTCTCCGTGTCGTACTCCGGGTGGGATTGGAGCCCGACGACGTCGCCGCGGCGGAAGCCCTGGACGCCGTAGTCGTTCTCGGCGATCACCTCGGCCTCGGCGGGGAGTTCGGTCACCGCGTCGGAGTGGGTGGTGAAGACGGTGAACGATTCCGGGACGCCCTCGAACAGCGGGTCGCCGTCGTGCTCGACGGTCCGGTAGCCGAGTTCGTACTCGCCCATCGGTTCGACGGTGCCGCCGACGGCGTCGGCCAGCAGCTGGTGGCCCCAGCAGATGCCAAGCATCGGCACGTCCGCCGCGATGGCGTCGCCGGCCCACCGCTGGGCCGCGTCGATCCAGTCCTCGTCCCAGTAGACCGACGCGCTCGACCCCGTGACCACGATGCCGTCGTACGCCGCGGGGTCGGGGAACTCGCCGTCGAGCGCGCGGTAGCTGGTGACCTCGGCGTCCAGCTCCCGGCGGAAGTTCCGGAGGGTGTTCTCGGTGGAGTGGGAGGCGTTCACCAGGGCGAGGTCCGGCTGCATTCGTCACGGGATACTGCGTCGACGCACAAAAGCGCCGCGGCGGCGGGAACGTTCGCGGCGAACGCCGTCGGCGCCTCAGCCGTCGTCCGTGTGGCCATCGAGGAACTGATCGACGGCGTCGGTCACGGCGGCGGAGTGTTCGGCGAAGCAGAACCGCTTGCCCTCGACGGCATCGATCCGCCCGCGCGGGAGCGCGGCCGCCAGGTCGTCGCCCGCTGCCAGCGGGACGACGGGGTCGTCGACGCCGTGACAGACGAGCGCCGGCAGCGTGACCTCGTAGAGATCGGCCGCCTCGAAGTCGCGGGCGGCCTCGCGGTGGCCGGCAAGCGCGTCGCCGACGGCGTCCTCCTCGCGGCGCCAGTCGACGACGTCCTCGACGACGTCCGACTCGGTGAGGAATCGGTCCGTGAACGCGAGCGACAGCGACTCGCGGTACCGCGAGGGGTCCTCGGGATGCAGCGCCGCCAGCGCGTCGGGATCGAGCCGGTCGCCCGACGCGGCGGCGCCGAACAGCGTCAGCGTGCGGGCGCGGCCGTAGTCCCGGGCGTACCGGAGCGCGACCATGCCGCCCAGTCCCGCGCCGACCAGGTGGGCCCGGTCGACTACGGCGTCGTCGAGGACGGCCTCGAGGTCCGCGGCGAACCGGTCGACCGAAAACGGGCCGGCGCGGTCCGATCGGCCGGTGCCGCGCTGGGCGTAGACGACCGTGCGGTAGAGGCTCGACAGCGCCGGCGCCTGCCAGCCCCACAGCCACGGCCCGACCCCGACGTCCGGGACGAACGCGACCGCCGGGCGGTCAGGGCCGCCGCCGACCTCGTAGCGGAGCGTCGCCCCGCCGGCGGTGACCGTCGGCACGTCCGGCGTGACGCGTGGGGCGGCCTTCCCGGTTGCGGTCGCGGCGGCCCCTCCGTTCGACCGACGGCACGCCCCGCCGCGGGCCGACCGGTCGGGTCCCGTGAGCCCCGAACCCGTCGAATATTGCGGGTTCGCGTGGTCTCCGACGGCCGCGCCAGCTGTTGTCACACTATAATTATGTGCGTCCGGTCCGGACGTTCGTGCATGCCGGAATGCCAGAACTGTGGCGCGTTCGTCACGGCAGCGTACGCGCGGGTCTTCACACCGAACGGCGTGGAGGACCCGCGCGTCTGCCCGCAGTGCGAGGACAAGATCCGCGACGGCTCCGACGTCCGCGAGGCCCGGTCGACCCGGCGTACCTGACTGGCATCGGCCGCTGAATCCACCCGCCCGTTGCCGACCCTCCAGGACTCCGCGTTCTGACGCCTCCGCTCCCGATACGACCCGTCAGCGTGCCTGCTCGACGAGGTCGCGAGCGTCCGCCAGCAGCGCGTCGGCCCGCGCTGCATCGCGCGCCTCGGCGGTGACGCGGACCAGCGGCTGGGTGCCGCTGGCCCGGACGAGGAACCAGCCGTCGTCGGTTCCGACCCGGACGCCGTCGAGCGTCTCGACGCCGTCGTACCGATCCAGCACCGCGGTCTGAACCCGCTCCATCACCGCCGCCTTGGTGTCGACCTCGACGTTGGCGCGCCGGATCGGATACGTCGGCACGCGCGCCAGCCGGTCCGCGAGCGGTTCCGCCGCGGCCATCGCGGCGAGCCGGACGGCCGCCAGCGGTCCGTCGGGACACAGCGTCGCGTCGGGCCAGATCCAGGCGCCGGAGGGCTCGCCGCCGAACGCCACGCCCTGCTCGCTCGCGGCCGCCGCGACGTGGACGTCGCCGACCGGCGTCCGCGTCACGTCGACGTCCCGCTCGGCGAGGAAGTCCCCGACGGCGAGACTGGTGTCCACCGGGACCGCGACCCGCTCGCCGGGGTCGGCGGCCTCGGCCGCGAACAGCGCGAGCAGCGCGTCGCCCGAGAGGAACGTGCCGTCGCCGGCGACGGCGCGGGTGCGGTCGGCGTCGCCGTCGTGGGCGACGCCGAGGTCGTACTCGCCTCCGCCGACGAGGGTCGACAGCGCGGTGCAGTGCTCGGCGGTCGGTTCCGACGGTCGGCCCGGGAACCGGCCGTCCGGCTGGGCGTTCAGGGTCTCGACGTGACAGCCGAGCTCGACCAGCGCGTCCGGCGTCACGCGGCCGGCGCCGTTGCCCAGGTCGACGGCGACCGACAACTCCAGCGGCGACTCGTCGGTCCCGAGGAGTGCCTCGCCGGCCCGGACGAGTGCCTCGACGTGGCGCCCGCTGGCGTCGCCGTCCTCGCGGTCGCCGAGCCGGTTCCACGGTCGGAGGTCCGGCTCGGCGGCCTCGATACGGTCGGTGATGCGCTCCCGACCGGCGGCGTCGTAGGCCTGGCCGGAGGGCTGCCAGAGCTTCAGACCGTTGTCCGCCGGCGGGTTGTGGCTCGCCGTGACCGAGACGCCGGCGTCCGCGTCCTCCCACCCGACCGCGCGGGCGACGGTCGGGGTCGCGGCCACGCCGACGTCGACGACGTCGGTCCCGAGTTCGCGGCAGCCGCTGGCGAGGGCGTCGACGAGTAGCCCGCCGCTCTCCCGGGTGTCGCGGCCGACGACGACCCGGTCGGTCTCGGCACCGAGCGCCCGCCCGACGTCCAGGGCCAGCTCGGCCGTCACCTCGTCGCCGACCGGCCCGCGGATCCCGCTGGTTCCGAACATGCACGGCTCGTCGCGGGCCGTCCTGAAAACCTATTCGTCGTCGCCGTCGGGCGACCACTCGCAGGCGTCGCCGTACGTCAACTCCTCGGCCTCGACGTGGGCCGACAGGCAGGCGTAGTTGCAGAAGGCCCCGGCCTCCACCCGTTCACCGCCGACGGTCTCCTCGACGTGGACCGGGTCGTACCGCGACAGGTCGCTCCCGCAGAACGTACACTCCATACCGGCCACTGGCGGCGACACCGCAAGGGCTTTTCCGCAATCGGCGCCATGACCGCCCATGAAGGGGTCCGGCGGCACCGAGGCACAGAAACGCCGCGCGGCCGAACGCGCGGTCGAAGCCGTCGAGGACGGAATGGTCGTCGGCCTCGGTACCGGCTCGACCGCCGCCGTAGCGATCCGCGCACTCGGCCGCCGCGTCGACGCCGGCCTCGACGTCCGTGGCGTTCCGACCTCCCACGGCGCCCGCCGCACGGCCCGGGAGGTCGGCGTCCCGCTGACGACGCTGGCGGAGGCGCCCCCTGACGTGGCCATCGACGGCGCCGACCAGGTGGCCGACGGCGACCTCCTCAAGGGCGGCGGCGCCGCCCACACCCGCGAGAAGCTCGTCGACACCGCCGCGGACCGCTTTCTGGTCGTCGTCGACGCCTCGAAGCCCGCCGACGTCCTCGGTCGCCCGGTCCCGCTCGAGGTCCTCCCGGACGCGGTCCCGGTCGTCGAGGCACGCATCGAGGCCCTGGGCGGCGAGCCGGAGCTCCGCGCGGCCGACCGGAAGGACGGCCCCGTCGTCACGGACAACGGCAACCTCGTCGTCGACTGTGCGTTCGGCGCGATCGATGAGCCGGGGGTGCTCGCGGCCGAGCTGGGCGACCTGCCCGGCGTCGTCGACCACGGGCTCTTCGTCGACGAGGCCGACGCCATCTACGTCGGGACCGACGAGGGCGTCGACGTTCTCGAGTACTGACGAGACGACGCGGCGACGGATGCTGGTCGCGGCTCGCTACCGGTTCAGCGTGTGGACGGCTTCGCCGCGGGCGTTGGCCGCCGCTTCGCCGACCGCTTCCGACAGCGTCGGATGGGTGTGGATGGTGGCGGCGACGTCCTCCAGTTGGGCGCCCATCTCGATGGCGAGCCCGACCTCGGCGACGAGTTCGGCGGCCTCCGGCCCGACGATCTGGGCGCCCAGGAGGAACTCGGTGTCGGCGTCGGCGACGATGCGGAGGAACCCGTCGTCCTCGCCGAGCGTCAGCGCCCGGCCGGACGCCTGGAACGGCATCTGGCCGATCACGGGGTCGAAGCCCTCCGCCTCGGCTTCGGCCTCGGTCATGCCGACCGTCCCGATCTCGGGGTCGGTGAACACCGCGGCGGGAACGGCCTGGTGGTCCAGCGCGGCCGGCTCGCCGGCGATGACCTCGGCGGCGACGTGGCCCTCCCTGTACGCCTTGTGTGCGAGCATCGGCTCACCGGCGACGTCGCCGACGGCGAAGACGTCGTCGACCTCCGTCCGGGCCTGGTGGTCGGTCTCCAGCACGCCGTTCCCGTTCGGCTCGAGGCCGATGGCGTCGAGCCCGACGGTGTCGGTGACGGGCTCGCGGCCGACGGCGACCAGCACCTTCTCGGCGACGTGCTCGCGGGTCTCGCCGTCCTCGGTCTCCGTCGTCACGATGGCCTCCTCGCCGCCGTCCTCCCAGCCCTGGGCCGCTTCACCGAAGTAGAAGTCGATGCCGAGCGACGCCGCGCGCTCCCGGACAACGCGGGCGACGTCGTCCTCGTACGGCGGGAGGACGTCCTCGAGCATCTCGACGACGGTCACGTCCGTCCCGAGCTTGGCGAAGACGGTCGCCAGCTCCATCCCGATGTAGCCGCCGCCGACCACGAGCAGCGAGTCCGGGACCGACTCCAGCGCCAGGGCGTCGCTGGAGTCGAGGATCCGTTCGCCGTCGAACTCCAGCCCCGGCAGCTCGATCGGGCGGCTCCCGGTCGCGACGACGGCGTGTTCGAACTCGATGGACTCGCTGCCCTGCCCCTCGCCGCCGTGGGCGACCCGGGCCGTGTTCCCGTCGGCGAACTCCGCGCGCCCGGGCACGAGGTTGACGCCGTTGGCCTTGCAGAGTTTCTCGACGCCGCCCGTGAGCTGATCGACGACGCCGTCCTTCCAGCCGACCAGGGCCTGCAGGTCGACCGCGGGGTCGGCGTGGATGCCGAGCGCCTCGGCGTTGCCCGCCTCGTGGGCCAGTCCCGTCCCGTGGATCAACGCCTTCGAGGGGATGCAACCCTCGTTCAGGCAGGTGCCGCCGTAATCGTCCATCTCGACCAGCGTGACGTCCAGCCCGAGCTGGCCGCCACGGATCGCGGCGACGTAGCCGCCCGGCCCGCCGCCGATGACCAGTACCTCCGTGCCCGTCGCGATGTCTCCAACGACCATCCGTTACCGGCGCATCGCCCGCCGAGGGTAAAAACCCGCAGGAATTGCCACTCCGGCAGGGCGGGCAGGACGCCCATCGGCCGGTGCGGTCGCCCCGGCGCGGCTCCAACGAACGCGTGTCCAGCGGGGTGCTACGCCGTTCTATGTCGTCCGACCGACGTCGTGTTCGCGTGGCGTGACTTCCCAAGCGATGCGACGCGGTCGGAGTACAAGCGCAACTGACGGCGCTACGCCCGCTCGTCCACGCCGCCCCTGGCGTTAGCAACCGTGGAACACGCGACGGCTCGACCGGACTCATCCGGCTGGATCGGATCGGTCGGTGTAGGGGTTGGATGTTGCGGGTGGTTCAGTTGCAGGGTTTCGAAAACTACTATTGACGTGCGAAGCCCTCGGCCGGCTCGACCCGCCGGGCCTCGCTGCGCGCGGCTCCCTGCGGTCGTCGTCCGACGTTCGCCTCACTTCGTTCGGCTCACCGTCGTCCGGGCGGGGTCGACCCTGCTCACGGCTCACTTCGTTCGCCGTTCGCGT
>CAZATR010000135.1:0-6655 GCA_964488035.1 uncultured Natronomonas sp.
CTGGAACACCTGGGCGGCCTCCTTGGCGGTCTGGTGGATGTCGTCGATGTCGTCCGCGGGGGAGTCGACGAAGCACGCCGACAGCTGCTGGAGCTCGTCGCCGGCGTTCATCAGCGTCGGCGAGTTCGGCATGAAGGACAGTCGCTCCATCAGCTCCCGGAACTCGGCCGCGGTCGTCTCGACGTGTTCGCGGACCTCGTCGGGGAGCTCGGGAACGAGGGTCCCGTAGGCGAACTTGTTGACGTTGTAGACGGACAGCGTCGTTTCGGCGTCGTCGGTGGCGGTGACGCCGTTCCCGAAGACCTCGGCGGCGAGTTCGTCACGCCGCGGGTGGTCGGGCTTGAGCTGGTCGGGCGTGACCGTGATCTCGTGGCCGCGCTTGTCGGCCTCGAAGACGGCCTCCGCCAGCGCGATGTTGTCGGCGACGCGCTCGAAGAGGTCCTCCTGTTCCTCGATGCGGTCGCCGTCGGCGTTCTTCCGGAGGTACCGGGCGGGCAGGATGTTGTGGTAGGCGTTGTCGGTGAGGCGGTCCGCCATGGTGTCGCCCTCGGTCCGCTTGACCGGGAGCGTGATCTCGTCCGCGGAGAAGTCGGCCCCGGACATCACGGGGCCCTCCGCGTTCGTACGGCGTGGTCACCGTCTGTACGTGCGCGCGTGGGACGTGGTCGCTGGCTCATCTGTTGACGACGGGGTCGGTGGCGATGCCGAGTATCCCGCGGCATCGGCGGGTTTGTGTCCGATAGTCGATACAGTCCGGGGGCACTTGTGTGTCTCGGTCGGACGGATGAATGTGCGCGTGCCCCGACGCGTACGGACTGTTGGATTCGGGGGCAATCGTATAAGCCTGGGTAGACCGGAGTGAAAGTGGTCCGTGCTGTCGGTTAATCGAATGCCAGCAGCCAGTTATGCATGTGAAATAATCGGGGGATACGACCGGGCTCGATGGCGGCATCGAGACGGCCAGAAGACCTACCACGACCGCCGGCCGACCGGCATGCATGTCGCTGCCATCGCTCGCGCTGCAGGCCGGACCGCTCACGTCACTCCCCGGAATCATACTCTTTCTGATACTCCTGCTGGTGGTGGTCCTCGTGGTCCGCGTCGTCCTCCAGCTCGCCGTCAAACTGGCGCTCGTCGCCGTCGCCGTCCTGATCGGCCTCTGGCTCCTCGGCGTCGTGGTGCTGTAACCGGAGCAACGTCGCCCGGTGCCGGACGTTACGACCGACGTCTCAGGCTCGCACGTCGCCGAGGAAGTTCGCGATGACCTCGTGGCCGACGCCGGTCAGCACCGATTCGGGGTGGAACTGAACGCACGCGATCGGGTGGTCGCGGTGGCGGACGCCCATCACCAGCTCGTCCGCACCGTGGCTGGTCGTCGCCGAGACCTCGAAGCGGTCCGGGACGTCCACGGCGACCAGCGAGTGGTAGCGGCCGCCCTGGAAGCCCTGCTCGAGGCCGTCGAAGACGCCGCGCCCGTCGTGGTCGACCGGGAAGGCCTTGCCGTGGATCGGTTCCGGCGCCCGGTCGACGCCGCCGCCGTAGGCGTACACGGCGGCCTCCAGGCCGAGACAGACGCCGAGCGTCGGGACGTCGTGGCTGATCGTCCGGAGGACGTCGGTCGTGACGCCGACGTCGCGCTCGTTCTTCGGGTGGCCGGGGCCCGGCGAGATGACGACCGCGTCGGGGTCGACCGCGCGAACCTCGTCCAGCGTCGCGGTGTTCCGGAGCACCTCGGTCTCGGTGCCCGCGTGCTGACTGACGTACTCGACGAGGTTGTAGGTAAAGGAGTCGTAGTTGTCGACGAACAGCACGCGGGTCACGGGCCGCCACCTCCACCGGTCGCGTCGGGGGTCGCCGCCGTCCCGTCCGCCGTCTCGATCCGGTCAAGCGCGGCGAGGACGCCGTCCATCTTCTGCTCGGTCTCCCGGAACTCCCGGGCGGGGTCGGAGTCGGCGACGATGCCCGCGCCGGCGCGAACGGTGACCCGGTCGGTGCCGTCGACGCCGCGGCCGCGCTCGACGGTCGCCGTGCGGATGACGATGGCGAAGTCGGCGTCGCCGCTCCAGGAGTAGTACCCGACGCCGCCGCCGTACACCCCGCGGGGGTCGGCCTCGAGCTCGTCGATGATCTCCATGGCGCGGATCTTGGGGGCGCCGGCGAGCGTGCCGGCGGGGAACGCCGCGCGGGTCGCGTCGAAGGCGTCGCAGTCCGCCCGGAGGCGGCCGGTGACGGTGGACTCGATGTGCTGGACGTGGCTGTACTTCAGCACGTTCATGAACTCCTCGACGCGGACGCTGCCGGCCCCGCTCACCCGCCGGACGTCGTTGCGCGCCAGGTCGACGAGCATCGTGTGCTCGGCGCGCTCCTTGGGGTCGGCGAGCATCTCGCCGGCCAGCCGCCGGTCCTCGACGGGGCTGGTGCCGCGGTCGCAGGTGCCCGCGATGGGGTTGCTCATCACCTCCCGGCCGCGGACCGACACGAGCGTCTCCGGCGAGGCGCCGACGACCACGAGGTCGTCGTAGTCGAGGACGTACATGTACGGCGACGGGTTGACGTCCCGGAGCGCGGCGTACAGCGCCAGCGGGTCGACGTCGCCGTCGAGCTCCCGCGACCGGGAGACGACGCCCTGGTAGATGTCGCCGTCGAGGACGTGCTCCTTCGCGCGACGGACGGCGTCCTCGTAGTCGTCCTGCGGGCCGGCGCGCCCGGCCACCGGGCGGAAGCCGCCGGTCGTCGGCGCGGCCGCGTCCGCGAGCAGCGCCTCCACGCGGTCCCGTTCGGCCACGAGGCGGTCGTAGACCGCGTCGGGGTCGTCGCCCTCGCGCACGACGGGCGTGAAGACCAAAGAGAGGGTACCGGCGGCCTCGTCGAAGACGAGCGTCTTCGTCGCCAGGACGAACTGGGCGTCCGGGAACCTGGAGGCGGGCCGCTCGACGCCGACGTCCTCGAGCCACAGGTCGTAGACGGCGTCGTAGGCCAGGAACCCGACGAGGCCGCCCTGGAGCCGCTGGCGGTCCGTCTCCGGGAAGTTCCGGAGGGCGACGTCCGGCAGGGCCGCCCGCAGGCTGTCCAGCGTGTCGCCGCCGTTCGGCGTCACGAGGCCCTCGTAGCGGTCGTCGAGCACCTCGACGGTCGCGCCGTCGTCGACCGTCACGACGGCGGCGGGATCGTAGCCGACGAAGGAGTAGCGGGCGTGGCGGTCGGCCCCGGGTCCGGCGGTGAAGGCGCCGTCGGGGTCGCTGGAGGCGACCTTCTCGGCGCTCTCGAGAAGGAACGCGTACTCGTCGTCGTTCGCGTCGGTCGTCCGACCGGTCAGCGCCGCGTACGCCGATAGCGGCTCCGGGGCCGCCTCGAGGGCGGCCGCGACGCGGACCACGGCCGGCCCGTCGCTGGCGAGTTCGCGGAAGCGCCCGCGGTCGATCACGGCCGGCCTCCCGCCGCCCGGACGAACGCGGCGACCGCGCCGGGGTCCTTCCGGCCCGGCTCGGCCTCGACGCCGCTGGCGACGTCGACGGCGAACGGCCGGACGGTCTCGACGGCGGTCGCGACGTTGTCGGGCGTCAGGCCGCCAGCCAGCACGATGGGTGATTCGAGGGACTCGACGAGCTCCCGCGTCGCCGGCCAGTCGTGTGTCTCCCCGGTGCCGCCGGCGCCCGACTCGTCGAGGGAGTCGACGACGAGGGCGTCGGCGACGGTGTCGCGGTCGGCCGCCGCTCCCGGCGAGACGGCGGCCATGACGTCGCCGCTGACGTTCGCCGACAGGTACGCGAGGTCGCCGGTGGTGAGCCCACCGTGGATCTGGACGACGTCCGGCTGGACCCGTCCGGCGAGGTCGACCGTCGCGTCCGGCGTCGCCGGCATCGTCACGAGGACGGTGGTGACGAACGGCGGCGCCGCCCGCGACAGCTCGACGGCCCGGTCCGGCGGGATCTCCCGGGGCGTGTCG
Organism: uncultured Natronomonas sp.; assembly: GCA_964488035.1. Taxonomy (GTDB): domain Archaea; phylum Halobacteriota; class Halobacteria; order Halobacteriales; family Haloarculaceae; genus Natronomonas. The sequence continues at coordinate 3,947 of CAZATR010000135.1, forward strand.
GCGTCGACGTCGCTGACGAGCCCGACGGCGTCGGCACCGGCGGCGACGGCCGTCTCGAGGTCCTCGCGGGTGGTGATGCCACAGACCTTCACGCGCGTCATGGCTCGAACTCGCGGAGCGCCTCGAGCCGCGCCGCGGCGGCCCCCGAATCGATCGATTCCCTGGCGGCGTCGACGCCGGCCGCCAGGCTGTCGGCCTCGCCCGCGACGTAGATGGCCGCGCCCGCGTTCGCGAGAACGATGTCGCGCTTGGCGCCGGCCACGTGGCCCTCGAGGATGCCGCGCATGTCGGCGGCGTTCTCCGTCGGCGTGCCGCCGGCGACGTCGCCGATGCCGTGGGTGTCGACGCCGAGGTCGGCGGGCGTGACGATGTACTCGGTCACCGAGTCGCCAGCGACCTCCGCGACTGTCGACTCGCCGTGGACGCCGAACTCGTCGAGGCCGTCGCCGTGGACGACGATCGCCCGGTCGACGGCCATCCGGGCCAGCGCCTCGGCCAGGACCGGGACGAGGTCGGGGTCGTAGACGCCGACCACCTGGGCGTCGGCGGCGGCCGGGTTGGTTAGCGGCCCGAGGACGTTGAAGATGGTCCGCATGCCGAGCTCCTTCCGGGGGCCGATGACGGCCTTCATCGCCGGGTGGAACACCGGCGCGAGCATGAACCCCATCTCGTGCTCCTCGATGCACCGCTCGACGGCGGGCGGTTCGGCGTCAATGGTGACGCCGAGGTCCTCCAAGACGTCGGCGCTCCCCGACGCGGAGGACACCGAGTAGTTGCCGTGCTTGGCGACGGGGACGCCGGCGCCGCTGACGACGAACGCGCTCGTGGTGGAGACGTTGATGGTGTCGTGGCCGTCGCCCCCGGTCCCGCAGGTGTCGACCAGCGGGTCCCGGTCGGGGTCGATGGTCCGGGCCGCCGCCCGCATCCCCCGGGCGAACCCGGCGATCTCGGCCTCCGTCTCGCCCTTCGCCCGGAGCCCGGTCAACAGCGCCCCGATCTGTGCCTCGGTCGCGTCCTCGAAGATCGCCGTCGACGCCGCGCGGGCCTCCGCCGTCGTCAGGTCACTGCCCGCAGCCACGCGCTCTATGTACTCCTTCATACCGAACACCAATGTTCAATTGTGTCTTATAATGTACAAACCAGTACACCAGCTTAAGGCTGTCGTTCCGCGCGTGCCGGGCCGACGTGCGGAACACACGACAGGAACGACAGCGGCGGCACCGGAGTCGGGACCCGGAGACGCCAGAGGGAGCAACGCAGAAACGAGGAATCACCGGGGAGCCGGAAGCGGAGAACGGGAGGAAACGCGAGAAGGGGTCGACTGACGCCCCGTGGTGTCCGTGATCCGTCAGTCGTCCTCGCCGCTCCAGATCGGGGCCGGAACGGCGGGGTACTCCCGGAACGTCGGGATACCCGAGGAGCCGGGCTGACACTCGCCGCCGGAACAGTCGACGCTGCCGCCGGCGCCACCGAACGGGGCGTCGACCGTCAGCGATCCGTCGGCCGTCGAGGTGTCACCGTCGAAGTGCGGGTCGACGGTGTACTCCTGGGCCCCGTCGTTCAGGGTCACGGAGGGGTCCCCGTCGACGACGCCCGAGGAGGCGACGCCGCCGAGGCTCCCGGAGACGGACGGCCCCTCGCCACTCTGGTTCAGGGTCGCCCGGTAGGTGATCCACACGGCGCCGCCGTCCTGGTACTGGCCGGCGCGAAGGACGCTGTAGTCCGCGTTGGGGTCACTCGGCGGGTTCGTCGGGTCGATCGAGGGGTCGTTCGGGTCCTGGATCTCGCACTGGGTGGGGAGCGCGCCGATGGCCAGGTTCGTGGCCGACTCGGGCCCGATGAACGGGGGCACCGGGTTCGGCACCTGCTCCGGGAGCTCCTCGGTCGGCGACGGAGCCTGGCCGTACGGGACGTTCTCGTTGGCCGTCTTCGGGACGTTCGTACAGGTCTGCTCCGGGGCGCTCGCGCCGGCCTCGACCTGGACGGTCTCGGTGTCGCTGTCGTCACCGCTCCGGACCGTGGCGTTGTGCTCGCCGGCGTCCTGGTAGGACGTCGACCAGGTGAAGTCGACCGTGTCATCCTGGCCAGGCGCGAAGCCCCGTTCGTCGACGGACTCGCCGTCGATCAGAAGCTCGGCGGTCCCACCGTCGTTGGACACGACGTCGACCGTGACGTTGAGCTGCTGGCCGGTCTGCACCGGGCTGTTCGTCTCCACGATGCGCACCTGGACCCCATCCGTACTGCTACCGCCGGCGTCGGACGTGTCCGCGTCGATCCCGTCGAGGGGACCGTCACCCACGACGGAATCCTGGGTGAGCGCCGCCGCAGGCGCAGCCGTGAAGCCGATCGTCAGGAGAACGGCCAGGACGAAGGACACGCCGGTTTTGATCGTGCTCTGTTCGACCATCTGTGCTCCGACGTACACGTGTTAGCGGGATTATCCTTACGCCCGCCATCCCCGGGGGTTTATGTCAACCCCCGCCCGACCGAAGCCCCCTGTGAACACACCACACAGACCGTCTCGCGGGCGTTTAGGACGTTCCCGAGTGCCTCGCGGGAATCCGCGGGCGCCCCGTGGCATCACCGGACACCGGTGATTCCGAAAGCTTCAATTACGTCACCGAGGAATCGTCGAGTGCAGGTCGACGGCACCACGGGTTCGTGGTCTAGGTCGGTTATGACACCTCCTTGACATGGAGGAGGCCGGCG
>CAZATR010000136.1:0-6654 GCA_964488035.1 uncultured Natronomonas sp.
GGGCGAGCGGGGCTGCGCGGCGCCCCGACGAAGCAAGCACCGCAACGAAGTGAGGAGCGCAGCGAGTCGCGGCGTCCGGAGCCCCGCGAGGGCTTTCCGAGCGGTCATCGGGGGTCGGTCGAGCGCACCGGGGATCCAGGATGGGACCGGTCGGTAGGGAACGGTTAGGCGAGGAAGGAAAGTCCTACACCTCGCCGTCGTCTTGCGTGTGTCTGACGTAGTGTTTTATGTATAGCGACGGAAATGCGCGTATGGCTAGCCTCACGGAGGTCTACGAGGGAGGCAACAACGGGGCCGGCCTCCGACGGCTCTACGCCGGCGTCGCGATGTTCGCCGTGGGCGCGGTGCTGGTCGTCGCCGGCATCGTCGTCGCGGGGACCGGCGTCGGAAGCCGACTGGGATTCGACATGTTCGAGGCCCGGAAGGTCGCCGGCGTCATCGGCGGCGTCGGACTCCCGCTCGTCCTCCTCGGGACCATGACCGTCATCCCGCGGACCGCCACGAAGCTGCGAGCCGGTGCGGTCGTCGGCGCCGCGATCAGCCTCGTCGGCGTCGTGCTGTTCCGACGCTCGTACCCCGTCGACTGGATCACGGGCTCCGGCGACACGTCGATGACCATCGTCGTGGCGACGCTGTACTTCGTCGGGACGCTGATCGCGACCTGGTGTCTGTTCGTCGCGGTGGCGAACTTCAAGGCCCGGAACGATCCCGGCGGCACCGTCAAGCTCGAGATCACGAAGCAGGGCGAGACCCGTGTCGTCGAGGTGTCGAACGACGACCTCCGCGGCCGACTGGGCGGTATCGGCCTGCTCGGCGGCACGCCGGACGGCGACGTCGAGACCCAGACCGGCGGCCCGTCGGGCCGCAGCGGCAGCAGGTCGACGGGCGGGTCCGGGAGCCGGGCGGACCGGAGCCGGACCGACGGCGGCGCGACCACCACCGACGACGCGGAACTGCTCTCCGACGAGCCGTCCGAGCCGCTGGGCGACACCTACTGCGGGAACTGCTCGCACTTCCAGTACGTCCGGCAGGACGGCGACATCGAGCCGTACTGCGGGTACCACGGCGAGCTGATGGACGACATGGACGCCTGCGAGGAGTGGACGCCCAACCGGAGCGCCTGACCACGAGCGGCTGCCAGCGGCCGATTCCGACACCGAGTCGAGGATCGTCGCGACGCGAGCCCGGTGGCTTCCCTGCCGGACGACACGGCCACAGTCACGACAGCACCAGCTGGCGGTCCCGCCGGGGGCGGCCCCGGGGTCGGGCCTCGCGGCGTCGGCCCGTCCAGCCCGGTGCCGTCGGCGGGCATCAGTCCGCGAGGAAGCCCCGGACGCCGTCGGCGTCCCGACAGTTCAGGACGTCGGCCGGTTCGCACCAGCCGCGCCGGGCGGTGTGGACGCCGTATCGGATGTTGTCGTAGGTGCTCGGGCGGTGGGCGTCGGTGTTGATGGCGATCGTCGCGCCGGCCTCGATCGCGGCCTTGACGTTCCCGGCGCGGAGGTCGAGCCGGCGCGGGTCGGCGTTGACCTCGAGGGCGACCCCGTGGTCCGCGGCGGCCGCGGCGACGCGCTCGACGTCGAGGTCGAGGCCGGGCCGCCGGTTGAGCATCCGGCCGGTCGGGTGGCCGACGATATCGACCGCCGGGTGACCGATGGCGGCGAGGAGGCGGTCGGTGCCGTCGCCGTCGAGGTCGCTGTGCGGCGAGGCGACGACGCAGTCCAACTCGGCCAGCACGTCGTCGCCGACCGAGATCCCGCCGTCGGCGCCGATGTTGGCCTCGACGCCGGCGAACACCTCGATGTCAGCGTCGTCGGCGACCGCGCGGATCTCGTCGAGTTGCTCGCGGAGCTCGGCGTCGTCCAGGCCGACGCCGCCGACCATACCTGGGCCGGTGGCGTGGTCGGTGATGGCAACGAAGTCGTGGCCGAACTCCGCGGCACCCTGGACCATCTCGGCGACCGTCGGCTCGCCGTCGGACCACTCGGTGTGGCAGTGGAGGTCGCCGAGGACGTCGCCCGTCTCGAGGAGGGCCGGGAGCTCGCCGGCGGCCGCGGCGTCGACCTCCCCGCGGTTCTCCCGGAGCTCCGGCGGGACCCACGCCATCCCGAGCGCCTCGTAAACGGCGGTCTCGGTGTCGCCGGCGACGCGGTCGCCCACCCGCTGGCCCGCATCGGGGTCCTCGACGTCCGACACGTCGAAGACGCCGTACTCGTTGACCTTCAGCTCCCGTTCGATGGCGCGGTTCCGCACGGCGACGTTGTGGTCCTTGCTGCCGGTGAAGTACTGCAGCGCCGCGCCGAACTCCTCGGGGACGACGACCCGGAGGTCGATCCGGAGCCCGTTCGAGCGGACGCTGGCCTTGTTCGTGCCGGCCTCGATGACGTCGTCGGCCGCCTCCCAGTCCTCGAAGGCGGCGACGACGGCCTCGCGGTCGTCGCCGGCGGCGAGGACGTCGACGTCGCCGATGGTGGCCCGCCAGCGCCGGATGGAGCCGGCCACGTCGACGCGCTCGACTGCGTCGACGCCCTCGAAGAACGCGAGCACCCGGTCGGCCACGGGCCGGGCCTCGCCGAGCAGGCTCCGCTTGCGGGACTCGCGGGCGAAGGGGATGTTCTCGAGGATGTTCTGCTCCGTTTTCGTCCCGAACCCGGAGACGTTCCGAACCTCGCCCGCCTCGGCGGCGGCTTCCAGGTCGTCGAGGTCCGCGATCCCGAGCGCCTCGTACAGCGACGCGACGGTCTTCGGGCCGACACCCTCGACCGCGGTGAGGGCGTCCATGTCGACCGGGAGCTCCTCCCGCAGTTCCTCGAGCTCCCCGATCTCGCCGGTTTCGAGGTACTCGGCGGTCTTGCCCGCGATGGCGTCGCCGACGTCGTCGATCTCGGCGAGGGCGTCCTCGCCGCCCGCCTCGAGCAGCGTCTCGACGGCGACGGTGTGGGCGCGGATGCTCTCGGCCGCCCGGCGGTAGGCGTTCGGCTTGTAGTCGACGTCGCGGGCCTCCAGGTGGTCGGCCATCTCCTCGAGCCGCGCGGCGACCTCGGCGTTCCGGCTCATGGTCCCCGCACCTGCGGGCCGTCGTCGTCCCGGCCGAGCGCCTGCCTGAGGAAGTTCATCCAGCGCTTCGTGTCCGCGGCCTCCTGGCGCTTCGCCTCGGCCGCCACGGAGTCGTCGTCGAGGTTCTCCAGCGCCTCGAGCGCCCGGTCGATGCCGATGACCGCCTCCGCCTGCGCGACGCCCGTCTCGTACTCGATCTCGCCGTCCTCGATGCGCTCGAGGCGCTCGAGGCGCTCCCGGCGGAGGTTCCGCTTGGCTTCCTCGACGCGCTCGCGTTCGCCGGTCGGCACGGTGTCGCGGCGCTTGATCTCGAAGACGAACTCGCGGAGGTCGACGGTCGAGCCCTGGACCTCGATCCGTTCCGGGATGTCGACGCCGACCGTCGCGCTCTCGCGCCCGATGCGCTCGAGGAGCTGCTTTCGCTCGTACTCCTGCACGCCGCGGCGTACGGGGGCGAGCGGCAAATAAGGACCGGGCGGCCGGCGGACCGGTGGTCGGGTGCAACGCCGTCGGGTCCGGGACCGGCGACGTGCAACATCCCAACGTCTTTGCACGCCGCCCGAGTACACCGCGACAATGCAGCAGTGCGACGTGTGTGGCGAACAGGTAAACATGCCGTACAACTGCGGGAACTGCGGCGGCACCTACTGCAGCGACCACCGGCTCCCCGAGAACCACAGCTGTCCCGGCCTCGAGCAGTGGAACGACCCCGACGGCGTCTTCGACAGCGGCTTCGACGACTCCGTCGCCACCACCGGTAGCTCGGGCGGCCTCGGCTCGACGCTCGGCATCGACACCGGCGCCGGCGGCCCGCTCGGGTATTTCCGGGGCAACGCCGCCTACCTGTTTCTCGCCATCTCCGTCGTCGTGTTCGCGCTCCAGTACCTCGTCGCCCCGCTCTTCGGCATCCGGGTCCCCGCCCCCGGCCAGCAGCCCGGCACGACGACGTGGGGCCAGCTCTTCACCCTCAGCACCGCCCACCCCGAGTTCGTCTGGACGTGGCTCGTCTCCATCTTCGCCCACGGCGGCATCACGCACCTGCTGTTCAACGGGATCGCGCTGTACTTCTTCGGCCCCATCGTCGAGCGCCAGGTCGGCTCCCGGAAGTTCACCGCCCTCTTTCTCGCCAGCGGCATCGCCGCCGGCCTCGGGCAGGTCGGGCTCGCGCTCGCCACCGGCGAGCAGGCCGCCGTCCTCGGCGCCTCCGGCGCCATCATGGCCATCATGGGCGTCCTGTCGATCACCGCCCCGGACCTCAAGGTGCTGCTGTTCTTCGTCATCCCGATGTCCGTCCGGACGCTCACCATCCTCGTCGCCGCCGGCTCGCTGTTCCTCGTCGCCGCCAACACGACCGGCAGCGGCCTCCTGGGCGGCGTCGCCCACTTCGCCCACCTCGTGGGCCTGTTCATCGGGCTCTGGTACGGCAACCGCATCAAGCACCGGGTCGGCCGCGGCCCCAAGCAGCTGAACCTCGGGCCCGGCCGCGGCGGCCCGGGTGGCCCCGGCGGCCCGGGTGGCCCCGGTCGCCGGCCCTGATGCCGCCCGCCCCGATGGACGTCGTCCGCGATCGGTTCCGGCCCGACGGCTCGCTCTCGACCGCGGAGATGGAAGCCCTCCAGTGCGACATCGCCGAAACCGCCGTCTTCGCGGACGCCACCGACGTCACCCCGGCCGCCGTCCGCGACGGCACCGCGCTCGTCGCCGGCGTCGACCAGGCGTTCCTCGAGGAGCGCGCCGTCTCCGCGGTCGTCGTCTGCCGCGGCAGCCAGGTCGTCACCCGCGAACACGCCGTCACGCCGCTCGAGATCCCCTATATCCCCGGCCTGCTCGCGTTCCGGGAGGGCCAGCCGATCCTCGCGGCGCTGGAGCGGCTCGACGTCGAGCCCGACGTCCTCCTGTTCGACGGCAGCGGCCGCATCCACTACCGCGAGGCCGGCCTGGCGACCCACGTCGGCGTCTGTCTCGACGTCCCGACCGTCGGCGTTGCCAAGAGCCTGCTCTGTGGCGAGCCCGCTGGACCGGTCGACGCCCTCCGTGAGGGCGACCGGGTCACCATCGAGGCCGACGACGAGATGACGGCGCCCACCGGCACGGTGGTCGGGTACGCCTACCAGAGCCGCCAGTACCCCGACTCCACGACGGTGAACCCGCTGTACGTCTCGCCCGGTCACCGCGTGTCGGCCGAGACGGCCGTCGACCTCGTCGCGGCCGCCGGCGGCGAGTACAAGCTGCCGCGACCGACCCGGCTCGCCGACCGGTACGCCGACGAGGTGACTGCCGAGCATTGACCCGGCACACAGCAGCCTTATCGCTGCCGCCGGCAAGTATCAGTATGAACCCGCCGACATCAAGCCGGATCGAAGACTGGAGTGTCGGCGGATACGCACTTCTCGCGACCGCATGTCTGCTGCTCTCCGCCGGCGCACTCGGCATCGACGCCCCCTACGTCGGCATCTTCGTCGCGTTCTGGCTGGTCGGCCTCTGTGCGGTCGCAGCCGTCGGCCTCTCGATCATCATCGTGGCGATCAACGCGAACCGGGCGCGGCGGGGTACCGTCCCCGACGTGGTGGCCGTGGCGTTTGCGGTCCTCGTCCCGGCGGCCCTCGGGACCGCGATTTACGTCGTGCTCGCGGACCACTCGCCGGCGGCGTTCCTCGCGCTCGGCCTCGTCGCGCTGGTGGTCGCGCCGCTGGGGTTGGTCTACCGGGTGCTCGGCGAACGGATTCGGGATCGGTGGCGACGCCGGGCCGTCGAATCAGTCGAGTAGATCGGCGACGTCGTGCAGCGTCTCGACCTCGTGCGTCGGGTCGACCGGGGGGTCCACGTCGCTGGCGTGTGGCCGGCGGACCAGCGCCGAGTCGAGGCCGGCGCGGTCGGCCGCCACGACGTCGCTCTCGCTGTCGCCGACGTACAGCACCGACGACACCTCGGGGTCGGCGTCGAGGTCGGCGAGCGCCCGCTCCAGATAGTGCGTGTTCGGCTTCTTCAGCCGGAGGCTCCCGACGGTCATCTCGCGGCCGTAGTAGGTGTCGAACGTCCCGTGCCAGCCGAAATGCTCGAGGAGGAACGCGATCGTGCTGTGGTGGTTGTTGCTCACCACGCCGCTCGGGACGTGGTGCTCCGCGATGGCGTCGACGTCCTCGTAGCGGTCCCGGTGGCCCGCGCGGAACGCCTCGATCTGGGCGCGCTCGTCGTGGCGCTCGCGCGCCAGCCACAGCGTCTCCGGGTCGACGTCGTAGGTCGATCCGATGTCCTCGAGCACATCGGTCGTGACGCCGGACGTGAGCGCGTCGACGTCCCGCGCCGCCGGGTTCCCGACGCCCACACTCTCGAACGCCTCCCGAATCGCCGCCTTCCGGGTGTCCTCACCCGGTGGGTGGACGAGCACGCCGTCGTTGTCGTACAGAACCGCGTCGTAGTCGGGCACTATCGAGCGGTACCGGCGACCGCCGCATGGCCGTTTCGGTTCACCGGACAGCCGTGACTACCGGATCGTTCAAGATAGGATGTGTACGATGCAGCTGATTCGTCGGCCGATTCGTTGAAACTATCACAGCCCTCCGAAGCCCTCGGCCGGCTCGACCGGCCGCGGCTCGC
>CAZATR010000137.1:0-6633 GCA_964488035.1 uncultured Natronomonas sp.
CCCGCGGGGGCGTGGGCCGGGGTGGGGGGCCGTTGGGCCGGGGGGGGGGGGCCGCCCCCCCCCGGGCCTTGGGGGTGGGGGGGGGGGCCCGCGGCCCGCTCGCTCACTTCGTTCGCTCGCGGATGCTATTCCTGGACCACCGGACCCCAGATCCGAGACCGGGCGTTGCTTGATCCACCCTTATATTATGTCTGCTCGGCTTCCACCTGCTCCTCGACGGACTTCGGTCGGACGAGGTCCGCGAGCGTGACGAGGAGCCCGAGGATCCAGCCCAGCGGCGTCGCGATGCAGACCCACATGAGGGCGACGACGACGCCCTCGAAGTCGTAGTTCTCGCTGAGGTAGTCGCTCACGGGGTCAAGTGGCCCGACGAAGACGTCGTCGCGGAAGAAGTTCGCCAGCTCGGTGCTCTCCTCGATGATGACGCCGAGCGCGGGGTCGTACAGCGCGGCGACGACCGGCGGGAGAAAGATGGCGTTCATCGCGAACGGATACGCGAGCAACACGGTGGTACCGCGGCCGCCGAGGCGCTTGAACACCACGGCGAGGCCGGCCGACACTACGGCGACGGTGCTTGCGGCCGCGACCGCGACGAACCCGTCCGGGGAGAGCCGGATACGAGCGAGGGCGGTCAGGAGACCCCAGACGAGCGCGGCCACGACGACGACGCCGACGAGGCCGAGCCGCGTCGAGGCGCTGTCGAACCGGCGGGCGTTGAAGCGGACGGCGAACCCGACGACGAGAAGGGGGTACAGGAGTGCGACGAGCGGGACGCCGAGGGCGCCCCAGGTGTAGTACTTGATCTCGTCCGCCCGCGTGCGGGGCTTCCACTTGCCCAGCACGCGGTGGACGGCGGTGCGCTGCCGCGGGAAGAGGAGTTCCATCCACGTCTCGTGGAGCCGCACGACGTCGACCTTGATCCCCTCGACGATGCCGCCGGCTGGCATACCGTCACCCTCCGGGCCGGCCCAAAAATAGGTTCCGACCGCGCCTCACCACGCCCCGGGCGCGAAGTCGGGGTGGACGCGGCGCTCCTCGCGGTCGATGGCGTCGATGCGGGCGAGTTCCTCGTCGGTCAACTCGAGGTCCAGGGCGGCCCAGTTGTCGGCGATGTGGTCGGTGCCGGTCGCCTTCGGGATTGCGGTAACGCCCTTCTCGCGGAGCCAGGCGAGGCTGACCTGGGCCGCCGAGACCTCGTGGGCGTCGGCGATGTCGGTGAGGACGTCGACGTCGAAGACCCCGCCGCGGGCCAGCGGGGAGTACGCGACCAGTTCGACGCCCGCGTCGGCACAGTACTCCCGCAGCTCGTCCTGCTGTAGCAGCGGGTGCATCTCGACCTGATTCGCGAAGATGGGCGCGTCGATGGCGGCCCGGGCGTCCTCGAGATGGTCGGGTTCGAAGTTCGAGACGCCGACCCGCTCGATGCGGCCGTCCTCGCGGAGCTGCTCGAAGGCCGCAAGCGTCGCCGCCGGGTCGTAGTCGCCGGCCGGCCAGTGGACGTACAGGAGGTCAACGTACTCCACGCCGAGGCGGTCGAGGCTGGCAGCCGTCGAGTTCACGACGTCCTCGGGGTCGAGCTGGTCGATCCAGACCTTCGTCGCCAGGAAGACGTCCTCGCGGTCCACGTCCGCACTGGCGATGCCCTCCCCGACCGCGGCCTCGTTGCCGTACGCCTGGGCGGTGTCGACGTGCCGGTAGCCGGTCTCCAGGGCCGTCCGGACGGACTCGACGCACCTGTCGTGGTCGGTGTTCTGCCACGTCCCGAGGCCGAGCGTCGGCATCCCGTTGCGGACCGGCGGACCCGTGAGTCCCTCTCGCGTTGACATGTAGGGTCGTTCGGCCAGCGACCCGAAAACGGTTGTGCCCCCGTCGAGGTCGCCCGGGTGTGGGCGGGTGGAAACCGCAAGCGAGTTCGTCACCGAGGGGGTAGGCGGCCGTAGTGGGAGTCGCCTACCGGTACGTCGTCCTCGCGCTGTGTACGCTCGCGTTCACCGCGACGATGGTCGCGCGGCTGGCCATCAGCCCGGTCGTCCCCGACGTCACGGCCGCCTTCTCCGTCTCGACCGGCGCCGTCGGCCTCGCGCTGACGGGGATGTGGGCCGCCTACGCCCTCGCGCAGTTCCCCAGCGGCGTGCTCGCCGACCGGTTCGGCGAGCGCCGCGTCATCCTCACCGCCGTCGGCACGACCGCCGTCGCGAGCGTCCTCCTGGCGGTGGCCCCGACGTTCCCTCTCTTCGCGCTCACCGTCGTCGCGCTCGGCGTCGGCGCCGGCCTGCACTACAGCGTCGCGACGACGTTCCTCGCCCGTCATTTCCAGGACGTCGGACGGGCCATCGGCGTCCACGTCGCCGGCGGTCCGCTGGCCGGCCTCGTCGCGCCGGTTGCCGCGGCTGCCGTCGCCGTCCGGTACGGCTGGCGGCCCGCGCTGCTCGTCGGCGCGGCCGTCGCGGGACCCGTGTTCGTCCTGTTCCGGGCCCGGATCCGCCGGACCCAACCCGCCCGGCCGGAGGAACCGATGCGCTCGCGGTTCGAACTCGGCCCGGTCCGGGAGCTGCTCGTCCGCCCGGAGATCACGTACACGACGGTCCTTGCGACCGGCGGTGCGTTCGCGTGGCAGGCGACCGCCTCGTTCCTCCCGGCGTTCCTCGTCGGACACCACGGCTACGGCGCCGCGGCGGCGAGCGCGCTGTTCTCCGTGTACTTCGTCGTCCACGGCGCCACCCAGCCCGTGATGGGCGGGCTCTCCGACCGGGTCGGCCGCGACGCGGCGGCCGCGCTTGCGTTCGCCCTCGGCGTCGTGGGCTACGGAACGCTCGTCGTCGGGACGGGCTGGGCCGTCGTCGCCGCCGTTCCGGTCGTCGGCGTCGCGATGTCGTGGGGCGCGCCGGTCCAGACGCGGTTCATCGACCACCTGAGCGAGACCGAGCGGGCCGCCGGCTTCGGCCTGGTCCGGACCGTCTACATGATCGTCGGATCGCTGGGCAGCGTCGTCGTCGGCACGCTCTCGGACCTCGCCGGATGGGGCGTCGCGTTCGCCGCCCTCGCCGCACTCCTCGGCGTCGAAGCACTCCTCGCGGGCGGCGGGGCGGTCCGCGAACGATGGGACGGGTGACGCTGCCCGTCGTCGGCGCGCCTCCCCGGGCCGACCCACGCACACCACTAAGGACGCGGAGGTCGACCGTCGGCGCATGAGCCGTCACTTCGCGTCCGCCGTCGACATCGCCGCCGGCGTCCGGGCCGGCGAGGACGACCCCGTCGACGTCGTCGAGTCGTTCCTCGACCGCATCGAAACCCGAAACGGGGTCACGAACGCGTTCGTCACCGTGCTGCGCGAGGACGCCCGCGAGCGCGCCGCCGCGGTCGCCGAGCGCGTCGACGCCGGCGAGGACCTCCCGCTCGCCGGCGTCCCCGTCGCGATGAAGGATCTCGCGGAGACGAAGGCCGGCGTCCCGAACACGATGGGGCTTGCGCCGTTCGCCGACAACGTGGCCGACGGGACGAGCGTCACCATCCGGCGACTGGAGGCCGCCGGTGCGGTCGTCGTCGGCACCACGAACACGCCCGAACTCGGCCACTCCGTCCGGACGACCAACGAACTCCACGGCCCGACCGCGACCCCGTTCGACCCCGATCGGAACGCCGGCGGGTCCTCGGGCGGCTCCGCGGCGGCGCTCGCGGACGGCTGCTGTGCGCTGGCGACCGGCACGGACGTCGGCGGGTCGCTCCGCAACCCAGCCTCCTGCTGTGGCGTGGTCTCGGTCAAGCCGAGTTTCGGGCTCGTCCCGCGCGGCAGCCGGGTCAACGGCTACCGCGGCCACACCCCGGTCCGGGTGCTCGGCCCGATGGCCCGGGACGTCGAGAGCCTCGCGCTGATGCTGGACATCCTGACCGGCCGCGACCGTGTCGATCCCTTCAGCGTCCCGACCCCGGACGCCTACCGGCCCGCCGCCACGGCGTCGCCGGACCCCGCCGACCTGACGCTCGCGTACTCGCCCGACCTGGACGCCTTCGCCGTCGAACCGTCCGTCCGCGAGGCGGTCGAGACCACGCTCGGAACGCTTTCGGACGCGGGCACGACCGTCGAGGAGGTCGCGCTCGACACGCCGCCCGCCGGCGAGTTGACCCACGCCTACAGCCTCGCGATCACGACGTTCTTCGCGACGGCAGTCGCCGAACTCGACGCCGACCACGGGATGGACCTCCTGGCGGACCACGCCGACGACCTCCCGGGCGAGCTCCGGACGCTGGTCTCGATGGGGCGGAGCCACGACGCGATCGACGTCGGGACGGCCGACTTCCCGCGGACGGACCTCTACCACGCCGTCGAGGACGTCCTCGCGGGGTCCGACGCGCTCGTCTGTCCGACGCTTGCGACGCCGCCGCTGACCCACGAGGAGCCGATCCCGCCCCGCATCGACGGCGAGCCGACCGGCGGCGTCCCGACCGCCTGGACGCTCGCGTGGCCGTTCAACATGACCGGTCACCCCGTCGTCAACGTCCCGGCCGAGCCCGTCGACGGGCTCCCGGTGGGGATGCAGGTCGTCGGCCGGCCCTACTCGGAGTCGCGGCTGCTCGAGGTCGCCGCCGCCGTCGAGGCCGTCGCCGGCTGGGAGTACCCGGACGCCTGAACCGCCACCAACCGGGGACCAGAAGACGTCCGTCGGCTCACCGGCCGCCGGCCGTCCCCGGCAGGTGCTGGAAGGAGTACACCGAGATGAACCCGAGGGCGAAGCCGAGGAGGTGCGTGTAGAGGTTCACGACGGCCTCGCCCTGGAGGGGGTCGGCCGGGAATGCCACGAACGGGTAGCCGAAGAACAGCAGCGTGGCGACGGCGCCCAGCTCGAGATAGCCCGGCGGCATTCCGGCGAACCCGGTGTGGAGGCGGTCGACGGCAGCCACCACCCCGGGGAGGTGTCTGGCGTAGAGGCCACAGGCCGCCACCGCCGCGGCGCCGATCCAGAGGCTCGCGTCGCTCGTCGGCGAGATGGCGACGCAGATAGTCGCGACGCCCAGGAAGAACGCCACGGGCGCGTAGCGGTCGGCGACGCCGGCCGCCGCCCGGTCGGCGACGTACGCGTACAGCGACAGCGCCAGCAGGCCGAAGTAGCCCATCACGACGCCCGAGAACCCGTAGCCGACGGCGTCGCGGAAGAACACGAGATTCAGCGCCGAGAGCCCGAGCGGGAGCGCGACGAGGAACGACACGAACGCGATCCGGAACAGTCGCCGACGGCCGGCGAGCAGACAGCAGAGGTACGCGGCGGGGACGACGACGGCGTAGCCCGCCAGGTTCGCGGCCAGGTGGGAGGGGGTCTTGTGGACGAAGTGGGACGCGTACATCGTGGTCAGCGTGGGCTCGGCGTACTCGAGGACGTAGGCGTCCCGCGTGCCGGCCGGGAGCGTGAAGACCGCCAGAAGCACGAACGGGACCGCGGCGAGCAGGCCCGCATCGAGGAGCGAACTCCGGGCGTGCAGCGTCGTCCCCAGGTTCGGATACAGCGTCGTTTCCCGGCCGGATGCCATCACCAGTCGCTACGGGAGAGACGGATAAACACCCCAGAACGGTTTCGAGTTTCAAAACGGCAACCGATCGCCGGCCGTCGTCGTCCCGAAACGGCCACCCCGTCGTCGGGCCGCGAACGTCCACCCGCGAGTCCGTGCCCCGCACCGATCACCTCCGTCAGTCGCCCCCGATGGGCGTCGTCAGTCGTCCGCCGCCGCGGGTCCGCCGCCCTCGGCGTCCGTGCCCGCCCGGTCCTCGATGCTCGGCGGGTACTTCCCGCGGTCGAGTTTCAGGTCCGAGACCGGCCGCGCCATGCAGGTCAGCGCGTACCGCTCGGCCTCCTCGTCGGTGAGCCCCCGGGCGGCCGGCTGTGTGACTTCGCCCTCGACGATCTCGGCCGAGCAGGCGAGACACATCCCGACGCGGCAGGAGTACTCCTGGGCGATCCCCGCCTCGATGCAGCGGGAGAGGATCGTCTCCGTGTCGGAGACGGTGATGGTCTCGCCCGTCCCGACGAACTCGACGGTGTGGTCGGTCATGACCATCGCTTCGCCCAACGTGGCCAAAAAACCCCCGACCGGCGACGGGTCGCGTCGATGGGGCCGGCCGCCCGGCGGCAGCCGAGGCGAGACGGAACAAAAGCCGACAGCCGAGACGAAGTGGAACGGGCCGTCGCGGCCGCCGCCAAGAGTTAACGTTTTCCCGGACGGGACTCCACGTGCGGACATGCCTACCTTCGAGTACGACGTCGTCATCGTCGGGGCCGGCACGGCCGGCTGTTACGCCGCCGCGACGCTGGGGGATGCGGGCTACGACGTCGTCGTCGTCGAGCGGAAAGACGAGACCGAAGCGGGTCACATCGCCTGCGGGGACGCGCTGAAGGGCGCGAACAACTTCCCCGAGGCGATCCCGAAGTCCGAGATCGACGGGGCGTTCACCAACACCGAGGTCGACCACGGCCAGTTCGAGATCCCGCGGGAGGACGCCGTCCTCGACATCCCCGTGCCCGGCGAGCTCGCCGTCATCGACCGGTGGGAGTACGGCCGGCTGATCATCGACGGCGCCGAACGGGCCAGCGCCGAGTTCCACTACGACACCGTCGTCCAGGACGTCCGCCAGGACGACGACGG
>CAZATR010000138.1:0-6629 GCA_964488035.1 uncultured Natronomonas sp.
CGAGGACGACGCGGCCGTGGTGGTCGTCGATGGCCTTCCCGATGGCGGCGGCGTTTTCGCCCTTCGGGTGGTCCCGCAACGCCGCGAGCACGGCCTCCGCGGCTTCGGGGGCGACGGCGAGGACCGCGACGCCCTCGTTGGCGATCTGGAACGGGTCGAGGCCGAGCATCTCGCCGGCGCCCTTGACGTCGCCGGTGACCGGGACGCGCTCCTCGCGGACCTCGACCCCGACGTCGCTCTTCTCGGCGAACTCGTTGAGGGCGCCGGCCAGCCCCATCCGGGTGGGGTCCTTCATCGCGTGGACGTCCGTGCCACCAGCGTCGAGCGCCGCCGCGAGCAGGTCGTTCAGCGGCTTCACGTCGGAGGCGAGGTCGCTGCCGAACTCGATGCCCTCCCGCTCGGCGAGCAGCGAGATGCCGTGTTGGCCGATCGAATCCGTGACGATCACGACGTCGTTCGGCTCGACGGCGTCGTCCGGCGTGACGTGCGGGGCGACGCCGACGCCGGTCGTGTTGACCACGACGCCGTCGACCTCGCCGTGCCCCATCACCTTCGTGTCGCCCGTGACGACCGTGGCGTCGGCCTCCTCGCAGGTCGCCGCCATCGAGTCGGCGATGCGCTCGAGCTTCGCGGTCGGGTAGTTGGCCTCCACGACGACGGCGCTCGTGAGCGCGCGGACGTCGGTCGCGCCCATCACCGCCAGATCGTTCACGGTGCCGGAGACAGCCAGGCGGCCGATGTCGCCGCCCGGGAAGAACGGCGGGTGGACGACGTGGCTGTCCGTCGTGACGACGAGGTTCTCGTCGCCGACCGGGAGGACCGCACCGTCGTCCATCCCCTCGAGGCCGACGACGACGTCCTCGGGGTCGGTGAAGCCGGCGGCCAGGGTCTCCGCGACCAGTGTCCGGGTGGCGGCGCCGCCGGCGCCGTGCTCGAGGCCGACGCGGTCGCCGTCCGCAGCGTCGCTCACTCGGTCGTCTGCCGCGCCCTCGGATGCCCCCTCGCCCGGGGAGTCCGGCGAGTCGCTCATAGGTCGGGGCGGCCGCCGTACTCGTGCCAGATCTTGCAGGTGCCCTCGCTGGAGACCATGCAGGCCCCGACCGGGTCCTCGGGCGTGCACTCCTCGCCGAACATGTCGCAGTCGGTCGGGTCGGCCGTCCCGGACATGATGTCGCCACAGATGCAGTCGTCGGCCAGCCGGTGGGCGGACTCGTCGCGGAGGTGGGCGGTGTCGATCTCGAAGTGCTCGCGGGCGTTGACGTGGGCGTACTCGGCGCGCAGCTCCAGGTTCGCGTCGGGGATGTCGGCGATGCCGCG
This sequence comes from uncultured Natronomonas sp., assembly GCA_964488035.1. GTDB lineage: Archaea > Halobacteriota > Halobacteria > Halobacteriales > Haloarculaceae > Natronomonas. The sequence continues at coordinate 1,318 of CAZATR010000138.1, forward strand.
CCACTCGCCGCTCTCGGTCTCGAAGACGTCCCACAGCTGCTCCTGGGCGACCTGGTTGCCGGCCTCGGTGACGCAGCGGGGGTAGGCGTTCTCGACGCCGGCCGCATCGTCGCCGATCATCTCGACGAGTTTCGTGATGCCGGCGAGGATGTCCAGCGGCTCGAACCCCCCGACGACGATCGGGAGGTCGTGCTCGTCGGCGATGTCCTCGAAGAGGCCCGAACCCGTGATGATGGCGGCGTTGCCGGCGGCGAGGTAGCCCTGGATGTCGGTGTCCGGCATGTCGGCGACGATCTCCATCGCCGGCGGGACGTACTTGTGCGAGGACAGCACCCAGAAGTTCGCCGGCGGGTCGTCCATGACGACGGCCGCAGTGGGTGCGGCGGTGGTCTCGAAGCCGGTCGCGAAGAAGATCACCTCGCCGTCCTCCTCGGCGGCGATCTCGGCGGCGTCGGCGGCGCTGTAGACGACCCGGACGTCGGCACCGGCGGCCTTGGCGTCGTCCAGGGACTTCGTCGTGCCGGGGACCTTCAGCATGTCCCCGTAGGTGACGACAGTGTGGCCGGCCTCCGCCAGCGCGACGGCCTCGTCGACCTCCGGCATGTTCGTGATGCAGACCGGACAGCCCGGCCCCATGATGAGCCGGACGTCGTCCGGCAGCATCGAGCGCAGCCCGAACTTGGCGATGGACTGCTCGTGGCTCCCGCAGACGTGCATGATCGTCGCCGGCGGGTCCGGGAGGTCCTCGCTCAACTCCTCGAGTTTGGCGGCGATCGCCTCGGCCTTCTCCGGGTCGCGGAACTCCAGGGCGTTGTCGCCGTCGCCGCCCGGGAGACCGCCGGTCGGGCCGGCTGGTGGGGTCTCAGACATCGATATCGAGCTCCTCGAGGAGGTCCTCGGCGTCGTCGGCGTCCGCCGCCTCGCCCCCGCCCACGTCCGCGACGGCCAATCCCTCGGCCTCCTCGGCGGGGACGGTGCGGCCGGCCTCGATCTCGTCGATGACGTCGTCGGTCAGCATGTCCTCGGGGTCGTCCTCCATGAACGACTCGTACAGCGCCATCGTCTCGTCGATCTCGTCGTCCGGGATGCGCCGGATGGCGAAGCCCACGTGGTTCAGTATGTAGTCGCCGGGTTCGACGGGCGCGTCGACCGTGTCGAGTCGGACCTCCTTCTCCACGCCCCAGAAGTCGACGGTGGCCTGCGGCCCGTCGACGGTCTTGACCTCGCCGGGTACGCCCAGACACATGGTTGCCGTGTGTTACACACCGACACGCATCAATGTTACCGTGAGCGCCCCCGTACCGTCGGATTCTCCTTCAGGAACGGGAAGCTATGGCGGTATCGTCGGCGAGGCGACCGCTCCGGCACGTCCCGCCCGAGTGACAGGCGGTGACACGGTTATGGCGGTTGACGGCCAAGGGCCGACATGGAGCGTGCGACCGTCCGGGTGTCCGGCGTCGTCCAGAGCGTCGGGTTCCGCCCGTTCGTCTACCGCCGGGCGGTCGCCAACGACGTCCGGGGGACGGTCCGGAACCTCGGCGACGCCGGCGTCCGGATCGAACTCGAGGGCGACCGTGACGCCGTCGACGCCGTCGTTGCGGCGATCCGCGAGGACCCGCCGCCGCTGGCGACGGTCGAGGCCGTCGAGGTCGACCGGCGTTCGGTCGACGACGCCACCTTCGACGAGTTCGCCATCCTCCCGTCCGACGACGGGGACGGCGGTGACGGAACGATCCCGCCCGATACCGCGATGTGCGACCGCTGTCTCGCTGACCTCCGCGACCCCGGGTCGCGCTTCCACGGCTACTGGGCCACCTCGTGCGTCGACTGCGGACCCCGCTTCACCGTCGTGGAGGCGCTGCCGTACGACCGCCCGACCACGTCGATGGCGGCGTTCCCGATGTGCGAGGCGTGCCGCGCGGACTACGCGGACCCGGCCGACCGCCGGTACCACGCCCAGACCGTCGCCTGCCAGGACTGCGGCCCGCGGCTCCGGTACGGGACCGTCACCGGTGGCGGCGAGGCCATCGCCGACCCACCCGACGAGCCCCCAGCGAGCGGCCGGGGCCCGTTCCCGGCCGCGCTGACCGACGCCGCCGAGGGCGCCGACGCGCTCGACGCCGCCGCCGACACGCTGACCGACGGCGGTATCGCGGTACTGAAGGGCGTCGGCGGCGCCCACCTGGCCTGCGACGCGACCGACCCCGACGCCGTCGCGACGCTGCGGGAGCGGACCGGCCGCCCGGAGAAGCCGTTCGCCGTGATGGCGGCGGACCCCACAGCCGTCGCGGCCCTCGTCGACGGCTCGCCCGCGGAACGTGACGCCCTCACGTCGCCGCGACGACCGATCCTGCTGCTGGAGGCCGACGACGGCAGCTCGCTCGCGCCGGCCGTCGCGCCGGGCCTGCACACGGTCGGCGTCATGCTCCCGTACTCCGGCGTCCACCACCTGCTGTTCGACCGCGTCGACGCGCCGCTCGTGATGACCTCGGCCAATCCGCCGGGACAGCCGATGTACCGCGCCAACGGCCCGCTCGTCGCCGGCCTCGCCGACGTCGCCGATGGGGTCCTCCTGCACGACCGCCGCATCGTCGCCCGCTGTGACGACTCCGTCGCCCGGTTCGTCGACGGCCAGCGTCGCCTCGTCCGGCGCTCGCGGGGGTTCGCGCCGACGCCGGTGCCGGTTCCGGGGATCGATCCGGACGGGAACGGGTCGGCCGGGACAGCCGACGTGCTGGCCGTGGGCCCCGAACTCGACGCGACCGCCGCCGTGCTCCACGGGGACGACTGTTATCTCACCCAGCACGTCGGCGACGTCGACGACCTGGCGACGCGGGCGTTCCTCGAGGACGCCGTCGAGCGGCTGCTGTCGGTGACCGGCCTCGAACACCCGCCGGTCGTCGCCCACGACGCCCACCCCGACTTCGCCACGACCGACCACGCGACGCGCCTCGTCGCCGACGGTCCAGCCGAGCGGGCCGTCGCGGTCCAACACCACCACGCCCACGCGGCGAGCGTCCTCGCCGAACACGGCCGCGAGCGGGCGATCGCGCTGACGCTCGACGGGGTCGGGTACGGCCCGGACGGCACCGTCTGGGGCGGGGAGGTGCTCGACGCCACGGTCGCGGGTTACGAGCGTGTCGGCGGCCTCGCGCCGGTCCCGATGCCCGGCGGCGACCGGGCGACCGAACACCCGGCGCGGATGGCCGCCGGGCTCCTGTACGCCGCCGACCGGCCGGTCGGGGACACCCTCCAGCGGCTCGGCGTCGCGTTCCCCGACGGGGACGAGGAGCGGTCGCTCGTCGTCCAGCAACTCGAGGCGGCCGTCAACACCCCCGAGACGACCAGCGCGGGCCGGTTCCTCGACGCCGTGAGCGCGCTGTGCGGCGTCTGCAGCGAGCGCACCTACGAGGGCGAACCCGCGATGAAACTCGAGGCCGCCGCGGCCCGCGGCGAGCCAGCGGCCCTCGAGGTGCCGACGACGACAGTCGACGGCCGCCCCGCCGTGGACACGCCCCGGCTGTTCGGGGCGCTCGTGGACCGGCTGGACGACGGCCACGGCGCGGCTGATGTCGCCGCCTCCGCACAGGAGGCGCTCGCCAGCGGCCTGGCGGACCTGGCCGTGGAGGCAGCGACGGATCGGGGCGTCGACGCCGTCGCGCTCACCGGCGGTGTCGCGTACAACGATAATGTGGCGCGGGTGATTCGCGCCGTCGTCGAGGACGCCGGGCTCTCGCTGCTCGGCAACGAAGCCGTGCCGCCCGGGGACGGCGGCATCGCGTACGGGCAGGCGGTCGTCGCGGCCGCGCGGTTACATCGGTGACCCGCGGTCCGCCTGGGCGCCCGAGACGGTGGTCGACCCCTCGGCGAAGTCGAGGGCCCGCTCGTAGACGAAGTGCGGGCTCCCCACCAGCTCGAACGTGAGGTCCTCGCCGGCTCCGGTCACGAACCGCAGCGTCCCGACGCGCAACAGGCTGTGCCACCGGTTCTGGACGAGTTCGACCTCCTCGACGGCGTCGAGGTCGACGGAGGTCACCGCCTTGTCCCGGAGGCCGCTCGCAGCGGAGACGCGCTTGCTGGTGACGGCGTACTCGCGGTTCCGGATCCAGAGGTATATCAGCACCGCCAAAACCATGGAGAGGCCGGCGGAGGTGAAGGTCGCCCGGCGTCCCGCGTCGACGGCCTCGAGTACGATGAACGGGACGGAGACGAGCGTGATGAAGAAGAAGCCCCCGACGACGCCGGCCATGAGGAGGTTGTTCGACGGCCCGGTTCGGAGGAGCACCCGCTCGTCGGGGTCGAGCACCATCCAGGGCGGCGTTCGGACTGACTGCGTCTCGCTCATCGTGTTCGCCATAGCGAACCCCGGACAATAAAACGATATGCCGTCAGCAACCGGGACGACACACCGAAATACCCTCCACAGTCCCGGAGACGGGGTTTTAATGGCCCGCATCATATGTGGTACCGTATGGCAGACGGCGATGCGGAGCGGCTGGTCGGCGAGAACCGGTGTTGGGCCTGCACGATCACGAACGGCCTCGTCGCGCTCGTCATCGCCGCCATCCCGCTGTACGGGGCCCTCGGGACCGGCGACCCCGTCGTCGTCGGCGTGACGGTCGTCTGGGCCGTCGTGGTCGTCGGATTCACCCTCGTTCGCCTGGTGACGCGGGGATACCTCCCGGGGTCCGAACGGATCGCGAAGGCGACCGGCCTCCACGAGCGCATCGGGCCGGGTCGCCACGAGGCCGAGGGTGGGACGGATCCGGAGGAGACCGGCGAGGAACGGGGCGGATCACCCGGGTCCTGACCGTTCCGGTGGCGAGTTCGGGAGCGTGAACGTCCGGCCGTTTATATGTGGCTCGGTACCATACCCCTTGCCCGCTGGTGATTACTGACAGGTTCCTGTGAACAACCAGGAGGTTTTAAACGATTTCAGGTCCATTTCGTCTCCAGCTGGCTTCACGAATCCGAAGCCAGTCCGTCAACCCGGAGGGCTCAATATGTCAAGTCAAGGTAAAAGCATCGGACCAGGCTGGCGCGTCTTCCAGCTGGTCGCGTTGGTGGTCGCGGTATCGTGGCTGTACAGCAGCTTCGTTGTCTTCGGGGTCGAGATCCCCGAAGCGCAGTGGGGCGACGTCGTCGGCTTCCTGTCGCCGATCATCTCGGTGTACATCATCGGGATCGCGCTGATCCCCGAGCGGATGTCGTTCATGCAGGCGTCCAACTGGAAGGGGTACGCGGGCCGCGGACTGCTCGGCGTGCTGTCCGTGCTCTGGATGGTCAACGTGTTCATCGGAACGCCGATGGTG
>CAZATR010000139.1:0-6622 GCA_964488035.1 uncultured Natronomonas sp.
GGGAGGCCCGTGGCTGCGGTCGCGGGGCGGTGCCTGGTGGATTCGAAGGGCGAGGTCGGGTCGGCCCGGCCCCGGCGACGCAAGCACGGCGACCGGATGGAGGCGCGCGCAGCGAGCCGCGGCCGGTCGAGCCGGCCGAGGGCTTCGGAAGTGGTCCTGGTGTCTTTGTAGACTTGTTCGAGCCGGCCGAATGCTTCGGAAATCGTCTTTTTGTTCCAAGGATCAATAGCCGAACCACCCACAACGTCCACCCCCTCCACCGACCGATTCGGAGTCGGGTGACCTGAACCCGGCCGGACATACCTTCTACCGACACCGGGGCCCGAACGGGGTGGAGCCGCGACGCACGCGTTCAGATGTCGTTACGCAGTACGTCCAACAACGCGTGCCGGTGACAGGCTTTGTCGTCGGCCTCGAAGCAGACGAGCGCGAGGGCCTCGCCATCGCGGACGCGCTCCCGGAGCGACGCCAGGGTTGCCTGCGCGTCGGAATCGCTATCGAGATACTCCCGGTACCGGGCCTCGAAATCGGTCTCCTCGAAGGCGGCGTTGTGGGCCCCGGTCTCGCACATCCCGGCCATTTGGAGGTCCTCCTGTTTCGCCTTCGTCTCGTCGAGTAGCGTCTCGGGCGGCCCCAGCTCGCGGTGGTTCTCCGCGACGAGGGCGTGGAACCAGCCGGGTGGTCGCCGGACCACGCCGACCGGCGTCGCGTCCTCCAGGTCGACGAGGTCGTGCTGGATCGCGGCGGCGTACGTCTCCGTCACGCGTCCGGCCATGTCGAGAGTTACGAGCCCCCAATGCCAAAAGTCATGCCCGGCCGCGCCACTCGGCGCGGAACCGTTCGAGGAACTCCTCGAGAAACGCCTCGCGATCGGCGGCGATCTCGCGGGCGGCGTCGGTGTGTAGCTCCTCGCGGAGGTTGAGCAGCTTCGACTCGACGTGGTCGATTGCGTCGCCGGTGTCGGCGTCGCCCGTCCACATCGGGCGTTCGTGGGCACCGGTGTAGGCGAAACAGCGGGCGACGCCGACCGCGCCCATCGCGTCGAGGTCGTCGGCGTCCCGGAGCAGGTCGACTTCGATGCGGTCGCCGTCGCGGCGGTCGCCGCGGAACGCGTATTCCTCGTGGAGCGCCACGCAGTGCCGGACAGCGTCGCGCTTCTCAGGCGGGAACGCTGCCGCCGACAGGACCGATTCCACTTCCTCGAGGGAGTCCTCGGGGTGGACGAACTCGCCCGTCTCCAGGCCGATCGCCCGGTGGACGTCGTGGACGAGGGCGGCGGCACCGAGGACTGTCCGATCGGCCTCGGTGACGCCGTCTGCCAACTCCATCGCGGTGTTGAACACCCGCCAGGCGTGCGCGAGGCCGTGGCCGGTCGGGTCCGCGCCGAGCCACGGCGCGACCGCATCGGCGACGTCGCGGAAGAGCGGGTCGACGTCCGCGGGAACGACCGCGTCCGGCGGGCGCCAGCGATACTCGGACGTACCCCGGGCTTCGCGGCCGGCCGCTTCAATCCGTCGTCGATCGACCGCTTTCGTCGATCGGCCGCCGCACGACCGCGGGCGTCGATCCGTCGTCAGCCGACGACCGGACACCGGTACTGTCCGAGATCGAGGCGGTCGATCGAGGCGGTCCCCTCGGCGCCACCGGGTCGACGCGCGTACGTGATCGACAGCGATTCGACGGCGGTCCCGTATCGGTCGGCGCCCCAGCGGCAGAGGTAATCCGCGAAGTACCGTCGGACGGTGGCGTCGCGACGGACCTCGGCGAGGTACTTGCGCCAGCGCGTGCTCGGGTAGGTCGCCGCCGCGTCCCCCGGAGGTCCCTCGGTCGTGTTGGCGTGCGGATACAGGTCGAGGGTCGCGCCGGTGGCCAACGTGCCGTTGACGACGAACCACCCGTCGGACGTCGGCGGGTTCGGGGCGAACAACTTCCAGTTGTGGTCGGCGGGGTCGATCGGCGTCCGGTCGGGCGACGAGACGTAACCCAGCGCAACGCCCTGCCAGAGGAGACCGACGACGAGGATGGTCGCCGTCGCCGCAGGTACCAGCCGGCCGACCGCTGCCCGGAGCTGTTCCGGCAGCAGCGGGTCGGAGTGACCGAGGCGCGAGGCCCCGTCGAGTCGGTCCAGTACCGCACGCTCGACCGGGTCGGCTGCCGGCTCGAGCCGGTCCCAGACGCCAGGGGGCAGAAACGGGAGGAGACAGGCGAGCATGGCGTGCGGGAAGAACCCGAGGTCCAGCGTGAGGTACATCCCGACGTGGGCTGTGGCGAAGGCGCCGACGAGCGCCCCTCGGCGGCGGCCGGTCGCGACGACCAGCAGCGGCGAGGCGATCAACAGCGCCAGCCACCCGTAGTTGAGGGCCTCGAGAAGGCCCGGGAAAGCGGCGATGTACTCGCCAAACAGGGCTGTGAACCGGTCGACCTGGTAGACGTTCGGAATCGCAACGCCACCCGTCCAGGCGTCGCTCCGGTGTTTGAACACGGCGTTCGTGGCGTAGACGAGGACGACCTGGGACAGCAGCGCAGCCGTGCCGAAGCCGAAGACCGTCGGCGTCGGCCGGTCGCCGCCCCGTCGGGCCGATGACGTCCGGCGGGCGGCCAGGGCGTCGAGCGACCAGCGTTCGCCCAGCGGCAGGAACAGCGCGACGAACAGGGCGACGAGCAGCACCGTGTCGCCGCCGTTCAACACGAGGTAGTTGCGGAACTGCAGCGAGGCGAGGAGTACCCACGAGCCGACCGCGACCGTCCGGGTCCGGTACCCGACCACGAGGAGCACGGCGAGGACGCCGGCGACACCGAACAGCACCCACTGGAGCCACGCCGCCCCCGAGAGGCCGTGGAGCGAGAACGCGGACAGTGTCGGATACAGCGCCGCGTTGGCCTCCCCCGGCAGGACGCCGGCGTCGGTGTAGAACGCCGCGAGGGTTCGGGTGCGGTAGCAGAGGTCGGCTGCCAGGATGGCGCCGACGGCGATGCGGAACGCCGCCAGCGCCCGGGTGTCGATGCCGAGCCGCCGCTCGATGGCTGTCCGGAACCCCAACGGGACGGCGCCCCGGAGGCTCGCGGGGAGGACAGGCTCCCGTCCGGCGGACATGTGTCGGACGGGTTCGGCGGCCGGGATAAATGTCTTGTCGGAGCCTGCCGGGCGAGCGCGACTCCGACCCGACCTCCGCGAGCCGAGTGCGGGACGTTGCGGCTATCGACACCGGCATTTCCTCCCCCGTCCAGCGGCGTTTTATACCGTCACACACTACGCGACGCCAATGGATCGGGGCATCCTGGGTACGATCGGGTCGCCGCTGGTACAGGTCGAGGCGCCCCGGGGCGCGGTCATCGCCGCGAAGGTCGAGTCGAGGAACCCGGGTGGCTCCGCGAAGGACCGGGCGGCCGTCGCGATGGTGGAGGCCGCCGAGCTGGACGGCGACCTGGAGCCGGGCGACCGTATCGTCGAGCCGACCTCCGGGAACACGGGCATCGGGCTGTCGATGGTCGCCGCGGCGAAGGGCTACGACGTCACGCTCGTCATGCCCGAATCCAATTCGCCGGAACGCCGCCGGCTCATGGCCGCCTACGGCGCGGACCTGGAGCTCGTCGACGGGGACATCAGCGACGCCCGCGAGCGGGCCGACGAGCTCGCCGCAGCGGACGACGTGGTGCGCGTCCGGCAGTTCGAGAACCCGACGAACCCGGAGGCCCACTACCGGACCACCGGCGCGGAGCTCGTCGACCAGGTCGGCGACCGGACGGTCGACGCACTGGTGGCCGGCGTCGGGACCGGCGGAACGATATCGGGCGTCGGCCGGCGGCTCCGGGAGGCGTTCCCGGACGTCGAGATCGTCGCCGTCGAGCCGGCGGACAACGCGGTCCTGTCCGGCGGCGAGCACGGCGAGGACGCCTTCCAGGGGATGGGGCCGGGGTTCGTGTCGCCGAACCTCGACCGCGAGCTGCTCGACGACGTCGAGGCCGTCGCCGTCGAGACGGCCGAGGCCGAATGTCGCCGCCTCGCCCGCGAGGAGGGCATCCTCGCCGGCCAGTCCTCGGGTGCGTCGCTGGTCGCCGCAAAGCGGGTCGCCCAACGGCTGGTCGCCGAGCGGGACGTCGACGTCGAGGCGCCCGGCACGGACAACGACGTCGGCATCCTCGATGACGCGCCACCAGACCCCGAGTCCATCCCTGCCGAGTGTCCGCTCGTCGCGACGGTGTTTTGGGACTCCGGCGAACGGTACATGTCGACCGGGATGTTCGACTGACCGGACGAGAGCGTCGCGTCGGAACGTCGTCGTCAGGCGCCGAACTCGTCCTCCGTGACCCGAACGACGAGGGTGTCGTCGACCTCCTGGAGGTCGTACTCGGGCAGCTCGGGCCCGGTGCGGGTGACGTACATCGGCTCGAGCAGGGCCCCGTCGGCGACGCCGAACACCTTGAGGAAGCGCCCGGTCTCCGTGGGGTCGACCGCGTCGCTCCGGAGGGCCTCCGCCAGGTCACGGGAGAGCCACTCCGACTCGCTGACCGAGGGGTCCAGGACGAGTGTCTGCTCGACGAACCGGACGAGGTACCAGTTCAGGTCGTTCAACAGCGAGACCGCCGCCCCGAGCGAGACCGTCTCCAGTGCGACCGTGTTCCGGTAGGGCTCACGGATGTCGTAGGTCGCGAGTGCCTCCCGGGACGTCTCGCGGCTGACGAGCTCGTACCGCAACTCGACGTCCTCGTCGCCGACGAGACACACCCGCGTCATGCTCGCTCGTGGACGGGCCGGGCGGATAGCGGTTTCGGGTCCCCGAGCCCGCCGGGTCGTCGTTCCAGCCCCGGCTAAATGGATCGTTATCGGACCGGGTCGACCGGTCCCCGATTCGCTTAAAGGGGTCGTTATTTATTATGATGGGCAATCATGCGGAGGTATCGGTCGGAGGCCCCTCGGGGTGGGTCGAGACGCGGCGATCGACGACCCCGACGACACCGGTCCCTTCGGCCCGAGCAAATACCATGGACCGAGATACGTTCCTGGCCGACGAACGGGCCGTGCCGCCCGTGATCGGCGTGATCTTGATGGTGGGGATAGTGGTCGTGATGGCGGCGATCGTCACGTCGTACGTGTTCGGCCTCGGAATCTTCGGGTTCGAGACCGTGCCGCAGGCTCAGTTAACGACAGACTTCACGGAAGGCGGGTCCCTTCCAACCGATGGGTGTTCGCCCGGTAGCGGTAGCTCTGACAGCGTATTAAATATCACTCATAACGGTGGCGATACCATGGAGGCCGACGGGCTCTCCATTGTGGTTGCCGGGTTGCCATCACAATCGTGGGATGACTGTTCCGGGGCCGATACCGAGGTCGCAAACCAGGATTCGGCACACGTGGAGGTCGATTCGGACGACGTGGTTCGTCTCGTCTGGGAGAGCGAGAACGAGGACAACAGCCACACGTTGGTTACCTGGAACGGTACAGCCGAAACCTGAATCGGTCTCGACGAGCCGGTCTCAGAACGTCGAGAGTTCGCCGTCGATGACGCGCTCGGTTATCGAGGTCACGTCGGCCAGTTCGCGGTCGATGATCGCGTCGACCTCGGCCTCGATGTCACCGACCTCGATTCCCTCCGCGGTGACCAGACTGGCGTCGGCGACGTGGGGCCGGTCGATGGGCTGGCCGATCTGGGAGAGCAGCCGGATCCGTATCTCGCGGATACCGTCGAGCTCCTCGACGACGGACTCGGCGATGGCCGTCGACAGCAGGTTGTAGATCTTCCCGATGTGGTTGACGGGGTTCTTCCCGGAGGTCGCCTCCATCGACATCGAGCGGTTGGGCGTGATGAGGCCGTTGGCGCGGTTGCCGCGGCCGACGGAGCCGTCGTCGCCCTGTTCGGCGCTCGTGCCGGTGGTGGTGAGGTAGATGGAGCCGGACTCGTAGTCGTCGGCGGTGTTGACGTGGACGGCGACCTCCCGGTCGGTGAACCGGGCGGCCAGTCCCCGGACGAACTCCCGGACGCCGTCGACGGCGGCGTCGTACTCGTCGATGTCGGCGACGTAGCGGTCGACGACGGCGGCGGCGATGGTGACGTCGATGCGGTCGCCCTCCCGCTTGCCCATGACCTTGACGTCCTGGCCGACGGCGGGGTTGTCGTCGCTGTAGTGGCCGTTCAGCTGTCGTTCGGCCTCGAGGACGATCTTCTCGGTCTCGGTGAGCGGCGCGTGGCCGACGCCGAAGGAGGTGTCGTTGGCCATCGGGACCTGCACGCCGTCCTCGCCGAACACCTGCTGGAGGTCGCCGGAGCCCTCGCCGAGTCGCACGTCGACGACCACGTCGGTGCCGAACTCGAGGAACGGGAGGTTCTCCTCGACGTACTCCCGGGCGGCCCGCAGCGCGATCGTCTCGGCGGGGATCTTGGCGTCGCCGTACTGCTTGGTGGCGCGACCGGTGATGAGGAGGTAGATGGGCTCGATGACCTCGCCGCCGCCGAAGGCCGGCGCCGCGCGGCCGGCGACGAGCTGGGTCTCGTCGGTGTTGTAGTGGAGGACCTTGCCGACCCGGTCGATGTACGCGCGTGCCAGCGCCTGGGAGACGTGTTCGGCGATGCCGTCGCAGATCGAGTCCGGGTGGCCGAGGCCCTTCCGCTCGACGATCTCGACC
>CAZATR010000140.1:0-6604 GCA_964488035.1 uncultured Natronomonas sp.
TCGACGCGCTTGCCCTTCAGCCACCCGACGTTGGCCTCCCGGCGGTCGAGGACGACGAGGCCGTACAGGCCCTTGTCGCCCATCATCTCCGCGAGCGGCTCCGTCAGGAAATGGGAGTCGCAGTGGTAGCGGAACGACTGGATGGGCTCCGGCGGCGACTCCAGCACCTCGGTCACCATCTCCGTCTGGCCGCCGCCGGAGTCGACGGCGCCGGAGAAGATCACCATCCCGTTGTCGGGCGGGTAGGTGTCGTAGTACTTCAGCCGGTCCTTGATGCTCGTCAGCGCGTCCTGGACGGCGGTCCGCGTCTGTTTGGACTTGATGTTGGAGGCCTCGCTGTGCTCCTGGGTGACGTGGGCGGCCACGTCGCTGATCTGGCGGTCCTCGGGGATGTAGATGGAGACGAGCTGGGTGCCCGAGCCCGAGTACTCGTCGAGCTCCTCGAGCACCTTCGTGAACTCGTATTTCTGCCGGTCGGACGGCGCCCCATCGTCGTCGCTCATTGCCGGACGGTTGACGCCGGCGCGGTAAAACTCCGTCCGTTTCGCGTCGGTGGCCCGAGCGGCGGTGTCGCGGCCGCACGACCCGACCGACCGGCCCCCGGCCCTCGCGCCGTCGGACGACGCGGATTTCGAGGTCCGAAACCGAACACCGGTTTATGCGCCCGTATCGCGTCGTGTGATACATGAACACGGACGCGTTCGTCATCTACTGGGTGTTCTTCCTTGGCGTGATCCTGCTCGTCGGGTCCACGCTCCCGCTGTTCCTGATGTGACCCGACGCCGCCGAGAGGCGGCGTCGGAGTCGGTCGGTGGGGTCCCGGCGCCGGCGCTTCGCTACATCGACTCCGGCGCCTCGACGCCGAGGACGTCGAGGGCGTTCGCCATCGCGTGCCTCGCGGCGGCGACGAGCGCCAGCCGCGCCGCGGTGGTCTCCGGGTCGTCGGCACCCAGGACCGGGCACTCGCGGTAGAAGGTGTTGAACCGGTCGCCGAGCTCGCGGGTGTAGGTCGCCACGCGGTGGGGTTCGAGGTCGTCGGCCGCGTCCTCGACGACGCCGGTCAGTCGGGCGACGGTCCCCAGGAGGTCCCGCTCGGCGTCGGTGGTCAACCGCGCGGGGTCCGGCGTCGGCTCAAGGTCGCCGGCTTCGCCCAGGATTCCACAGCACCGGGCGTGGACGTACTGGACGTACGGCGCCGACTGGGCCTCGAAGTCGAGCGCCCGGTCCCACTCGAAGGTGATGCCCTTCGTCGGCTGCTTGGCGACGACGTCGTAGCGGACGGCGCCGACGCCGACCTGGCGCGCGATGCGGTCGACGTCCGCGTCGGTCAGCTCGTCGTCGCGCAGCCGGTCGTCGAGCCGGTCCTCGACCTCCTCGCGGGCGCGCTCGATGGCCTCGTCCAGGAGGTCGTCGAGCTGGACGCCCGTCCCCTCCCGTGTCGACATCTTGCCCGCCGGGAGGTTGACGTAGGAGTAGATGACGTTGGATAGCCGGTCGGTGTCGTTGCCGAGCAGCTCCAGGGCCGCCTGCAGCTGGTCGGCCTGGAGCTTGTGGTCCTCGCCGAGTACCGTCACGGCGCGGTCGTAGTTGTCGAACTTCCACTCGTGGTGGGCCAGATCGCGCGTGGTGTACAGCGAGGTGCCGTCCGACCGGAGGAACACGAGGTTCTTCTCGAACCCCGGCAACTCGAGCTGCCAGGCCTCGTCCGCGTAGACGGCCCAGTCCAGCGCCTTCAGGCGGGCGACGACGTCGTCCGTCGAACCGTCCCGCATGAACCGCGTCTCCTTCACGAAGGCGTCGAACCCCGCTGGGAGTCGGCCGAGACACGTCTTCATGCCGTCGAGGACGGTGTCGACGACCTCGGCGACGCGTTCGTAGACGGCTTCGTCGCCCGCCTCGAGGCCCTGGAGGATGGCCTGTATCTCGGCCTCGGCGGCCTCGACCGCGTCCGCGTCCGCGTTCTGGAGGTACTCGTTGCCCTTCCGGTAGTAGCGGACCATCCGGTACTCGGCGCGGTCCCGGGCCGGCGCCGGCAGGTCGGCCTCGTCGAACCGCTCGTAGGCCCACGTGAAGACGGCGATCTGGCGGCCGGCGTCGTTGACGTAGTAGTGGCGGTCGACGTCGTAGCCGGCGTAGTCCAGGAGGTTCGCGACGGCGTCGCCGATGATGGGGTTGCGCGCCCGGCCGACGTGGACGGGACCGGTCGGGTTCGCGGAGGTGTGCTCGACGACGACCGACGTGTCGCGGTCGGGGAGCCGGCCGTAGTCGGCGGCCTGGCCGGCCTCGAGGGTCTCCCGGTAGTACGCCTCGTCGGGGGCGAAGTTCAGGTACGGGCCCGCGGGCTCGATGCGGTCGAGGTAGGCGTGGGCCTCGACCTCGACGTCGTCGGCCAGGTCGGCGGCCACCTGCGACGGCGGCGCGCCGACGTCGTCGGCCAGGCGGAACGCGACGCTGGAGGCCAGCACCGCGTCGACGTCCGGCGGCGGCTCCTCGATGCCGAGGTCGTCGGTCGGCAGCCCCCGGTCGGCCAGCACGGTCTCGAGGGCGTCGGCCACCGACGCGCGGAACGCGCGGAACATACCCGGGCTACGACGGCCGGGTCAAAAGGACCTTCCGGAACGCGGGCCGTCGACGCGACTACGCGGGACGGACGTTCCGGAGTTCGTCGCCGTTACACAACGCCCGGAGGCAGTCCTCGATGCTGTCGTGTTCGCCGTCCCGCCAGCGCGGGTACAGCCCGGCGAGATTACCGTCGACGCGGTAGGCGACGCAGATGGCCGGCAGGTCGACGACGCGGTCGGCACCGCCGGCGCCGGGCCGCGCCTCGAAGAACGGGACCAGCGGTTCGGCCTCGATGGCGGCGACGAACTCGTCGTAGAGCGCGAGCGCGTCGGCCGCGAGGTCGGTGTCGGCGGGTGCCCGGACCCGCTCGGGCCATCCGACCACGTCGGCGTCGTCGACGACGCCGGCCGCGGCGGCCCGTTCGACGGTCTCTCGGACGCGGGACTGTCGTTCCCGAACGACCGAGGTCACGCCGGTCCGGAGGTAGGCCGTCACGGCGCCGTCAAGGGGGTTCCTGTCGGCGACCTTCACCACGACCGGGTCGCCGTCGCCCCCGTCCGAATCCAGTCCACGGAGCATACCCGAACGACGTTCGACCGGAATCAAAAGCGTTATGTGGAAAGAATACAAGCAATATTATTAAATCTAGCACGAACGTAGCGATATTCCGGATTTAAACTTCGGATCGGTGATTCCTCGGGGTCTCGAAATCCGGGCGGGGCTCACGGTCGCCGTTCGGCCCCACCCTGGCCACTCGCGGGCGCGAACGAACTCCGTATCGCCGCGGCTGTCGGCAGTGGATCACGAAAACGGGGACGTCGGTCTACGGGTGGGTCAGTTCGGGACGTTGCGGACGCGGTCGCCCGAGCAGAGCGCGCGGACGCAGTCGCCGACCGTCTGCTCGGTGCCGTCGGACCGGCGGGGGTAGAGGCCGGTCAGGTCGCCGGCCTCACGGATGGCGATACAGACCGCGGGTACCTCGACGGCGCCGCCGTCGGTCGTCGGCTCGAAGTACGGGTCGAGTGCGTCGGCGCCGACGGCGTCGACGAACTCCGCGTGGCGCTCGCGGGCCGGCACGTCGCTCCACGATTCGACCGCCACGTCCTGCAGGACGCCCGCCGCCTCCAGCCGATCGAGTTCCTCAGTGACGACCCGCTGGCGCTCGCGCTCGGCGCTCGAGGCACCCTCCCGCAGGTACACCGTCACCTCGGCGTCCAGTTCCGTCCGGCCCGCGACCTTGATCATCGTGGGCTCGTCCCCGTCGCCGCCGGCGACGCCCGGAACGTCCAGTCCCCTGAGCACGTGCGAACGTTCTCGAGTGAACGGATAAGGATTCCGTAGAAAGGATACAAATTGTTTTAGGATGCTCCATGTGAACCGGGTTCACGGTGGACGAACCAAAGCGAAACGGACCGATACAACCGTGAACGTTTCACACGGGAGTCGGCCGCGTCGTACGCTCGGGGCACACCGGCCCGCGGGTCCCACGGCCGACCGTCGTGAGCCGGCGGGTCGTCACGTCGGCGGCAGCACCCGGCCCGCGCTGTCCCCGTGGGACACCGCGGGCTTTAGGCGGCTCGGCGCCGAACGGCGGGCCATGCCCAAGCAGGTCAGCGACCCGGACTACCACAGCGAGAACCACACGGCCGCCCAGACCTGCGGGTGGACCGCCAACGCCCTCCGGGGCGAGGGTCGCTGCTACAAGAATACCTTCTACGGCATCCAGTCGCACCGCTGCATTCAGATGACGCCGGTGGTGAAGTGCAACGAGCGCTGCGTGTTCTGCTGGCGCGACCACGCCGGCCACGCCTACGAGCTCGACGGCGTCGAGTGGGACGACCCGGAGGCGGTCGTCGACGCCTCCATCGATCTCCAGCGGAAACTCCTCTCGGGCTTCGGCGGCAACGACAAGGTCCCCCGCGAGGTGTTCGAGGAGGCGCTGGAGCCGCGCCACGTCGCCATCTCGCTCGACGGCGAACCGACGCTGTACCCCTATCTCCCGGAGCTAATCGAGGCGTTCCACGACCGGGACATCACGACGTTCCTCGTCTCGAACGGCACCCGGCCCGAGGTGCTCGAGGCGTGTCACCCGACCCAGCTGTACGTCAGCGTCGACGCGCCGGACCGGAAGACGTTCCGCGAGGTGGTCAACGCCGTCGAGGACGACGCCTGGGACCGCCTGATCGAGACCCTCGACGTCCTCGCCGCCAAGGACGAGACCCGGACCGTGCTGCGGACCACGCTGCTCGATGGGTACAACATGACCCATCCCGAGTG
This sequence comes from uncultured Natronomonas sp., assembly GCA_964488035.1. GTDB lineage: Archaea > Halobacteriota > Halobacteria > Halobacteriales > Haloarculaceae > Natronomonas. Next base: position 4,840 of record CAZATR010000140.1, read on the forward strand.
GTACGCGGCGATGTACGACCGGGCCGACGCGGACTTCGTCGAACTGAAGGCCTACATGCACGTCGGCAACTCGCGGGACCGCCTGGACCGGAACGTCATGCCGGACCACGACGACATCGTGGCGTTCGCCGACGCCGTCGGGGAGTACCTCCCGACCCATCCGGTCCGCCGCGACGTCCCGGAGTCCCGCGTCGCCCTGCTCGCTCGCGACGAGGACACCTGGGTCCCGAAGCTGAAGGGCGGCAGCGAGTTCTGGAAGGAGAACCCCTACGCGGAGTCGTAGTGACTCAGTCGGCGAGGTCGACCTCGATTTCGAGGTCGGCTTCGTTGTCCGCGAGGGCCTTGGCCTTCTCGACGTTCGTGCCCGAGGTGCCGTTGGTGCCGACGTGGGTGGCGATCCCGGCGGCCTCGACGCCGGACAGCCCGCTCGCGCCGAGTCCGCCGATCTGGACGGCCGCCCCGGAGTCGCCCGGCGCCGCCGGCAACGCGGCGGTCCAGCTCCCGTTCGCATTGCCCGTTCCGACGCCGACGCGGCCCTTCGTCGCCACCGTCTCGCCGGTGACCACGCCGTTGCCGTACAGGAGGATCCGGTCCCCGCCGTTGATCTCGCCGGTCTTCTCGCTCGGCCCGCCCCAGGTCGGCATGGACGGGGAGACGAGGTTCTGGATCTCCTCCGACGACGGGATCTCGACGAGGCCGAAGTCGTAGCCGATCTGGGTGCCGTCGTCGGTCCGCTGGCGGGCGTAGACGACGTCGCCGAGTTCGACGACCTGCCCCCGGAGGCCGCCGAGGAGCGCCGCAGCGCCGCCGAACTGGCAGTCGACGCAGACCCGCACCTCGACCTCGTCGAGGGACGGGCCCTCATCGAGTTCCCGTCCCCCGGCGGCCGAGGACCCGAGGAAGCAGTGGCCGGCCGCCCCGAGGTAGGTCGTGCCCGCGCCGTCCGTCCAGACGAAGTTCGCCGTGCAGGCCGCCTCACCGCCGCCGGGCGGGGTGATGAACAGCATCGAGCCGGGCCCGATGCCGCTGCTCGACTCGGGGACGGCCGCCGCCGGTACGGCCTCCAGGTCCAGCGGCACGGCGGAGAGGTCCGCCGGGCCGAGCTGTCCGGCCGTTCCCCCGTTCGAGGCCGAGGCGACGCCGCCGAGCTGTCCGGCCGTCGCCCCGTCGGACGCCGAGGCGACGCCGCCGAGCCCTCCCACCCCGGCGATCGCGGCGGCCGACCGGAGCACGCTCCGCCTGTCTATCGCGCGTTCTCGTGTCACGGGCGAGTGGTCCCGCGACGGCCAAAAATACTTTATACAGGGCACTGCCGGTGTTTTAAGGCATCGCGGCCGGCGGGCAACGATCGGCGGGCCGAACCGCGGCTTCTAAGGTGGGTGGGCCGCAACCGGACGCACCGACGGCGGATCGCGTCACGATTCTGGAACGCTTACCATCTTCGTTACGCTTAACAGGGCGAGTGCCGTAGCGGAGCGTATGGCACGGACGACCGAGCGCGTCGGCCACGACGAGCTGGCCACGCTGAAGCTCGTCGCGCTCGAGGGCGCGCTCGAGGGCCGGACGACGGTGACCTGTGCGGCGCTCGCCGACCGGCTCGACGCCTCGAACCAGACGGCCTCCCGGCGGCTCCAGCGGCTCGACGACGCCGACTACCTCCAGCGGGAGATGACCGGGGACGGCCAGCTCGTCGCGGTCGCCGAACCCGGGGAACGCGCCCTCCAGCGGGAGTACGCCGACTACCGGCGGCTGTTCGAGGGCGACG
>CAZATR010000141.1:0-6420 GCA_964488035.1 uncultured Natronomonas sp.
GCCGCCCAGGCCTCCGAGAACCAGGACGACATCGAGCGCGACCGGAAGTCCCGCACCCGGATGCAGATGGTCATCATCATCATGACCTACGTCACCCTGCTCGGCGTCATGGCGCTGTTGAAGGTCGAGTTCCTCGATACGATGGCCAGCCTCACCCAGCAGGCCGCCGAGGGCGGCTCCGACCAGTTCGGCGGCGGCCTCGACATCGAGATGCTGACGCTCCTGTTCTTCCACGCCGTCACGCTCCAGGCCATCATCTCCGGACTCATCGCCGGCTACATCCGCGAGGTCAGCATCATGGCCGGTCTCAAGTTCCTCGTGGTGCTGCCGACGCTCGCGCTGATCACGTTCATGTTCGTGTAACACCATGCAGGACCAAACACGCGGCCAGACCGCGATCGACTTCGCCATCGCGATGGGCGTGTTCCTTGTCGCGGTCGCGTTCGTGTTCACGTTCATCCCCTCGCTGACCACGCCGTTCGTCGAGGGCAACCAGGACCGGAGCGTCACCGCCGACCGCGTCGCCAGCCACCTCGCCGAGGGCGCACTTGGTGATCCTGCCGACCCGTTCGTCATTGAGGTCTCGTGTGCTGAGGACTTCTTCAGCGGGGCCGCGAACGCCGACTGCGGCTACAGCGGCTCAGACCTCTACGAGCGCGTCGGCGTCGACGGCTCCCGGCTCGACGTCAACGTCACCATCACCCAGATCGACCCGGACGTCTCGGGCGACGCCCGGTTCCGGACAGTCTGTGTCGACGGGTCCGGCGATGTCGTCCACGAGGACTCCGGCTCGTGCGCGACCGAGTTCCAGGTCGGCGACGTCCCGACCGACCGGAGCTCCGTCGTCGTCGCGCGTCGCATCGTCACGATCCCCGGCTGTAACTTCGGTGGCGACGTCTCCGCCTGTGACGCGACCCTGGAGGTGCGTGTCTGGTGACCGAGCGCGGCCAGGCGTACACACTGGAGGCGATCATCGCATCGGTGCTCCTGATCTCGAGTCTCGTGTTCGCGCTGCAGGTGACGGCGGTCACGCCGCTGTCGGCGAGCACGTCCAACCAGCACATCGAGAACCAGCAACGGGCCTCCGCCTCCGGCGTGCTGACGGCCGCCCAGGAGGCCGGCGTGCTGAAGGACGCCGTGCTGTACTACAACGACAGCGAGGGCGAATACCACGACGCCGACCGGGTGACGTTCTACACGAACGGCTATCCACCGAACGAGTTCGGCAACATCACGAGACGGGCCTTCGAGGGACGGGGCCTGGCGGTCAACGTGCTGATCTACCCGGACGCCAACTCCGGCCCCTCGCGGATGGTCTACCGGGGCGAGCCGAGCGACAACGCCGTCAGCGCCAGCCGGACGGTCACGATCTACGACGACGACGCGCTGACGGCGCCCGACACCTCCGAGACGGCGGCGACGGCCAGCAACTTCAGTAACGTTGTCCCGGAGGACACCACCGGGAACAACGTCTACAACGTCGTCCGCGTGGAGGTGACGGTATGGCGGATGTGACGCCGCCGAAGGAGGTCCCCACCGTCCGGGCCGCGAACGCGGTCGGCTACCGTCCGAACCGGACGATGGAAAGCGGGTCCGCGGCGCGGTCCTCTCGTAACGACCACCCGGACGCGGTCGGAGGCCGGGTAGCATGATCGGGACAGACCGCGGCATCTCGCCGGTGTTCGGCTACGTGCTCACGCTCGGCATCTCGACGCTTCTGGTCTCCGGGCTCCTCATCGCGGCCGGCGGGTTCGTCGAGGACCAGCGGGAGGCGACCAGCCGGAGCGAACTCCGCGTCATCGGCCAGCAGGTCTCGGCCGACATCGCCGCCGCCGACCGCCTCAACCGGACCGACGGCGCGAGCGAGGTCGCCATCTCCCGCGGACTCCCAGAGCGGGTCGTCGGCTCCCAGTACAGCATCTCGCTCCGGACCGACGGCAACGGCCCGACGCCGACGTACCTCCGGCTGACGACGGTCGAACCGAACGTGACCGTCGAGGTCGGCGTCACGACGATCACCGACGTCCAGGAGACCACGGTCAGCGGTGGCGAGATCGTCGTCGAGTACGAAGAGCCGGCGGACCAACTGGTGATGCGGAATGCGTAGCGTGACCGACGACGCCCGTGGCGTCAGCGAGGTGATCGGGTTCGTGCTCGTGTTCTCGCTCGTGGTCGGCACCATCTCGCTCGTCTACGTGGGCGGCATGTCCGGATTGGACGACGCACGGAACGCCGAGCGGGTCAACAACGCCGAACGGGCCTTCGACGTCCTCGCGAACAACTTCCAGCAGATGGGGGAGGGCGACGCCCCGAACCGGGCGACGGAGATCAAGCTCGCGGACGCGCAGTTGACGACGTCGCAGAATCGACAGGTCAGTATCAACGCATCGGAGATGTCGAGCGCGGCCAGCGCGAACCCGGTTACAATCCGGTACGACGCGCCCGGCGACACCACCCTCGTCTACGAGAACGGTGCGGTCATCAGGGTCGACGACGGTAACGCCATCATGCGGCGCGAGCCGGACTTCCTGTTCACGAACGACAGGATGGTCGTTCGATACATCGAACTCCGCGGGAGTGACCAGGGCGTGGGTGGATCGGCCTCGACTGTGCTGGTCCGAGCCGAGATCATACAGAGCGAGGTACTCGAGAACCGCGGCTCGACGAGCAACAACGTCACCATCAAGATGCGGACGCACCCGAACAGGGCCGACGTTTGGGAGGAGTACTACACCGAACAGGTGAAGGCCGCGATCGGGACGACTCCCGATTGCTCGCAGTCGACGATCGACAGCGAGACCGTTGAACTCACGTGTTGGAACTTCTCCGTCCAGGAACTCGCCGTTTCCCGCGCACGGATACGGGTCACGCTCGCCTGATGAGAAGCCTGGGCAAGGGATTCTACCGACGGCCGTTTAAAGTGCCATATCGCCGCTCCGCCGCTCACTCAGTTCGGGACGACGATGACCAGTCCATTCGGTGACATCGGTGACGGTTTCGTACGGACCCTGTCCGTGAATGTAGGAGATGGATTCGGTCGGCTATCCCGACGTTATGAGAGTTCCACTTCGATCCGGTTCTCGGTGACGTGGAGGTAAGTGACGACGTCACCACTTCCATCGTACGCGATGTTCCCAGCGGAGTCGTCGGTCAGGCCCGAATTCCCCTGTTGACGTTCTGCGATCTGCATGTCCATGTCGTTCATCATCGTGAAGTGGTGTTGGACGATCAACTCGACGGGCGCCGGGTCCCCGGAGGAGACCGTCGTGTCCGGGTCCACAGAGTGACCGGTCAACTCCTGAGAGCCGTTGAAGCTCCCCTCGGAGTCGTAGTTATCGAACTCCAGCAGGTCGTCGCTACCGTGATCGACGGCGTCCGTGTACTCGAACCGCCTCGAGGAATTCAGGAGGTCGACGTCGAGAATCTCGTCACCGGACGGACAGCTGATCGTGAACGGATCGGTCCCACGGCTCCCATCCAACACCCAGGTTTGATAGGTATCACCGTCGTCGTCACTGAAGTAGACGACGGTTCGGACGGGGTCACCGCAGTTCGTGCCGCCGCCACGTTTCTCGATGTATATCTCGAGGCGTTTATCCCCCGTTTGGGCAGCCATCGACCACCCGAAGTTGTTGTAGTCGGACGCAGATTCGCCCCTGAACTGGAAATCGAACTCCTCCAACGAGTGGCCGGGGTCCTGTCCGCGAACCGGAAGCTCCGTCCCTCCGATGATACTGAATTCCCCCTGCAGTCCGAGTGCAGAGATGTCGGCCGTCACCGTGTTACCGTCGCAGTCGGAGACTACGCCCTCGGTTCGCTCCTCGAAGTACTGCTTCCAGCCCTCGCAGTACTCGCTCGTGATTTCGACGGACATGTTCCCCCGTTGGACCGGGTTCAGCAATCGCCGCTCGCCGTCCGGATAGGTTTCCGACTGATCGGGGTAGACGTCGCTCGCCGACTCGACGCGCTGGACGTTCACCTTCACCTGTCCGGAGCTACCGCCGCTGCCCTCGACACGGACGAGCGGGAAGGTCAGCGTCGCGTCCCGGTAGTGGAACTCCGGCGAGGAGACGGGGCGGGCAGCGTTGTCCTCGCTCTTCCGCCAGACGCCGCCGCCCTGGTAGGCGATCGTGGTGTCGCCGGACCCGTAGACGACCGCCCCGAGAGTTTGGTTGTACAGGATCGTCGTGTTTCCGTCGGCGGTCGTGTTATCGAAGGACCCGAAGTCGGCCTCACAGTTTCCACAATCGGTCCCGTTCCAGTTCTCGTGGAGCAGCCGGACCCGCCCGACGTCGTTCTGCACGCTATAGGAGCCGCTCTGGCCGCCGAGCGAGATGGTCTGGGAGTTCGAGTCCCCGAGGGCGACCTGCGCGGACCGGGCGTCGAACTGGGTCATCGCCTGTTCGGCCTGCCCGATCTCCGAGCGGCTCTGGGTGTCCTGGAGGGCGTCGCTGCCGACGACGACGATCCCCACCGCGGCCGTCAGCGTCAACCCCAGGATGAGGATGACGCCGACGGGCGAGGACTGCGCGCGGCTGGGCGACGCGTGAGGCATTGTCACCTATGGCGGTCCCGAGCGTGATAAGGCGTCCGGCCGTTTCGAGCCTCGTACCGGCCTCGCCGTCGGCTCCCGATCCCGACCGGTCGCACTAGCGGACAACGGTGCCGTCATCACTCACGAGTCATCGCGCCGGGAATCCCAGGTCCCCGTGGGAAGCCGGTTCACGCCGGCGGACGACTCCTCGACGCCCGGTCGCCGGATCCAACGGATCGGCGGAAATACGCCGTTTCACCGGGGCACTATCGAGTGATCGTACGGTATTCGGGGCGAAACCCTCGATCACGGAGAAATTAATATGTTATAATGTGTTATAAGAAGTTCCAGGGAACGGTTAAGTACGCCCGATGTGCTACGAGGTGACACGATGGAAGACAAGGAGACACTGGAGGACGTCAGCCACACACCGCCGACCGGGGACTCGGTCTCGAACGTCTGGGACCGGGGCAACGAACGGGCCGACTGACCGCCGCGTTCCTTTTCACCGACGCTCCCCCGCCAGCGACGGCCCCGAGAATTGAAGGGGACCGGCGCGCTGTGGGTCGTATGGACATCGACACGGACGAGCTTCTGGCGTCGCTGACGCCCAGGGAGGAGAACCCGGCGATCAAGACCTACCAGAACACGGTCGCAGTCGCCTGTCCGGCCTGCGAGGAGCCGTTCGACGACCTCGTCGTCTGCAAGCAGGACCCGACGAGCCTGAACCTCTCGACCCAACTGGACCTCTGTGTCGGCGTCGAGGACGGCCGCGCCTTCATCTTCACCCACAAGCCCTGACGCCGCGAGCCAGCTCCCTCGCGTCGCGTCACGGTCTCCTACCCGTCGGCCCACGGCCCGACGCCGAACACCCGCCCGACGATCCAGCCCGCGAGCAGCGGCGTCACCACGACCAGACAGATCACGCCGACGTACCGGACCGGCGGCGGCTGGAGCGCGAGATAGACGAGGTAGGCGGTCCCGACCAGCGGCCACAGCCACCCGAGCGTCTCCCGCGCCGTCGCCGACATGCACCATCGTTCGGCGCCCGGGATAAAGAGGCTGCCCACCCGCGTCCGGGGCACCGCCCGCCCATTACCGGCAGAACGTTTACCAGAGGGCCTGCCGAGGCAGGGGACATGCGCCGCCGTCGGTACGTCGCCGGCATCGCGCTCGCCGCCGCCGCGCCGCTCGCCGGCTGCTCGGGCAACGGCAACGGCGCCGCGACGGTGACGAACCAGAGCGCCGTCTACCGGGAGGCCCTCGTGAACGCCGTCGAGGACGATGGCCACGTCGTCCGCGACGTGACCGTCGACGGCCGCGTGGCGCTGACGTACAGCCCGGCTGAGGGCACCCGAGACGGCGTCGAGGCCAGCATCCGCGATGTCTCCCGGGCGTTCTTCGACCGCGTCTACGGCGGCTGGACCGTCGAGGGCCTCGACGCCCGCGTCCGGATCGACGGAACGCTGGTCGCCACCTGGCGGATGGAGCGCCGGTGGATCGAGTCGTACCTCGCCGGCGATATCACGCGGGACGAGTTGGGACAGCGGGTAGAGGAGAGCGTCGAGCGGCACGGGCCGGCGGTGACGGTGACCGAGACGGAAGGGTAGCCCCGGTCGTTTGGTCGACATCCCCGCCGGGATTCAGTCGCACCGTGTGAGAGATTCGTTTTAATCTCGGTGTTGTCCAGTGGTTTGATATTCGAACTCCCGGTCGTCGTCAGCAGTATACGCACCGCTTCGATGTTCGACACGATGCACTTCGAGCACCAGCGGCGTTCATCACGCTCCCTCCCACGTTACCACCCGAAGGTCTAAAAGCGTGATACGACGGGTATAACTCGCCGGGACCGAGCGCAGCGAGCGAAGGAAGATGGACTCGCCGGG
>CAZATR010000142.1:0-6339 GCA_964488035.1 uncultured Natronomonas sp.
TGAGCGAGGATATGTCGCTGAGCGACCGCGAGCCCGCCGAGGGCTTTTCGAGGTGTTCTGCACCACTCCCAAACGTGCACCTAGACCGCTCCATACGCATCGGGAGTCGAGCGGTCGGAAAACGAGCGCGTGCCGGCCGACTACGGTTCTTCTTCCGCGGGACTGGCTGCCGGGGCGGGCTCGTAGTCGTCGGTCTTCACGAGCCGCGCTTTCAGGATGCGGGTGTTCTCGACGCGCTCGACGTAGATGTCGAGGCCGTCGTATTCGATGGTCTCGCCCTCCTCGACGAGGCGGCCGGCGCGGTTGAAGATGAAGCCCGCGATGGTCTCGAACTCCTCGCCCTCGGGGATGTCGACCTCGAGGGTCTCGTTGACCTCGTCGATGTTGACCTCGCCCTTGAGGATCGCGGTCCGGTCGTCGACGATCTCGATGGGCTCCTCCTCGCCGGACTGGAGGATCTCGCCGACGATCTCCTCGGTGATGTCCTCCATCGTCACCATCCCCTCGGTGGTGCCGAACTCGTCGATGACGATGACCATGTGCATCCGGTTTTCCCGCATCTCGGCGAGCAGCTCGTCGACGTTCTTCGACTCGGGGACGTGGAGGGTCTCCTCGATGAGGTCCTCGAGTTCGACGCCGTCGGTCTCGCCGTAGGTGTGGTCCCGGACGAGGTCGGAGACGTGGACGATGCCCATCACGTTGTCGAGGCTGCCGTCGTACACCGGCAGCCGCGTGTGGCCGGACCGAACGCAGGCCTGGATGGCCTCGTCGATGGTGGCGTCCTTCGAGACGGCCTCCATGTCCAGCCGCGGCGTCATGACCTCCTTGGCGATGGTGTTCGTAAAGCGGAAGATCCGCTGGAGCATCTCCCGTTCGTCCTCCTCGAGGACGCCGGCGCGCTCGCCGGTCTCGATGATGTCCCGGATCTCCTCCCGCGTCACGTAGGTGGACTCGATCTCGCTACGGCCGCCGGTGACGCGGTTGACCTGCCGCGTGAGGTAGTCGAACGTGACGATGAGCGGCAACAGGACGTACTCCGAGAGCTTCAGCGGCCGCGCGATCCGGAGCGCCCACGACTCGGTGTTCTCCACCGCGTATGACTTCGGCGCGCTCTCGCCGAACAGCAGCACCAGGGCGGTGATGCCGAAGGTGGCGACGAACACCGCCACCGACTGGGAGACGTAGATCGCGAGCAGCCCGGTCGCGATGGAGGACATCGCGATGTTGACGATGTTGTTCCCGACGAGGATCGTGACGAGCAGCCGGTGGGGGTCGTCCTTGAGGTCCTCGAGGACCTCGGCGCCCGGGATTCCGTCCGCGACCATCGACTCGATCCGGTGGGGCGGCAGCGAGAACATCGCGATCTCCGAGGAGGAGAAGAAGGCCGACAGCCCGAGCAGCACGAGGATCGTCGCCCCGCCGAGGAGCGCGAGCACCAGGTCGCTGACCGGGAGTTCAGAGCCCCCGCCGCCGACCTGGAGCTGCGCCTCCGACAGGAACCACGCGAGAGAGCCCATCTGAACGTGCGGGTTTCTGCGGCGCCGGGATTAAGGCTTGCCATCACCACCGACAGCTGAAAATCGATCACCGGAACCGAACTGCTGGCTGTACCCCCGGCATTCCTGCCGATACACCGAGCGTCGACCACCACCGAGCGTCGAGACGCACGATGCACACGCGGGCGACACCCTTAGGCGGCGCCCGGCCGTACCCGCGCCCATGTCCGATAGCGACTCCGATCCCGACATCACGCTCTACCGGCTCCAGGCCTGTCCGTTCTGCGAGCGCGTCGTCCGCGTCCTCCAGGACCTCGACGTGCCGTACCGCTCGCGGTTCGTCGAGGCGCGGCACTCCCGCCGGGACGCCGTCAAGCGCCTGACCGGGGCCCGGACCGTTCCCGCGATCGTCGACACCTCGACCGGCGTCACGATGAGCGAGAGCGCGAACATCGTCGAGTACCTCGAGACGACGTACGGCGACGGGGGCAGCGAGCCGGTCCGCGTGACCGCCAGCGCGGCGGGGGACGCCGAATGAGCCTCGGGTTCGACGTCGTCGACCTCGGGCCGGCCGACGCTCCCGGGGTCGGCGAGACGGCGCCGGACTTCACCCGCCCGCTGGTCACCGACGAGTACTGGGAGGACGTCGCGCTCTCCGAGCTCACCGACGACGGTCCCGTCGTCCTCGTCTTCCACACGATGGACGGGGACTTCCCCGCGACGTACGTCTGGCAGGAGATCCGGGACCGCGGCTGGGCCGAGCGCGACGTACAGGTCGTCGGGTGCTCGATCTCGACGCCGTACGAGCACTCGCGGTTCCTCGAGGAGTGGGACCTGGAGGCGTTCCGGCTGTTCTCCGACCCCGCCAACGGCGTCGGGGACGCCTATGGCATCACCCACGACCTCGACGGCATGCACGGGATCCACGAACCCCGGCCCGCCGCCTTCGTGATCGACGGCGACCGGACCGTCCGGGACGCGTGGGTCGCCACCGAGTGGCCGGAGTTTCCGCCGTACAGCGACCTCGAGGACGCCATCGACGAACTGTGACCGTGGCCGACGAGACACCCGACCTGACCGCGGCGGTCGCGGCGCTGCGGCGCGGCGACCTCGTCGTCTACCCGACCGAGACCGTCTACGGCCTCGGCGCCGACGCGCTCGACCCCGAGGCCGTCGCGCGAGCCTTCGACGCGAAGGGCCGCGACCGCGGGAACCCGATCTCGATGGCGCTGCCCGAGGCGGCGGTCGCCGCCGACTTCGTGCGCTGGACCGACCGCGAGCGGGCGTTCTGCGAGCGGTTCCTCCCGGGCCCCGTCACCGTCCTGCTGGAGCGGACCGACCGGGTTCCCGACGTACTGGTCGCCGGCCGGGACCGCGTCGGCGTCCGCGTCCCCGACCACGCCACGGCCCGCACGCTCGCGCGGCGGGTCGGACCCATCACTGCAACGAGCGCGAACGTCAGCGGCCGCCCGAGCGCCCGACGCCCCGCGGAGCTGGACCCGGAGATCCGCGAGCGGGCGGTCGTCGACGGCGGCGAGACCCCCGGCGGCGAGAGCACGGTCGTCGACGTCTCGGCCGGCGAGATCGTCCGACGCGGCGCGCTTGCCGACGAGATCGGGGCCTGGCTCGAATCAGAGGCGTAACCGCTCCCGCGGGCCCAGGGCCCGCTATTCGCCGTCGGGTGCCGTCGTGGAGACGGAGTCGGCGTGCGCCGTCGCGTCGTCCTCGGTCGTCGCCGCCCCGCCGTGGGCCTGCCGCCAGACGGCCGCGCCGACGACGACCAGGATGACGACGTCGTAGTAGACGCCGCCGTCCACCAGGAACGCGGTCGCGGAGCTGTAGGCGTACAGCCCGACGCAGACGGCCGCGACGGCGAGCGTCCGGTCCGGTCTGCGGGCCCGCAGCGCCGCCTCCGCGTCGTCGAGCAGCGGTTTGCCGGTGACCACCAGGACGATCCCGGACAGGAGCGCGAGGTTGAGGTAGAAGTGGGTCGCGAAGGCGGTCTCGAGGGCTCGCTCGAGCAGCGCGACGACCCGGGGGTCGTACGGCCAGAACGCAAAGCGGGTCGGATACACCACGGCGGCGTAGGGCACGAGCGCCATCAGCCCGGCGAGGAACCCGGTGACGAGTCGGGCCTCGCGGAACTGGGCGGCGCGACGGTTCCGGAACGCCTCGTCGGTCGTCTCGACCGGGTAGCCGAGGTCGGCCAGCGACGCTCGAAGCGCCGCCGGCGACGTCCCGGCCGGGTCGTAGTCGACCCGGACCGTGCCGTGCGGGGCGTTCGCCGAGACGTTGCTCACGCCCGGCCGTTCGGCGAGCACGCACTCGACGAGGCCCGCGCACGTCCGGCAGTCCAGCCCGGTGACCTCGAAGACCGAGTGGTCGTCGTCCTCACCGACCGTCGACGTCCCGACGCCCGACGCTGCCGCCCGGCGGACGTCCGCCGCGGTGACGCCGACGACGTCGCCGACGACCCGCTCGACGTCGCGCCGGCACCCGTTCCCGTCGCCGCCGGTGTCCGTCTCCGTCCCCATCCGTGTTCCTCCGTGGTACGGGTTCACATATAGTGCCACCCGCTTGAATGTACGGTTCGACGACGGCGGGTGCCGTGGATGGCGCGTGGTCGGTCACAGCGAGAGCCGCGAGCGGAACGAACGCGTCCGACTGCCGCACTCGGCGCGGTACTCGCAGGACTCACAGCGGGCGTCGTCCTCGAGCCGCGGCGGGGGCCCGTCGAGGGTCTCGACGGTCCGGAGGGCCCGGCGGTAGGCCGCCTTCCGGCCGGTCGTGAGCCGAACCCGGCGGAGGACGCCGTGGGCGGGGTACTCCACGACGGCCCGCTCGACAGGGGTCTCCCGCTCCCAGGCCAGCGCCTTCGCGGCCGCGGTCGCCCGGACCGACTGGGGCTCCCAGACGCCGCGATCGGGCGGCCGGCCGGGCGAGACGACGACCGGTCGGGGCGGGTCCGCGAGGACCTTGTGGGCGAGGCCGCGGCAGTCCTTGCCCGCCAGCAGGACGTCCCGGTCGGCGGGGTCGACGAGGCGATCCCAGCATTCGACCCGTTCCTTCACCGCACCGAGGGCCGACCGATACCGGTCGGGGGCGACCGCGATGGGTTCGTCGGTCAGGTCCGTCCCGGGGTCGAGGAGTTCGGGGTAGCGGAACGCCAGCGCCCGCACCGATTCGACCGAATCCGGGGGTTCGCCGTCGTCGTGTTTCCGGCGGTAGTAGAGCTTCCGGGGACAGTAGGCGGCGGTCGCCAGGTCGGTGAACGTCGGCACGGGGGGACTGGTCGCGGCTTCGGCCTTGAACCCTGGCCCGACGGTGGCGAGGATCGTGACCGCCACGGCAGGACGGAACGGTCTACGTCAGGTAGTACTGCCTGACGAACCGGGCCAGCAGCGGGAGGTCCCGGAGGTGGAGTAGCTTCGCTATTGCCCGCGTCTCGCCGTTGTTCGCCCGCGCGAGCGTGTCGTGGTCGAGACGGTTGAGGTCCGCCAGGAGCCGGTCGTACCGGTCGTTCGGTGCCAGGTACAGCAGGTGGGTCATCACGAGCCGCGAGTCCACGTCGGGGGCGACCTCCCCGTGCCAGAGGTCGTCGTATATCGAGAGGGCCTCGGCGGAGGTGTCCCGGTCGGACCGGGTGAAGCAGCGGTCGATGGTGGTCGCCGCGGCGCGGCCGGATCGCATGCCCTTGTGGATCCCCTCGCCCCACAGCGGGTCGATGGTCGGGACGGTGTCGCCGACGGCCATGAAGTTGTCAGTGCTGAGGGAGTTCGGCGGCTGGATGTGGGCGGAGCCGCGGTGCTGGCGGCCCTCGATGCGGGTCGCGGTCTCGAACCTGGGATCGACGTCCAACCAGTGGTCGAGGTAGCCGTCGATGGTGCGGTCGACGTCGGCGTACCGCTGGTAGCTGTCGTTGCGGATGTAGCAGAGCCCGACCTTGGCGGTGTCGTCGCCGGTGTGGAAGATCCACGCGTAGCCGCCGGGCGCGAACTCGTGGTCGAGCCGCAGCATCATCGAGTCGTGGAGGTCGGCGTAGTCCTCCCGATCGAGGGTGAGGCCCTCGAATTCGTACTCGATGCCGATGGCCTGGTTGTTCCGGTCGAGGTCACAGACGCCGAGGTCCTTCGCGAGCGGGGCGGCGGGGCCGGTCGCGTCGACGACGACGTCTGCGTACACCTCCTCGCTGCCGTTGTACCGGACGCCGACCGGTTCGCCGTCCTCGACGATCGGTTTCGAGACACGGGCGTCGAACCAGTACTCCGCGCCCTTCCCGATGCCGTCCTCGACCAGGAACTCCTTGAACGCCCCGAAGTCGAGCACCGCGCCGGGGTTCTCCTGGACGTAGTGGTCGTTCGGGGATTCGATGACGACGTCGTCGGTGAACTGCATCACCACCTCGTCCGGGACGTTGAACGACGTCAGCATCGACGGGAACGTGCCGCCGGTCGACTTGTTGCTCTGACGTGGGAACTCCGACTCGGGCTCCGTCTCCAGGACGACGACGTCGTACCCGCGGGCCGCGACGTCGCGGGCGCACTGGGCGCCCGCCGGCCCGGCGCCGGCGACGATCACGTCAAACCGCTCGGGCATAGGGGTTCCTCACGCGTGATGGTAATGAGTGTTCCTGACTCGCGGGCGGCGACCCCCGGTTTCGGGCGGCCGTCATCGCTCAATCGTCGGCCGGTGCGGCGTCCGCGCCCGCGCCGCCGGTCGCCGCGACGGGCGCGCCGTTGGCCTCCAGTGCCTCGACGACGAGCTCGGCGACGTCGACGACCTCGATGTCGTCCTCGAAGCCGCCGGTCTTGCGGCCGTCCTCGTACATCGTCATGCACATCGG
>CAZATR010000143.1:0-6240 GCA_964488035.1 uncultured Natronomonas sp.
CGCCTACGTGTTCGTCGACGCCGCCCAGTCGGTCCCGAACCGGCCGGTCGACGTCGAGGCCATCGACGCGGACTTCCTCGCCTTTTCCGGCCACAAGATGGCCGGCCCGACCGGCATCGGCGTCCTCTACGGCAAGCGCCACGTCCTCGAGGCGATGGAGCCGTATTGCTACGGCGGCGAGATGATCCTGAAGGTCACCTTCGAGGACGCGACGTGGAACGAGCTCCCCTGGAAGTACGAGGCCGGGACGCCGAACATCTGCCAGGGCATCGCGCTCGCCGAGGCCTGCGACTACCTCGACGACCTCGGGCTGGCGAACGTCGAACGCCACGAGGCCGAACTCGCCGAGTACGCCTACGACCGGCTGACGGCCCAGGACGACGTCGAGGTCTACGGGCCCCCGGGCGACGACCGCGGCGGGCTGGTCGCGTTCAACCTCGAGGGCGTCCACGCCCACGACCTCTCCTCGATCCTCAACGACTCCGCGGTCGCGATCCGCGCCGGCGACCACTGCACGCAGCCGCTGCACGACGTCCTCGGGACGGCGGCCTCGGCGCGGGCCTCGTTCTACGTGTACAACACGAAGCGCGAGGTCGACCGGCTGGTCGAGGCCGTCGACGACGCCCGACAGCTGTTCGCCTGAGCATCGACGGGCGCCGGGAGGCCTCGCAACTCCCGGGACCCGCTACTGTTCGAAGGCGTTGACAGTGGCGGGGGTTGCTGGCAGGGGGAATCGAGCAGGCGGCGTCATTGGGTGAGACCGATGGTGGTGCGCCGCGCGCCCGCCTCGACCGACCACCGGCTGCTCGTCAGGGCACGCGCCGTCCCGCCCCGGCATCGGTCATAAACCTCCGGACGGTCCGTCGTTCGACGCCGGCCCGTTACTCGGCGCCGCGGTAGTCGGCACCGCGGTACTCGACGTCGACGACGCGCCAGAGCACGAGCGCCGCGGCGACGGCGAACGTGCCGGCGTTGACCCAGTGGCGGCCGGCGAGGGCGAACGCGCCGGCGATCGAGGCGCCGCCGCCGACCGCGAGGTGTACGGTCACCGACGGCACGAACTCCGAGGCCAGGTCGACCGCGAACACCGCCAGCGCGCCCGCGGCCGTCGCCGCGCCGAAGACGACGACCGGCTGCGGCTGGCCGCGGCTGAGCGCCGTCAGCGACGCCGTGCCGCAGGCCAACCCGGCGAACAGCAGCAGCAGACCCTCCTGGGAGAGGCCCTCGAGCGGGACCCACTCGTCGTCCTCGTCCACGTCTGCGCCCCGGGCCCCCGAGGACGACCCGTCCGTGGGGGCCGAGGCCGGCTCGCTCGAGGCGTCCTCCTCGGTCATACCGGTCCCTGGCACGGCCGGGTCTTCCCTGTTGCGCTCGACGCGGCCACGCGAACGCCCGGGGTGGACTGGACCGGACGGGGGACGAATGGGGCCGGTCGGCCCGGGACCGCCGGCGGGCGCCCGGCCGGCCGACCGGTGCTCTTTTCCCCGTCATTCTCCTTGTGTCGGGTAGCAATGGGACCCGGCTCGGACATGTACCGCCAGCAGATCCTCGACCACTACAAGAACCCGCGCAACTACGGGGAGCTCGAGGACGCGGACGTCGAGCACGTCGGCGAGAACCCGATGTGCGGCGACACCATCAAGATGTTCCTCGAGCTGGGCGAGGACGGCGACACGATCGACCGCGTCTCCTTCGTCGGGGACGGCTGCGCCATCAGCCAGGCGTCGGCCAGCATGCTCTCCGGGAAGCTGGCGGGGATGTCGCTGTCCGAGGTCCGGGCGATGGACCGCGACGACGTGATCGAGTTGCTCGGCGTCGAGCTCAGCCCGATGCGGATCAAGTGCGCCGTCCTGGCCGAGAAGGTCGCCCAGGACGGCGTCGCCATCCACCAGGGCGAGCTGGACCTCGAGGAGACGACGACCGAGTAACCGGCCGGCGGTTTTTTGGTACGGTACGACGTACCATACGGTATGGCCATCGAGCACCGACAGCAGTCCGGGGTCCGTGTCGGCCAGACCGTCTACGACGCGGAGGGCAACGAACTCGGCCGCGTGCGGAACCTCGACGACGGCGGGTTCTACGTGACGACCGAGGACGGCGTCTCCACCCGCGAGCAGGCCGAGAGCAAGGCCGGCGAGAAGACCCTCATGTGGCGGTGCGAGGAGTGCGGCGAGGTCGGCCACATCGACGACGTCCCGTCGATGTGTCCGTCCTGTGGCGCCTCCGGCGAGTCCATCAGCTACCTGCAGGAGGACTGACGCCGGAAGCGGAGGTTTTCTGTCGCGGCCGCGGCTACCAGCGATATGGACGTCGTCGTCTTCGGCGCCGGCAGCCTGGGGAGCCTCGTCGGCGGCCTGCTGGCCGGCACCCACGACGTGACGCTCGTCGGCCGGGAGCCGCACGTCTCGGCGGTCCGGGAGCGCGGCCTCCGGGTCGAGGGCGAAACCGAACGGACGGTCCACCCCGACGCCCGGCTCGACCCGCCGGCGGCCGCGGACCTCGCCGTCGTCTGCGTGAAGGCCTTCGACACCCCCGCGGCCGCCGACGCGCTCGCCGGCGTCGACCTCGAGGCCTGCTGTTCGCTCCAGAACGGGATGGGCAACGAGGCCACGCTGGCCGACCGGCTCGACGCGCCCGTGCTCGCCGGGACCTGTACCTACGGCGCCGTGCTCGCCGAGCCCGGCGTCGTGCGCTGTACTGGCGTCGGCGAGGTCGTCGTCGGTGCCCGGGAGGGCGGGCCGTCGGCGGCCGGCGACCGGGTCGGGTCGGCCTTCGACGCCGCGGGCCTCGTGACGACGGTCGCGACGGACATGCCGCGGCGGCTCCGGGAGAAGCTGGCGGTCAACGCCGGCATCAACGCGACGACGGCGCTCGCGCGGGTCGACAACGGCGCGCTGCTGGACGGGGAGCCACACGCGGTCGCAACCGCGGCGGCCCGGGAGGTCGGCCGCGTCGCCGCGGCCGAGGGCGTCGAGTTGTCGCCCGCCGAGGCCGCCGCGGCCCTCGAACGGGTGGCCGAGGCCACCGCGGCCAACACCTCCTCGATGCGGCAGGACGTCGAGGCCGGGCGCCGGACCGAGGTCGACGCCATCGGCGGCTACGTCCTCGACCGCGCCCGCGAACACGGCGTCGAGGTTCCGGTCACCGCGACGATGACGCGGCTGCTCAGGGCGTGGGAGGCCGGGCGCGGGCTCCGCTGAGGGCCGGCGATCCGGAGCCGGGACCGCGGCCGTGACCGTCGGCGGGGACGGCGGGCCGGCCGTCGACCGGGGCGCTCGCCGGCGCTACTCCATGTAGCCGAGGTCCTGCAGGCGCTCCTTGGCGGTGTCGTCCATGTGGTCCAGCGCCGCCTCGGCGTCCGTCGTCGTTGCCGCCCACTCGTCGCTGGCGCGGGTCCGGAACCGCTCCAGCGCCGCCCGGACGTCCCTGATGACGGGATCGTCGGTCCCCGGCGCGTGGCCGCCGTCGAGGTCGAGCGGGGCGGTCTCGTCGGGGTCGGTGTCCAGCCGGTAGGCCTCGTCGGGGATGCGCTCGTTCTCGATGTACTTGCCGTCGGGCCGCCGGGCCGCCCGCATCCGCGAGTAGAACCGGGAGTCCTCGGGGAGCTCGATGCCGGCCTCGGCGGCCTTCGTCTCGAGCTGGTTGAGCTCCACCACGGGCCGGTGGTAGTCGACGAACGCGTACTCGCCGTCGGGGACGTCGCGGCCCGTCGACAAGAGCGAGCGTCCGGGGTCGTACGGGCGGGCGCCGACGGCGTCGGTGGCGTCGGTCGCGGCCGCCGACTCGAGGACGGTGTCGTAGAGGTCGAGCAGCTCGACCTGCTCGTCGGTCCGGCCGGGCTCGACGTCGGGGTGTTTGACCAGAAGCGGGACGTTCACGAGCGGGTCGTAGACGGCGAACTCGTGGCCGTAGAGGCCGTGTTCGCCGTGGAGTTCGCCGTGGTCCGAGCAGACGATCACGACGGTGTCCTCCCACTGGCCGGACGCCCGGAGGTGGTCGAACAGTCGGGCGAGCTCGGCGTCGATGTGTCTGATCTCGGCGTCGTAGAGCCCGCGGAGGTCCGCGAACTCGGCGTCGTCGACGACGCGGGCCCCGGAGTTGTACTCCTTGGAGTTCTGACAGACCGCTGTGGGGTCGACGCCGGGCGCGAACTCGTCGCGGTACGCCGCGGGCGGGTAGTACGGGAGGTGGGCGTCCATCAAGTTGATGAACGCGAACCAGTCCGCCCCGGCGTGGGCGTCGGTGAAGTCCTGGACGCGGTCGATGATGTCGGGGGTCTTCGAGTCGGCCCCGTCGCCGCCGGCGAGGTGCTCGTGGACCTCGTTGCCGAGCTCGACGAGGCGGTCGGCGACCCACCGGAAGCGGCTGTCGAGGACGCGCTGCCACAGCTCGGCGGCCAGCCCCGACAGCGCCTCGCCGGGCAGCACCTCGAAGAAGTTGTCCTGGTGGTCGAAGCCCGCCGTGAGCCGGGTGTAGGGCGTTATCCACGCGTTCGAGGAGTAACACGCCGTCGCATACCCCGCCGCCGACAGGGTCTCGGCGAGCGTCCCGACGTCGTCGGGGAGGTAGGGCGACTCCTGGGTCGCGGTGTGCTCGCCCGGGTAGAGCCCGGTGAACATCGAGGCGTGGACGGGCAGCGTCCACGGGGCCTGTGCGACCGCCTCCTCGTAGACGAGGGCGTCGTCGGCGAAATCCGCCAACGTCGGCGTGGTCGGCCGGTCGTAGCCGTACGGCGTGAGGTGGTCCTTCCTGACCGTGTCCATCACCACCAGGAGCACGTTCCGGCCGGCGGACTCCGACATCGGTGGCAGGCTATCGGCCCCTTTCGGGCTTAAACGGTGTGGTGTGGGCTCGCCCGCCGCCGACGGGGCCCCGCCGACGGCGAGGGGCCGCCAGCCGCCCGTTCGCGGCGGTCTCCCGGTGCGCGTCGCTCGGGAGGACCATCGGGCCGGCGAGGACGTGTCGCCTCGGGCGTCAGAACGGGGCCTCCGGGCCCTCGTCGTCGCCGTCGTCGCCGCCCTCGTGGCCGGGGAACGACGGGGACATCTGGCCGCCGGCCATGCCCTCGGTGCCGCCGTCCATGCCGGTGTCGGCGTGGACGGTGTCGATCTCGGGAATCTCCTGGGTCATGCGGCTCTTGATCGCCTGGATGGTCATCGGTGAGATGCCACAGCCGGAGCAGGCGCCGCCCAGCATGATGGTGACCTCGCCGGACTCGCGGTCGAGGTCACGGATGGCGGCGCTGCCGCCGTGCATCTGGATCTGCGGGAAGTTGCGCCGGAGGAAGTTGCTGATGCGCTCGCGGAGTTCCTCGTCGGCGCCGGCGGATTCGGTGCTCATGTCGCAGCGTAGGTGACGCAGCCGTATGAAGATTTGGCTACGATCCCCGACCGACCCCGGCGCCGGGTGCCTCGCGCCGCCGGACGCGTCGAGGGGGTCCGAGGTCCCGGAGACGCTCAAGGGCCCGAGATCCCGGACACGTCGAGGACCGGTGTGACGGACGCTAGACGGCCGTCTGACGGGTGTTTAAGCGCGTGGCGCGCCGATACCGTGACATGACCTCGCGCCGCCGGTTCCTCGCCGCAGCCGGGTTCGCGACCGTCACCGCCACCGCCGGGTGCATGAGCGCGCTCGGCGACGACGACCCCGGGTCCGCCAACGAGGCGGCACCGGGGACGACCGGCGATCCGGACGGCGTCCGGGTCGAGCGGCTCTCGGTCCGGAACAACCACGACTCGGGCCACCGGCTCCAGCTCGCCGTCGAGTCGGCCGCGGGCGTCGTCCACATGGACACCTACCAGCTCGAGGCCGGCGGCGGGACGGTCGTCGAGGGCGACTGGACGAGCACGCCGGGCGACTACGTCGTGCACGCGCGGCTGGACGACGGCGAGGTCCAGTCGACGGACGTCGACGGGAGCGTCGACGACGACGCGAGCTGCGTCCGCATGGTGCTCCGCATCGACGGTGAGGGCAGCCTCGGCATCCTCTTCGGGACGAACTGCGAGCGCTAGGCGTCGAAGACCCGCTCGAGTTCCCGCTCGATCTCGGCGACGTAGGCCTCCAGGACGTCCTCGAACCGCTCCTCCTCGACGACCACGCCCGTCAGCCGCCCGTAGGGGTCCTCGGGCAGCTCCAGGTAGAACCCCTCGCTCTCGTCGTAGAACGGTTCGGACTCGTCGAGGACGTGCTGGTCGATGCCGTGGACGAGCGTGGAGTCGTACCGCTCGTTGACGCGGTTGA
>CAZATR010000144.1:0-6143 GCA_964488035.1 uncultured Natronomonas sp.
CTCGGTATGCAGGTAGGATGTTACAGTTAAGACCGGACCGATCCGGGCGAACGGACCGATACCCTACGGTAGTTTGAAGTACAGGAATCGCCACACCGCCAGGACGAGCGCTCCCCCGACGAGGATGATGGCGGCGAAGATCGGGTCGAAGCCGCGGTTCGGGACGGCGACCACCCGAACGACCAGGCCGGCGACGGTCGCCGGGACCCACGACCGAATCGCCAGCGGGATGGAGGAGTTCGGCGCCGAACCCCCGCCCGGCGAGTACGCTCCGACGAGCGGCGCAAAGACGAGCCACCCGAGGATGAACGGCCCGGCGGCGTAGAGGAAGATGACCGGGTCGGCCTGGAGCCTGGCGACGGTGCTGTGTCTGAGCGTCCCCGCAAGGAGGAACAGCAGCAGGACGACGACGTCCCCGACCGCGATGGGCCAGGTGCTGGCGTCGAGTCGCTGCTCGAGGAACGACTGGTCGGGCATGGGCGGTCGTTGGACGGGACCCCTACAAGTGCTTGCGGATTCAGTCCGTCGCGGCGTCCGCGGTGAGACCGGCGTCGACCGGCGGTCGCAGGACGAGGGCGGCGAGGCCGGCGCCGGCGGCGAGGGCGCCGCCGAGGAGGAACGTCGGGCCCCAGCCGTGGGCGGCCGCGAGGTAGCCGGCCAGCGTGCCGGCGACGACGCCGCCACCGACCTTGGCGGTGTAGAGGACGGCGTAGTTGCCCGAGGAGAACTCCGAGCCGTAGTAGTCCGACAACAGCGACGGGAAGTAGACGTACAGCGGCGAGGAGAAGAACATCGCGAGGAGGACGAGGGCGACGAACGCGATCGGGCGGTCGGCGCGGCCGGCCGCCACGAGGCCGACCCGGAACAGGCCGGCCAGCAGGAAGGAGGCGACCATCACACGCTTGCGGCCGACGCGGTCGGTGACCCCGCCGAGCACGAGACGCGAGACGCCGGCGGCCAGCGGGAGCAGCGTCGCGGCGATGGTGGCGACGTCGTGGGTGAACCCGAGCTCGTCGGCGAAGGTGACGACGTTGGCGATCACGATCAGGTCGGCGCCGGCGGTCGCGACGAACATGGCGTACAGCAGCCAGAACTGCCAGGTCCGGAACATCTCGCGGGTCGTGTAGGCGGTGCCGCGGAGCGACGCGGCGACGCCGTCGGCGTCGGCGGCGTCGGTGTCCCCGAGCCCGAGCCAGTCGTCGGGCGGATCCCGGAGGACGATGGCGCCCAGGAGGAGGACCACGAGGATGACGAGGCCGACGTTCCGGAGCACGACCGCGTAGCCGTCCACGGTGGCGTTGGCGCGCACGTACGGGACGGCGAGCACGCTGCCGGCCGCGAAGGCCATCGTCCCGAGCCCGGTGGTCACGCCGGTCCGGTCGGGGAACCACTTCACCGCGGTGTTGACGGCGACGGTGTAGACGATGCCCACGCCGACGGCGCCGAGCGAGTAGAGGACGTACAGCTGGAGGACGTCCGTGGCGTAGGCGAGGCCGACGTAGCCGCCGCCGGCGAGCAGGCCCGCGAGGAAGACGAGCGCGCGGGGGCCGTGTCGGTCGCGCCACCAGCCGGCCGGGAACTGCGACAGCGACTGGAAGACGACGTAGAACGAGAAGACCGCGCCCAGCGCCGCGGGGGCGATGTCGAGGTTCGCCGACAGCGGCGGGGCGATGGACGACCAGACGTACTGGTAGGGGCTGACGGCTGCCATCATCCCGACCGCGGCCGCGACCTGCCACCAGCGGGAGAAGCCGAGGACGTCCCGGGCCCGCTCGGCGTACTCCACGCCCGACCTGCCGTCGGTCATGTCTCGGCGGTGGGCCCGTGACATGGAAAAGGACCCTGACTCGCGCGCCGGGCCGTTCCGGTAATGCACAGTGGGAATACGTTCCCCGTGGCACGCCCGCTACGACCGCTATCCCGGGTCCGGGCCGAGGACGTTTCCGAGAGTGCCCCTACACCAATATCTCTATATATACCATCAGTATAAGTTATGGATAAGTAACTAAGCTCGTTTCTGACGCCATTACGTCGGTACCGGATTGATTACTCGGAATTCTTGCAAAACACTTATACCGGTATTCCCCATACGTATTTGTATATTATGGCAAGTTATTACGACCTCGTGCTCGGGCTGATTCCGCTGTCGCTCGCCGGCCTCACCGCGCTGTTCCTCACCACCGGGTTCTCGCTCTCGATGGCCGTCCCGCTGGCGTCGACGGTCGCAGTAGGGCTGATGGGCCACGCGATGTTCGTCAATGCCCCGGGGGCGGCCGCCGCCCCGGAGCCGACCGCCGACGCCCACGGCGGTGGCGGCGCCGGCCACCAGGCTGCGGACTGACTCCGCCGCTTGCCGACGACCGACCCGTAACCGACGACCGACCCACGCACGTTTCTCGAACCCAGCCTCTTTGCCCGCTGCGGCCGTACTTCCGCCATGACCGACGTCCTGTTCCTGCGGAGCGACGAACTCGACGGCCTCGCCGCGCCCGCCGACTACGTGGAGGCGGTGCGTGCCGGCTACCGGAGCCAGGGGACCGAGGGGAGCGCCGAACCCCGAACCAAGCTGGTCTCCGAAGATCCACCAGGCGTGTGTACCGGCTACCTGGCCGACCTCCCCGAGGTCGGCGCGATGGGCGGCTACACCTACGCCGCCGGGTTCGACGACGAGGACGCACACTTCGTCCTCCCGGTGTTCGACGCCGAGTCGGGCCGACTCGAGGCCCTGCTCGACGGCGCGTCGATGAACCCGTTCAAGACCGGCGCCGCCGGCGCCGTCGCCGTCGACGAACTCGCCCGCGCGGACGCGAGGACCTGTGCGGTCATCGGCTCGGGCGCCCAGGCGCGCGGCCAGCTGCGCGCCACCGCGACGGTGCGGGACTTCGGAACGGTCCGCGTGTACTCGCCCACCCCGGCGAACCGCGAGGCCTTCGCCGACGAGTTCGCAACGCGACTCGACGCCGACGTGCGTGCCGTCGAGTCGGCGGCGGTCGCCCTCGCCGGGGCCGACGTCGTGATCACCGCGACGCGCGCGGAGGACCCCGTGTTCGCGGACGCCGACCTCCCGGACGGCGCCCACGTCACCGCGATGGGCCAGTACGACGCCGGCAAGCGGGAGATCCCGCCGGAGACGGTCGCCCGGAGCACCTACGTCCCGGACCTCCGGGAGCGGGCGTTCCAGGACGCGGGCGCGTTCCTCGCCGCCCGCGAGGCGGGCCTCGTCGACGACGACCACGTCCACGCCGAGCTGGGCGAAGTGGTCGCAGGCCACCGACCGGGACGGACCGGCGAGGGCGAGGTGACGGTGTTCGACAGCGGCGGGACCGGCGTCGAGACGGTCGCCGCCGCGGCCATGCTCCTCGAGCGGGCGCGCGAGCGGGGACTCGGTCGGACCATCGAGTTCCTGCCCGGCAGCGAGGCGCTGACCGGTAACTGATCGGTCCGTCGGCAGTCAACGGGCCCGTTCCGGTCGGCGTACGGGGCGACGAACGCGGGCGGGCCGGTCTCAGAGGTACGGGGCGAGACCGACGGCGTCGACCAGCGCGACGCCGGCGGCGACGGTCCCGACGAGGTAGCCGGCGATGGCGCCGCCGTTCAACAGCGGGAGGCCGGCGTGGGCCCGTCCCTTCATCACCATCCACATCAGCGCGAGCAGGCCGGCGAGCGTCCCGATCATCGCGCCGAGCGCGGGGACGGTCAGTGCGAGGCCCGGGACGTCCAACAGCGGGGCGTCGCCCGGCCGGAAGAAGGCGGCCGAGGCGACGAGGATGGTCGGGATGACGGCGTCCCCGAGACCGATGAAGAACGCGTCGCGTTCGAACGGATCCGCGGGCTCGTCACCCGCGGGATCCCCGTCGGTATGCCCCTCGGTGTCGTCTTCGGCGTCGGCGTCCGGATCGACGTCGGCGTCCCCATCCGTGGCACCGTCTCCCCGGACGTCGGCGTCCCCATCGGCGTGGTCCTCCAGGGCCGCCGGCCCCTCTGCCTCGAGGAACGAGTACGAGAGCGTGAGCGGAACGACGAAGACGACGGGGAGCCGGAGGTCCATCGCGCCGGACGCCAGGGTGAGCATGTGTTCGGTGCCGTACACCGAGACGGCGTCGTAGACGGCGAGCACGGCGAGGAGCACGAGGGCGGGCGCCAGCCCGAAGCTGATGCCGAAGATGCCGGCGGCGCCGGCGCCCATCACGACGCCGGCGGCGTCGATGACGTACCACTCCGGATACCGGAGGAGGCCGGCGCCGAGCAGGACCGCGGCGGCGACGGCGGGGACGTTCAGTCCGCCGACGGTCACGACCGGCGGGACGACGACGGAGAAGACGTAGAAGGCGATGAACACGGCGGCGAAGACGATGAGGCCCTGGAGCAGCCGCTCGACGCCGACCCGGATGGCGGCGAGCATCACGACCGTCGCGACGAGGATGGCGCCGACGTACAGCAGGCTGTTGGTCGGGTCCGAGGGGTCGTCGACGGCCTGGTAGCCGGCGTCCATGAAGGGCTCGACGAGGGCGAGCGCGCCGAGTTGCACGACGACGAAGAGACCGATGGTCGCGGCGACGGCGACGTACGCGCGGTTCATACCGGGGTACTCCGGCGGCGGCCGTTTGGTCGTTGTGATGTCGCGGGGGACGCCCGGTCGGGGACCGCCGTTACTCCGCGTAGAGCTTCTCGCCGAGGACGTCCGTCGGGACGACGCCGTCGGTCGGCGTGACGGCGACGTAGGGCCGCTCGACGGGGCCGAAGACGTCGACGACGTGGCCGACGTCGTCCAGCACCTCGTCGACGACGGGCGTGCCGAGGTCCGGCGCGGTCCCGTCCGGCGCCCGGACCACGAGCAGCCCCTGGGAGACGCGGACGACGTCGCCGACCCGGTTCATCGGGCCACCCGCACGGTTCGGTGCATGCCCGACACTCGGGCGACGGAGCCGTAAATGGCTTTCCAGGCCCGCTCAGGTCCCGGGTGCGGCGAGGGCGGCGCCGGTGCGGGCCAGAAGGCCGTCGATGGCGGCAAAAAGGGCGCCGACCAGCGCGCCGACGACGGTCGCGGCGACCGAGCCGATCGACGCGACGAGCAGCACCGCCGAGACCGACAGGTCCCCCTGGAGGACGGGGAGCGTCCCGCCGCCCAGGACGAGCGCCAGGAGGAAGCCGACCGCCGTGACGGCACCGTACAGCGCGCCGTGGCCCACGAGGCCCCGGATCGGGGCGGCGGCCGGGGGCGCCGCCGCGAACGCCGGCCCGGTGACGGCCCAGGCGATGGCCCACAGCAGTCCGTACACGCCCAGGCCGACGGCCGTGTTCAGTCCCCGGAGGAGGTCGCCGACGGCGCCGCCGAGGTGGACTGCCAGGACGCCGACCGCCACGAGCAACGCGGTGTGGAACGCGGCGAAAGCCCACCGGCGGAGCTCAGCCATGGGCGAGCACCACCCCGAGGAGGACCAGGGCGCCGAGCCACAGCGTCGTCGCGGCGTACCCCTGCCGCAACCGGCGGCGGACGTGGGCGGCGTTCCCGGCTGCGAGCCCGTCGAGCGCCCCGACCATCGACGTCCGGACCGCGGACCCGACCAGGAGGCCCACGACCCCGAGGAGCTTGACGGCGAGTGCGAGGCCCCAGTGGGTGTCCGTCGACGGGACCGCCGGCGCGAGCGCGCCGAGGTTGCCGACCCCGGTCGCGACGAGGAGGCCGACCGCGCCCCAGAACAGCCACTCGTACTCGACGGCGAGCGCTCGGACCTCGCCGATCGCACCCCGACCGCTCGCCCGCTCGGCGCGGACCCAGAGCATCGTCGAACCGCCGACGACGAGCGACATCGCGATGACGTGCACCAGCCGGACGGCCACGTGGAGGGCGTTGGCCATGTGGGCAGCTTCCACCGGCCGGGGCAAAGCCCTTCCCCCGCCTATACCCGCCGAAACGTCGGCCAACGGGCGGTCCGGTGGCAGGCCCGAAGCGAGGCCGTGGTGGGCCCGTGGCGGGCGTCACTCCCTGAGGGCGGCGACGTAGGCGGCGATGGCGCCGAGCAGGTCGGACTTCGTTGCGTCCTCGGCGCCCTTCACCACGACGCGGCCGCGGGGCTCGTACTCCCGCGGGTAGGTCTTGTCGCGCTCGATGACGGCGTCGTAGCCGACCTGCTGGACCGCCT
>CAZATR010000145.1:0-6127 GCA_964488035.1 uncultured Natronomonas sp.
GCCGGAGGCCGCGAGGATATCCCACAGAGCGACCGCGAGCCCGCCGAGGGCTTTCGAGGTGGTCACTGCCGCTCGATCGAAGAAACCCGATTCGATCACTACGCAGATCTAGTACCGGATCGGACGGGACGAGCCCGACTGACAACCAGTACACCTACCGGTCCCGCAGCACCGACTCGCCGGGTTCGGTGGTGGCTCCGGCCGACAGCACCACACCGGGGGCCAGACTGGTGTTGATTCCGGTCTTCGCCTCCGGTCCAGCCACAACCCCGTACTTCCGGCGGCCGGTCGAGACGCGCTCGCCCTTCACGGTCTGTTTCACCTCGGCGTCGTCGTGCCGGAGGTTCGCCACCTGCGTGCCGGCCCCCAGGTTCACGTTCGGTCCGAGCAGACTGTCGCCAACGTAGGAGACGTGCGGGACCGCGGCGTCGGTCATCAACACGGAGTTCTTCACCTCGACGCCGTGGCCGACCTTGGCACCCTCGCCGACGAGTGTGGCGCCGCGGACGTAGGCGTTCGGTCCGACCTCTGCGCCGTCGCGGATAAGTACGGGACCCTCGATGACGACGCCGGGCTCGACGACGGCACCCTCCTCCACGACCACGGTGCCGCGAAAATCGGCGTCGCCGCGGACCTCGCCGTCGACGCGGCCGTCGAGCTCGGCGAGCTTCCACTCGTTGGCCTCGAGGAGTTCCCACGGGCGGCCGACGCCGAGCCACCGCTCGACCGGGACCGCCCGGACCTCGCCCTCGGCGAGGAGTCGCTCGACGACGTCGGTGATCTCGTACTCGCCGCGGTCGCTCAACTCGACGTCGTCGAACCAGGCGGTCGCCTCGGCGGGAAAGTGGTACGCGCCGACGTTGACGCGGTCGCTCGGCGGGTCGTCGGGCTTCTCGACGACGTCGACGACGCGGTCGCCGTCCAGCGAGAACACGCCGTACGGCCGTGGGTCCTCGACCTGATAGGCGCCGACGGCCGGTCCCGCCTCGAAGAGGGCCTCGATGGCGGCCTCGTCGTAGAGGTCGTCGCCGTTCAACACGACGAACGGGCCATCGAGGTGCGGGAGCGCCTGCTCGACGGCGTGGGCCGTGCCGAGCTGTTCGTCCTGGACGGCGTAGCTGACGGGGACGCCGCGGTAACTGTCGCCGAAGTGCTCGCGGACGGCGTCGGCCTCGTAGCCGACGACGAAGACGAGCTCCGAGGCACCGGCGGCGACCGCTGCGTCGGCGGTGTGGGCGCACAGGGGTCGGTCGGCCACCGGGAGCATCGGCTTCGGCACCGTCTCCGTGAGGGGCCGCATCCGGGTGCCCTGCCCGGCGGCGAGGATGACAGTCTGCATGGTGTCCGCGTGGCTGCGGAGCGGGAAAAGCAGTCGGGGTTCGTCCCGCGGCGGTGCCGGGGTCCCGATGTCGGCGGCGAGCCGCCGTCGATGCTCGTCCGCGTCGCGTCCGTGCGGGGTTTGACAGCACGGCCCGCCGCCCCGACGGCCCGATAATCGACTGTACAGACGATTAAATACTATATTTTGGTAGATATTATCATAATCAGAAAGATTTTTTACGAACCACGCACAATAGTCGGATGGATTCGAGGTGATAGACCCATGCTCGAACCGATGAGTCCGAGTTCCTGGCGACAGAGCCTCGACCTCCCCAGCCGCGTCTTCGGCGAGGGATACACCGGCAGCAGCGACTACGACCTCTACGAGGAGGACGGCCGGTTCGTCCTCAGCGTCGACGCTCCCGGCTTCGAACGGGAGGATATCGACCTCACCTGGGACAACGGCGTCCTCAACGTCGCCGCCGAGCACGTCGACGAGGACCGGGGCCGGAAGCGAACGTTCCACCGACGGTTCCGGTTCCCGAAGGACGTCGACACCGAGGCCATCTCCGCCTCGTACACGAACGGCGTCCTCGAAGTGACCCTCCCGATTCGGGAAGACATCGAGCTCCGCGGCGAACCGATCCCGATCGAGGACTGACGACGGGAGAGCCGTCTCTCATCACGCAGGTAGAACGCTCACTCGTTCTTTCGAACCGAGGTGCAGTACGCAACCGGTCGGTCTCGCTCCGCTATCCGGTGAGTGAGCGGCTGCGGACCGTGCGTGCGCTGGAACTCCGAAGACGTGCGCCGCGAGTGCGAGCGGGCCGACGCCGAGCCCGGAGGTGTCGAACGCGATCGCGAGCAGGATGGACACATCGCTGGTCGCCATGAGGCCCAGATACGTCGTCAGAAGAAGCGAGACCACGTTCGCAACCGCGATCGCGACGCTCGTGGGGTCCGGCGTCCCGCCCCGGACCGCGAACAGGCCGTTCGTCGTGAGAATCAGAGCGGTGGCACCGACGGCCACGGGAACGATCCCGAGCGCACGTTCGACTCCCTCGGCGGCACCGTGGCATCGGGGGCACTGACCGGTCGGTAACCGCCCCATGTCATACGTTCCCGGAAGGTAACTACTATACCAGCGGGGGACCGACCGTCTCGTGCATGAGTCAATCGTACGACCGGGGTCTGGTCGAGGACTTCGGGCGGTGGCGGGAGTTCTCCGCCGGGATGTGGGCCTGGGTGTTCCACAAGTTCACCGGCTGGGTGCTCATCGGCTACCTGTTCACGCACATCGCCGTGTTGAGCACGGCGACGGTGGACGGCGCCACCTACACCGCCACGCTGCAGGGCCTCGAGGAACTCCTCGTGGTCCGGTTCCTCGAGGTCGGTCTGCTCGCGGTCGCCGTCTTCCACATCCTGAACGGCGTCCGGCTACTGTTCGTCGACCTCGGCGTGGGGCTGGAGGCACAGGACAAGGCGTTCTACGCCGCCCTGATCGTCACCGGTGCCGTCACCGTCGCGAGCGTCCCGACGTTCCTGGGAGGGATCTGAGATGGCGGACTACTACTCATCCTTCGAACCGAAGGGCACGCGCTGGTTCCTCCAGCGGATCACGGCGGCGTTCCTCGTCGTCGTGCTCGCGTTCCACTTCCTACTGCTGCACTTCGTCAACCACGCCGCGGAGATCACCTTCGCTGGCACCACCGCGCGGATGAGCCAGGTCGGCTACTTCCTCACGATGGTGCTGTTCCTGGTCACCGCGACCTTCCACGGCGTCAACGGCGTGTACAACGCCCTCGTCAACCAGGGCCTCGAGGGTACCCGGAAGACCGCGGTCAAGTGGCTGCTCGTGGTCGCGAGCGTGCTGCTCGTGGTCCAGGGCATCCGCGTCGCCGTCGTCATGACCGATCTCGTCTAACAATGAGCACGCAAGTCACCGAACAGGAGTCGGACAGCGAGACCGAGGCGGAAACGGACGCCGAGGCGGCGACCGAGGCCGAGACCGAACCGAGCCACCAGGACCGCCGGATGGCCGAGAAAGAGGAGCGCGCCGCGATGCGAAAGCGCGCCGAAGAAGAGCTCTCCGAGAGCGAGCGGACGGTCCGGCTCAAGGTCTTCCGGTACGACCCGGAGGTCGAGGGCAAGAAGGACCCCCGGTTCGACACGTTCCGGGTTCCCTTCACGAAGGGGATGACGGTGCTGGACGCGCTGATCTACGCCCGGGACCACTTCGACTCCTCGCTCACGTTCCGGCACTCCTGCCGGCAGGCGATCTGTGGCTCGGACGCGCTGTTCATCAACGGCCGCCAGCGCCTGGGCTGCAAGACCCAGATGGCCGACCTGGACTGGCCGGTCCGCATCGAGCCGCTCCCGCACGCCGAGGTCGTCAAGGACCTCGTCGTCGACATGGAGCACTTCTACGACCAGATGGAGGCCGTCGAACCGTACTTCCAGACGAACGACCTCCCGTCGGGCGAGCTGGAGGAGCAGCGGCAGGACCGGGAGAACCGCGAGAAGATCAAGATGTCGACGCGCTGCATCTGGTGTGGCGCCTGCATGTCCTCCTGCAACATCGCGGCCGGCGACAACGAGTACCTCGGCCCGGCGGCCATCAACAAGGCCTACCGGTTCGCGATGGACGAGCGCGAGGGCGAGATCCAGAAGGAGGACCGCCTGGAGATCATCGAGCAGGAACACGGCGTCTGGCGCTGCCAGACCCAGTTCTCCTGCACCGAGGTGTGCCCGAAGGACATCCCGCTGACCGAGCACATCCAGGAACTGAAGCGCGAGGCGGTCAAGAGCAACCTCAAGTTCTGGTGACCCATCAATGACGACACACCAACACAACGTCATCGTCGTCGGCGCCGGCGGCGCGGGGCTCCGCGCGGCCATCGCGGCCCACGAGGAGGGCGCCGACGTCGCCCTGGTCACGAAGCTCCACCCGGTCCGGTCGCACACCGGAGCCGCGGAGGGCGGCATCAACGCCGCGCTTCGGGACGGCGACGACTGGGAGCTGCACGCCTACGACACGATGAAGGGCTCGGACTACCTGGGCGACGCCCCGGCCATCGAGACGCTCGCCCAGGACGCCCCCGAGGAGGTCGTCCAGCTCGAACACTGGGGGATGCCGTTCTCACGGGAGGACGACGGCCGCGTCTCCCAGCGGCCGTTCGGCGGGCTCTCCTTCCCCCGGACCACGTACGCCGGCGCCGAGACCGGCCACCACCTGCTGCACACGATGTACGAGCAGGTGGTCAAGCGCGGCATCACGGTGTACGACGAGTTCTACGTCTCCGACCTCGCCGTCACCGACCACGACGACCCCGAGGACCGCGAGTGCCACGGCGTCGTCGCCTACGACATCAAGAACGGCGAGATCGTCGGCTTCCGGGCCACCGGCGGCGTCGTCCTCGCGACCGGCGGCGACGGCCAGGTGTACGACCACACCACGAACGCGGTCGCCAACACCGGTGACGGGGTGGCGATGGCCTATCGGGCCGGCGTGCCGGTGGAGGATATGGAGTTCGTCCAGTTCCACCCGACGACGCTTCCCTCGACGGGGGTCCTCATCTCCGAGGGCGTCCGCGGCGAGGGCGGCATCCTCTACAACAGCGAGGGCGAGCGCTTCATGTTCGAGCGCGGCTACGCGAACAACGCCGGCGAACTCGCCTCCCGCGACGTCGTCGCCCGCGCCGAACTCACCGAGGTCAACGAGGGCCGGGGCATCGAGGACGAGTACGTCCACCTCGACATGCGCCACCTCGGCGAGGAGCGCATCCTCGACCGCCTGGAGAACATCCTCCACCTCGCGGAGGACTTCGAGGGCGTCGACGGCCTCGAGGAACCGATGCCGGTCAAGCCCGGCCAGCACTACCACATGGGCGGCGTCGAGACGAACGAGCACGGCCAGACCTGCATCGACGGGCTGTACGCCGCCGGCGAGTGCGCCTGCGCCTCCGTCCACGGCTCGAACCGGCTCGGCGGGAACGCGCTGCCGGAACTCATCGTGTTCGGCGCCCGCGCCGGCCGCCACGCCGCCGGCACCGACCTCGGCACGGCCGAGGTCCCCACCGGCCCCTCCGCGCGGAGCGAGGACGAGACCGGCCTCGACACGCCGGTCGACCCCGGCGCGCTCGAGGAGGACGGCGACGTCGCCGCCGACGGCGCCCAGGTCGAACCCGAGGCCGTCGTCGCCCACGCCGTCGAACGGGAACGGACCCGCATCCAGGACATGCTCGAGCGCGACGGGACGAACCACGCCGAGATCAGGTCGGACCTCCAGGACGCGATGACGGACTACGTCAACGTCTTCCGGAACGAGGACGGCCTCAAGCGGGCGCTGGAGGTCATCCGCGACTGCCGCGAGCGCTACCAGGACGTCGCGGTCTCGGACCCCTCGCGGACTTTCAACACCGACCTCATCCACACCATCGAGACCCGGAACCTCATCGACGTCGCCGAGAGCATCACCCTCGGCGCGCTCGCCCGCACCGAGTTCCGCGGCGCCCACTGGCGGCAGGAACACCGGGAGCGGAATGACGACGAGTGGCTCAAGCACACGCTGATCGCCTGGAACGGCGGCGACCCCGACCTCTACTACAAGCCCGTCATCCTCGAGGGCGAAAGCGAGACCTACGAGCCGAAGGAACGGAGCTACTGAGCGCGCGGGTGCCTCCGAGCCCTCGGTTCTTCCGGCCCGAACACTCGGAGATGGAGCGGGGTTACGTTCAGCATCCCCGTGTGGACTCCCCGTATTCTACGGTTGCGAACCGACCTTTTTCTGCGTCGGGTTTCCTCGCTC
>CAZATR010000146.1:0-6095 GCA_964488035.1 uncultured Natronomonas sp.
CGCCTACGTCAACACCGGCTGTCCGCGGATCACGACCGACGACGGCCCGCAGTTCGACCGGCCGATGCTGACGCCGGGGGAGTACCGGATCGCCGTCGGCGAGGAGCCCCTCGAGGCCCTGGAGTTCGACACGTTCCACGGGACCTGGTGACCCGGATTCGGTATCGCGCGTCCGTGCCCCGTTCCGGGCGGTGCGGTCACCGGAAGAGGTTTTCCGTCCCGACCGATAGACGTGGTACCGATGCCCACGAGTCGCCGCAGGTTCGTCGCCGCGGCCGGGGCCGCGCTTTTCGCGGGCTGTAGCGGGTCCGACGACCCCGAACGGGTGAGTACGGTGACGCCGGTCGACGTGCCGCAGTCGGCCGGGGACGTCCTGGCGGCCGTCGAGTCGGTGCGGGTTCCGACGGTGCCCGACGGGCCGATCGTCTCGACGAGCCACCGCGAGTCGGTCGTCAGCCACGTGGAGGACCGGATCGAGGCGGCGGACGCCGCCCTCGAGGCGGCGGACGGCGTCGGGGCGGACGAAGTCGAGCGACTCGGAGGCACCGGGGCGCCGTTCGAGGCCTGCCGGTCGCACCTCCGGGACTACGAGGCCGCCCCCGGACGGCTCGAGTTCCGGCGGGTGGCCCGGGCGTTCGACGACGTCGCCACCATCCTGGGGTACGCCCGGGCCGCGGGGGGCAACCTCGACGCCGCAGGGGTCCGGACGGCGGCCGAGAACGCGCGGGCGGCGTACCGCGACCTGGCCGACGGCATCGCGTACCGGTTCGCGTCGCCGGTGGTCGAGCACCTGCCGCCCGTCGCCGCCGGGGAGGCGGCGCTCGACCGCGCCGTCGGCCACCGGTACGCGGCCGACCCGGGGAACGAGGAGCCGGACGACGCGACCCCGGAGGTGATCGCGGACGGCTGGCGCGCCGTCGAGTCGCTCCGGCTCGAGACCACGAACGCCGCCGGCTACCTCGAGACGGGACTGGACCCGTCGGCGCCGCCCCGGCGCGACGCCGTCACCGGGGCAGCCGGCACCCACCTCGAGGCGCTCGCGGAGCTGGACGTGCCGCGGCGGGGCGACGGCCACCCGGTTCCGTCCCGCATCCGGACCGTGCTCTCGAGCGCCCGGTCCCACCGCTCGGAGGTGCTCTCGGCGGCGGATCCGACCGATCCCGAGACCGCTCGCGGGGTGGAGCTCCTCCTCGATGCGGTCCGGGTCCGGAGCCAGCTGGCGGCGTACGACGCCGCCGGCGAGGCGACGTTCACGCGCATGGACGGCGACGGCTTCCCGACGGAGCGGGTCATGCCGGCGAAGCGGGCCGCCGTGGACCGCGTGGAGGCGTTGGCCGGGGCACCGCCGCTGCAGCGGCACATCGGCGGGCTCGCGGCGGACATGGTGACGTACGGCGACCGACTGCAGGCGGGCCAGGGCACCGACCCCGTCGCGACGGCGCACTTCATGTACGTGGCCGCCCGGGCGTTCGCCGACCTGGCGCTGGAGCACGGCGACGCGCTCGCCGCCGCCCTCGACCCCGCCGACGGGGATAACCGGTAAGCATACACAAATTTATATCAATGTCTGGCAAGTATTGAGTCACGATGACGGAAGGGACCGGGACGCGTCGGCGACTGGCCCAGGAGCTGGCGGTCGTCGCCGGGTTCGAGGACCCGCGAGCGCCGCTCGAGCAGTACCACACCCCGCCGGAGCTGGCCGCCCACATCGTCCACGTCGCCGACCTCCAGGGCGACGTCGCCGGCCGAACCGTCCTCGATCTGGGCTGCGGCACGGGCATGCTCGCGCTCGGCGCGGCGCTACGCGGGCCCGAGCGGGTCGTCGGCGTCGACGTCGACCCGGCGCCGCTGTCGACCGCCGTCGAGAACGAACGCCGGGTCGGCGCGACGGCGGCCGTCGACTGGGTCCGCGCCGACGCCACCCGGCTCCCCGTCGCGACGGGCGACGCCACTGTCCTGATGAACCCGCCGTTCGGTGCGCAGGCCGGCAACGAGGGCGCCGACCGCGCGTTCCTCGAGACCGCCGCCGAGGTCGCCGCCGTCTCCTACTCCGTGCACAACGAGGGCAGCCGCTCGTTCGTCGAGTCGTTCGCGGGGGACAACGGCGGCGAGGTGACCCACGCCTTCGCCGCCGAGTTCGACCTGCCGCGGCAGTTCGACCACCACACCGAGCCCTCGACAACCATCGACGCGGAGGTCTTCCGGATCGAGTGGCGCTAGCGCTCCCGGACCCCGATCCGGACCCGCGTGTCGCCGCGCTCGACGAAGAGGTCCGGGCCCTCCCGGTGGAACGTCAGCCCGCCGGCCGTCGTCCGGTTGCCCGGCGGTGGCAGGCGCGTCCGGCCCAGCGTCGAATCGTTCCGCGTGACGACGGCAGCGAACTCGTCACCGACGGGTTCGACGGTGATGTTCCGGCCGTCGATCCGCGGACCGACGGTCGCGTTCCCGCTCCGGTAGACGACGGTGCCGTTCGACGATCCGCGGGCCAGGCGGACGTGATACACCGGGGGCGCGCCTGCCAGCGACCAGCCGCGGCGGGTCGCGCGGACGTCCTCGCTCCAGGTGACACCGCCCAGCCGGACCGTGGCGTTCCGCTGGGCCGCCAGCCGGCCCGCCGACACCACCTCCCACCAGACGGTCCGTCGTTCGGAGACGACGATGACGCCGCTGGACGTCACCCGGTCACTCGAGCCGTTCCGGCCCGGGATCGGGACCGCCGGGATGTACTGGTTGTCGACGCCCTCGGCGTAGAAGACGGTGTAGTCGCCGACCTCGATGGCCTCGGCCGGGTCGACGCCGGCAGAGGCGTCGTCGACGACGAAGAGGTTGAACGGCACGGAGACGAGCGCGAGGGCGAACAGCACCGACAGGAGGAGGCCGACGCCGGCCTCCCGGCGGGTCAGCCCGATCGACGGGACGAGGTCGCGGTCGGAGGCGGCGGCGCCGACGGCGATGATGGCCGCGAGCAGGAAGACCAGGGCGGTTCCGAGCGCACGGAACAGCCGGAAGCGGTCCGATCCCTCGATGGTGTAGACCGCCCAGAGGCCGCGGTCGACGGCGACGAGCAGCGCCGCCAGCCAGACGTGGGCCGGGTTCGGGCGAGTGCCCCGGCGGTACACCAGCGTGACGGCGGCGACGATGCCGACGAGCAGTCCGAGCGCGTGGCCCTGGACGGCGACGTCGGCCCACCAGGGCCCGGAGAAGGTCTCGCGGGCGGTCCGGGCGACCTCCGGGTGCCGGATGGCCCGGTAGAGCAGTCGGACGACGCTCGTGCCGACGAGGGCGACGACCGTCGCCAGCGGGTACCGGACCAGGGCGAACCCGACGAAGGCGAAGACGACGCCGGAGAACCCGATGATGGGGCCGAGCGCGAAGACGCCGGTCAGGACGCCGACCGCGGCGACGCCGCCCGTCCAGGCGACGATGCGGGCGAAGGGGTTCGTGCGGAGCGAGCCGAAGGAGACACTGCCCCGATCGCGGGGGAAGTGGCTCCAGCCGTACTCCGCGATGGAGCCGAACACGAGCGTGCCGACGACGTTCCCGACCAGGTGTCCGGGGCCGTTGTGGGCGAACGGGGCGGTGACCATCCCGGTCGGGTAGAAGTAGCCCCACGCCCGGAACGGGACGACGAGCGGATTCCCTGGGCTGTCGAGGCCGCGCTGGACGACGAGGAAGAAGGCCGTCAGGCAGAGGACGGCGACCAGTGTGCCCCACGGCACCCCCATGACGAGCCGACGGCGGGCGCGGGTCCCCCAGCGGCCGGTCGGGCGGGCGACGGCGACGAGGGCGGCCAGCGACGCCAGGACGCCGACCGCCAGCGCGAGTTGCCAGCCGACCGCCGGAACCTCCATGGGTCCCGCGACGGGCGGGACCGACAATAAGCCGACGGTCAGCGACGGCGTCCCCGGATTCGGCGGCCGGTCGGTCGACGCCGGTGAGCCCGCGGTTCCGACACCGGACCGAGGCGGGCCGGCGGCGTCAGGCCGACGGTTCGACTATCAGCTTCCCGAAGGCGTCCCGGTCGATCATGTCGTCGAAGGCGTCGTCGGTCTCCGCGAGCGTGTAGGTGTCGCCGACCGGCGGCTCGAAGGCCCCGTCGGCGAGCAACTCGACGAGTGTCGCCAGTTCCGGCTGCGTGCCCATCGTCGAGCCCACGATGGACTCGTGCCGGAGGAAGAACGGCGCGAGTTCGAACTCCGATGTCGCCGCGGCGGTCCGGCCACAGATCACCATCGTGCCGCCGCGGCGCATGACCTCGAGGCCGGCCTGCGTGTACTCGCCGCCGAGGTGGTTGACGACCGCGTCCGGCTGGCCGATGGCTCTGACCGACCGGACGATCTCGTCCGGGTCAGCGGACCGTATCGTGTGTGGACAGCCGAGGGCCTCCAGTCGGTCGAGTTTCCTGGCGGAGGTCGAGGTGCCGATGGCGGCAGCGCCGCGGACGCCCGCCAGCTGGACGGCGGCGACGCCGACGCCGCCCGTCGCACCCGGTACGAAGACGAGGTCCGTCGGGCCGACGTCGGCCACCTCGAGCATCCGCCAGGCGGTGAGGTAGGCCGTCGGGAGTGCCGCCGCCTCGCCGTACCCCACCGCGTCGGGCAGTGGAATCAGCCGGTCGGCCTCGACCAGGGCCTGCTCGGCGAGGGCGCCGTGGTACAACATGAACTGCTCGCAGAGGGTCTCCGGGCCGTCCCGGCAGAAGTCACAGGCGCCGCAGGTCTGGTTCGGACAGAGCAGGACCCGGTCGCCCTCGGAGACCGCCGCGCCGTCGCCGGCTGCGCGGACGACGCCCGCCGCGTCGAGCCCGGAGACGAACGGCAGGGCCCCCTCGGGGACGAGCGCGGAGTCGCCCTGCAGGATCCAGAGGTCGTGGCGGTTGATCGAGCAGGCCTCGACGTCGATGACCGCCTCGTCGGGGCCCGGCTCGGGGTCTGGTCGCTCACGGATCGCTACCTCGTCGCCGTCGCCGAAGTCGGTGAACGCCGCGACGCGCATACCCGAGGGTGGCCGGGAGCCGGGTTAGGCCTTTGGCCGTCGGCGAGGGACCACATCGAGACGGCGGGGGACGTCCGGGGGAGTCTGGTTGCGGCGAGACCTCGAGCGATCAGACGCGCCGCTCCGTGCCTGCAGCCAGTAGCCCCGAGAGAAAACGGCGGGGCGTCGCGGAATCGGACCCAGGCGGTCTCGCCACCGTCGACGACGATGCCGTCGCTGGAGACAGTTATCTGGTGGTCCGGGAGGCCGAAGGAGAGCGTCCAGGGGCTCGCCGAGTGCTCCTCGAGCGTGCGTATCGCGTGGGTGTCGACGGGGTCGTGGTGACACGCCTCGAGTTCGTCCACCGGTACCTCCTGCGCGTCGGCGACTGCCTCGCTGATGCGGCGAATCGGCTCGTCGCTCTTACTCATTGAACTCGGCTCGACTACCAAACAGCTCCGGGGAGTACGCGCGACGGATCGTGCGTAAGCCGCATTTACGAGCCGCGAGGGCGCCGGGCTACAGCTCCATCTCGCCGTCGATGATCAGCTTCGCCTGCTCGGCCAATGCCGGGACGCCCTCCCGCATCTTCGGGTACATCGGGTCGTCGGAGTTCCCCTCCAGGTACCGCCGGAAGAACATCTCGCCGAGCCCCGCGAGTTTGTACACGGCGAGCGTCCAGTAGAACCGCGGGTTCTCGAACTCGAAGCCGCTCTTGCGTTCGTACCGTTCGATCAGGTCCCGTCGTGTCGGGTAGCCCTCCCGCTCCATGAACGTCGAGGCCAGCGTCGGCGTCGGGGGCTCCGGGTCCTTCGGCTCCCGCCAGTACGAGAGCATCCAGCCGAGGTCGGTGAAGGGGTCCCCGAGCGTCGACATCTCCCAGTCGAAGATCGCGGCGATCTCGGGGGCCTCGCCGGGCCCGAACATGACGTTGTCGAGCTTGTAGTCGCCGTGGACCAGCGTCGAGGGGTACTCGTCGTCCTCGGGCACGTTGTCGTACAGCCAGTTCATCACGGCGTACAGCGCTTCGACCTCGCGCTCCTCGGCGGTGACCTCGAACGCCCAGGTGAGCTGTTCGGACCAGCGGCGGACCTGCCGCTGGGTGAACCCCGGCGGGTAGC
>CAZATR010000147.1:0-6043 GCA_964488035.1 uncultured Natronomonas sp.
ACGATCCACCGGTACCGGTCGTCGCCGGGGTGGTGGCCGGACTCCTCGGCGTCGATCGCGTGGTCCGGGAAGGCGTCCTCGATGACGTCGAGCATCCGCGTTTCGGCGCCGACGTCGGCGCTGGACTTCGCGTCGACGCCCGAGTGCTCGGCCTGGGAGCTCCCGTCCTGATAGACGCGCCGCAGATACCGGCCCGCCTCGAGGCAGGCGTCGACGGCGACCGGCTCGGCGTCGTCGAGGAGCGTCATCGGACTCGGGTCGAGGCCGGCGTCCGGCAAAGCGGTTTCGATCGAAGGGGCAGGCGGCCAGGACGCGGGTCCCGCCGCTGATGGACGACCGCGTGTCAGCGGATGACGTTCGCCTCGAGGTCGCGCGGGTAGTAGGTCAGCCGGTCGACGCCCCCGTCGGTGATCGCGACGGTGTCCGAGTGGCGGTACCCGTAGTCGTCCGTGTAGAGGCCGGGCTCGATGGTGTAGACGTGGCCGGCCGCCATCTCGGCGTCGCCGGCGTCGTAGGTCGTGTGCTCGGCCTCGCAGTGAGCGGTCCAGCCGCCGTCGATGTACGGCGGTTCGTGGGCGCCGAGCCCGATGTTGTGGCCGACGTGGTGGCGGGCCAGGTCGGCGACCCCCTGTTCGTCGAAGTACTCGGAGACGGCATCGTCGACGTAGTCCAGCGCCACGCCGGGGGCGAGCGCGTCGATGGCCAGCGTCTGGGCCTCCAGCATGACCTCGAAGTAGTGGGCCTGCTCGTCGTTCGGCTCGCCGACGAACATCGTCCGCTCCAGTTCGGACATGTAGCCGTCGACGTTCGCGGTCGCGCCGGTGACGATGACATCGCCCCGGTCGAGCCGCTCGTTCGGCGTGTGGCCGTGTGGCAGTCGCGTCTCCGCGCCGCTGATGTAACCGGCGTGCACCGGGCCATCCCCCCTGACGCGTTCGACGTACCGGTCCCCGAGCGCGTCCAGCATCGCGCGGGAGGCCTCCATCGAGGCGCGCTGGCTCACCGTCGCCGGGTGGGCGCCGACCTCGGTGTACTCGGCGAGGTGCCGGTGGCCGAGGTTCGCCCACCTGGCGGACTCCCGGACGAGGTCGACCTCGGCGTCGGACTTGGCCCACCGCATCCGGTCGACCCAGTCCTGGGTCTCGACGTCGAGGAACGCCGAGAGGGCGGAGCCCTGGTAGCCCATCACGCCGGGCGCGCCGTCGGCGTCGGCCCGCACCGACTCGATTTCGAGGTCCGACAGCATCCCCGCTGCCGTCTCGATGGGACGGCCGCCCGGGTAGTCGAAGTAGGTGTCGACGCGGTCGATGTGTGGGACTGGCTCGGCGCGCTCGCGCTCGAGCCGTGGGACCGCGATCGCGACGACCTCCCCGGTCACTGCCAGAACGACCGGCCGCTCGGTCTGGATGTGGGCGAACCCGGTGAGGTACTCGATGCTCGTGGCACCGAACCAGACACCCGCATCCGCCTCGGACTCGGCGATTTGCTCGCGGACCGCCGCGAGCCGCTCGTCGAACTCCGCGTCCGGTAACTCCGTTGCCATGGTTGCGGTGAGAGGGCACGAGGCAAAAGCTGTGTGACCGTGTCGAGGGCCTGCGAATCGTTGTGGAACTCAACAACAATGAGAGGAACGATGTTGTCCGAAACAACGAACGGAAAGGGGTTCGGCCCGAGGTGGGGCTCAGTCGAGCGGGTCAGTTCGGTCCCGCACCCACGCGTCGTTCCGGTACTTCTCGTCGCCGATGTCGGCGGCGCGGTCCTTCTCGGCGTCGGTCCACGCGCCGTCCTCGGCGCCGGCCCACTCCCGGAGGGCGTCCTCGAGGTCGGCGACGAACCGGGAGCGGTACAGGTCGTACCCCGCCATGGCGCCGGCGCCGGTCTCGACGACCTCCTCGTAGTCGACGAACTCGACGGCCCCACACACCGCGTCCTCGAACGCGTCGGTCGTCACCGGCGGGTCGTCGAAGCAGTCGAGGTGGGTCTCGGCGTCGACGTCGAAGGAGAGCGAGCCGTGCTGGACGATGGCGTCGCGGGTCCGGTACTGGGCGTTGCCAGCGATCTTCCGGCCGTCGGGCCCGACCAGGTCGTGGGCCGGATCGAGTTCCCGGAGGTAACACGCCGGCGGCCAGATCGCCGCTCGGTCAGCGTCGGCGAAGGAGACGTCGACGCCGAACCGATCGAAGGCGTCCAGGATCGGTTCGAGGAGCTCGCGGTAGCTCTCGGTGACGTCGCCCGGAAACTCCTCGGCAGGCGCGATGATCGAGTAGGCGACGTCCTCGGCGGAGCCGTGGTAGATCGCGCCGCCGCCGGTCGGTCGGCGGGTGACGTCGAACCCGAGGTCCTCGCAGAACGCCCGGTCGACGACGTCGGGGTCGGTGCCGTACCCCAGCGAGAGCGTGCTGGGCACCCACCGGTAGACCCTGACCGTCGCCGGGCCGCCCGCGGCGACGGTCTCGGCGGCGACCTCGTCGATGGCCATCGAGGAGGCACCGTCCAGCATCTGCTCTCCAATCAGCCGCCAGTCCATGGACCGCCTTGCGCGGCCCGCGACAAAGCGGTTCCGCTACACCGCGGCGACGGACACCGCCGCGGCGACGGCGCCGGCCCGTTACGGCAACAGCTCCCGGTCGAGTCGCTCGACCGCGGCGTCGGCGACCGTCCGGAGGTTCGCCGCGTCCTCGCGGTTGTACTCCACGAGCGTCTCGAGGGCGCCGTCGACGCCGCGCTCGTGCTCGCGCCAGAGCCGGACGGCGTCCTCGCCCGAGATGTCGGGCCGTTCCCGTTCGACGCCGACCGCGGGCTCGATGGCCTTGAGACCGCCGGTGAGTCCCACGCGTCGGCAGGGGTCCATGAGATCGAGGTGCGGCGCGTCGACCGAGAGACCGAACGAATCCTCGAGGAACGGGGCGTCGAAGCGCGCGCCGTTGAACGAGACGAGCAGCGGCGCGTCGAGCAACGCCTGGAGGTTCTCCCGCGTGAGGTCGTCGCCCCGCACCAACGTCTCGGTGTCGCCGTCGCGGTGGACGCTCACGCAGGTGACCCGGTGGCGGTGCCGGTCCAGCCCGGTCGTCTCGATGTCGAAGAAGCAGGCCTGCTCCCGGAAGTCCTCGTACAGCCGCCACCGTTCGACCGACGGGAGCCGTCGGTCGAAGAACGCCGAATCGTCGGCCTCCAGGCGGGGCCGGGCGGTCTCGATGAACGCCTCGATCCGGTCGGCGGTCGTCGGCCCGCACAGCGAGGGGTCGAACTCCGACCACCGTCTGGCGCCGGCCGCCCAGAGGCGTCGCTCGGTGGTCTCGCCGACGCCCTCGACGCCGATGTA
The DNA here is from genome assembly GCA_964488035.1 of uncultured Natronomonas sp. Lineage (GTDB taxonomy): Archaea > Halobacteriota > Halobacteria > Halobacteriales > Haloarculaceae > Natronomonas. The sequence goes on from CAZATR010000147.1 coordinate 3,323, forward strand.
GGTGTTCCGCAGTCGCACGACAGCACCTCGTGCGGCATCCCTCCTAAATGGTCGGCCATCGGCGAGTGCCTCGGCACCCGTTCCCGCCGGTCGAGCTGCACTGTCGCTCGTCGTCGACCGCGCGTGATCGCTGCGGGAAACCACCCCGGGGAGATGTCTCAACGTCGATTGGGCAGGCGCCGACCGCCATGTTGGCCTCCAAACGGACCGCCCTCGCAGCCGAGAACGTGGAAATTCGAGGGAACGGGGCACGATGATTGGGTCATCGGCGCGTCACCACCGCAACCCCGGAGGAGTTCATATATTAAATCGTATATCGCTATATCAAATTCCTGCAGCACCGTCCGGGGCCGGCCGCGTCGACCGGCCAAACGAAGCGTCGTACCTTCCAACCACGACGGACCCGAGGCACGAGGTCACGTGGCGACCGGATCGACGGGTCCTCGACGACCTCGTCCGGAACCCCCAATCCCTGAAGGCCGACGGTGACGGCCACGAAACTCGAGTACCGCGGTGACAGGCAGTGTCGGGCGACGTCCGGGGAGGGAGCCGACGATGTCCCGGGGCCGCGGCTAACGCCGATCCGGGCGCGCGGGGTGATCGTTTCACTCGACACCCACCCGAGCGACCCGATGCCGGAGCCTGGACCCGAACCCGCGTCCGCCGGGCGCTACCATCGCGGAGCCGCTGCCGCCGGCCGGCATGGCGTGGGTCCGGGACGTGCATGGACCGCGGACGCCCGGGACGATCCGATGGCGGCACCGATCCGGACCCTGGACGGCCGGGCGTCGTGAGTGCAGTGGTCGTACCGGGGCCACGATCTGCACCGCTCGGAAGATGCATCGGACGCAGACCGGCTCGGTTCTGGCCGCACCGTCGCACGCGACCGCGCAGCATCGCGCCCTCACGGGGTCCGCTCGCCCACCCACCGGCGTCCGGCGGTTGAGGCCGTTTTCGAAGCGATCGCGGCCGATCAGTACGGACTCCTCGAGCGACCACTCGAACGAATTTTCTATCGCGATATACGGTTTATCACTTAAACAGGCGGCCACGCACGGTGCTTTTGAGGGTGCGCCCGCTACGTGGGGACGAGATGGTCGGGAACGTCGCCACGGAGATGACAGAGTTGGAGCCGGCGGACTTCCACCTGCTGTCGGGGCTCGAACACGGGATGCGCTTTTCGGAGTGGGTGGCGGCCGGGAAGATCCCGGAGTTCTCCCGGCTGGACGAGGAAGAGGTCGACTACCGGGTCGACCGCTGTATGGACCGGGGGCTCGTCGAACGGAAGACCATCCAGTACACCGGCTACCGGCTGACGTTCGAGGGATACGACGCGCTGGCACTGCACGCGTTCGCCGAGCGGGACACCGTCGACGGGGTGGGCGCCCCGCTGGGGGTGGGCAAGGAGAGCGACGTCTACGAGGCCCGGTCGTTCGAACCGCTGGCGCTGAAGTACCACCGGGAGGGCTACACGAACTTCCGGGAGGTCCAGAAGGAGCGGGAGTACACCGCCGAGAAGGAGCACCGCTCGTGGCTCTACACCGCCAGGAAGGCCGCCGAACGGGAGTACGAGACCCTCCAGGCTCTGTACCCGGACGTTTCGGTGCCGAAGCCGGTCGACCAGAACCGCCACGCGGTCGTGATGGCGAAGGTCGATGGGGTGGAGCTCTCGCGCGCGAAACTGGATTCCGGCCAGGTGGTCGGCGTCCTCGACCTGGTGCTGTCGGAGATGGCGGCGGCCTACCGGACGGGCTACGTCCACGCCGACATGAGCGAGTACAACGTCTTCGTCGCCAGCGATGGCGTCACGGTCTTCGACTGGCCCCAGACGGTGACGACGGACCACGCCAACGCCCGAGAGCTCCTGGAGCGCGACGTCGAGAACGTCCTCGGCTACTTCGAACGGAAGTACCCCCAGGAGACGCCGGAGGTGGACCGGCCCGCGGTGGCGGCGGCGATAGCGGGGGACGATTTCGTGAGTATCACCGAAATCGGGGTGTAGCCCGATCCTCGCGACGTATCTCGTGTCTCCACCGAGTTACCTACCCGTTTTTATGATAAATCATATATCACGATACAAAATTTCGGCCGCGGCAGGTGGGACCGGGTCGTGTCTCCCGCTCGTGCTCGCCTGTTGCTGTACACGTACGTCTGGCGTCCTGCCGGCGGACAGGGGCGATTCGAAGCCCTTAACCGGTATCGTGGGGAACAATCGGCAACTCGCTGGACGACGGGCACCAGCGGGCGCCTGTCCACACAGGTCGGGATGTGACCGCCCCGCCCCGCACTCGCGGGCCGGCGGCCGGTTGAACCACGCAACGCCCGTGGTGACAGACAATGGCACGAAGCTTCTACTCGCACATCCGCGAGGCGTGGAAGACGCCGAAGGAGGGAAAGCTCGCCGAACTGCAGTGGCAGCGCCAGCAGGAGTGGCGCGACCAGGGCGCCATCGAGCGCGTCGACCGCCCGACGCGGCTCGACAAGGCTCGCTCGCTCGGCTACAAGGCCAAGCAGGGCGTCGTCGTCGCCCGCGTCTCGGTCCGGAAGGGCAGCGCCCGCAAGCAGCGGTTCAAGGCCGGCCGCCGGTCGAAGCGTCAGGGCGTCAACAAGATCACGCGCCGCAAGAACCTCCAGCGCATCGGCGAGGAGCGCGTCAGCCGGAAGTTCCGGAACCTGCGCGTGCTGAACTCCTACTGGGTCGGGGAGGACGGCTCCCAGAAG
>CAZATR010000148.1:0-5972 GCA_964488035.1 uncultured Natronomonas sp.
CGGCGTGGGCGGGCGTCGCCGTCGCGCGCTCGGCGAAGGCCGCCGCGAGGTCGGGGTCCCGTTCGACGCCGACCGAGGACCGGCCGGCGAAAAGCGCCGAAAGCGAGGTCGTACCGGTGCCGACGAACGGATCCAGCACCGTGTCGCCGCGGACGGAGTACATCCGGACGAGCCGGAGCGGGATCTCGAGCGGGAACGCGCCGGAGCGCTCCCGGCGGCCGTCGTCGGCCGCGAGCGCCTGGCCGGTGCCGCGGACGTCCCAGGTGTCGGAGAACCACTCGTTGCGCTCCTCCCAGAAGAACGCCGACGCGTACCGGTCGTCGTCGTTCGGCGGGAACGACCGCGGACCGCCCTTCCGGAACAGCAGCACGTGCTCGTGTTCGAGGGTGGCGTAGGCGTTGGTCGGCAGCGTCCCCGAGCCCATGAACTTGGTCGCGCTGTTGGTCGGTTTCCGCCAGACGATACCCGGTAGCTGGGTCAGGCCGGCCGACGACAGCGCCTCCGTGATGCGGGCGTGGTTCGGGTACAGCCGGAACTCGCCGTCGATCCGCCGGGTCGCGTCGCCGACGTTGACCGCGGCCACCCCGCCGGGTCGCAACGCGTCGGCGACGCGCTGCCAGACGTCGTCCAGCAGGGCGTGCATCGCCTCGAAGGCGGCCTGCCCGTCGCCGGCCGCCAGGGCGGACTCGACCGCGTCGCTCTGGGCGGCGAAGACGTCGTCCCACATCTCGACCATCGGATACGGCGGCGACGTGACGACCAGCTCGACGCTGCCCGACCCGATGTCGAGCTCGCGGGCGTCGCCGACCCGTATCTCGTGTGTCGTCTCCACGGTCCGGGGATGTCACGGCCGGCTTACGGATCTTGCGATACCGCCCGCCGCCCCGGGACAACAGAACCTCTTTACGCGGCCCTTCCCGACACACGGCCGATGACCGACCGGGAGGTGAGCGTGGTGCTGCCCGCCTACAACGAGGCGGACACCATCGAGCACACCGTCGCGGTGACGCTGTCGACGCTTTCCGACTTCCTCCCGCCGGGCAGCTTCGAGGTCATCGTCGCGGAGGACGGCTGCGAGGACGCGACCCCCGAGATCGCCGCCCGACTCGCGGCCGAGGACGGCCGGGTACGGCACGTCCACAGCGACGATCGGCTCGGCCGCGGGGGCGCCCTCGAGCGCGCCTTCCGCGCGAGCGACGGCGACGTCCTGGTGTACTTCGACACCGACCTCGCCACGGACATGGCGTACCTCGAGGAGCTCGTCGAGTCCGTCCGCACCGAGGGCTACGACGTCGCCACGGGCTCCCGCCGCGTCCCGGGCAACGAGCAGTCGCGGGACCCCGAGCGCGGCGTCGCCTCCACGGGGTACAACACGCTCGTGCGGCTCGTTCTCCGCTCGCCGATGTACGACCACCAGTGCGGGTTCAAGGCCTTCGACCGCGAGGCGCTCCTGGCGCTGCTGGACGAGGTCGAGGACGACCACTGGTTCTGGGACACGGAGGTGCTCGTCCGCGCCCAGCGCGCCGGCTACGAGATCCGGGAGTTCCCCGTCGAGTGGGAGCCGAAGGGCGACACGAAGGTGGACTTCGTGCGGGACGTCCTCGGGATGGGCTCCCAGATCGTGCGGCTGTGGTGGCAGCTCGGCGTCAGCCCGCGGATCGACCGCCGCGTCACCGTGGCCGCCGGGACGCTGCTCGTCGTCGCCGCCGTCGGGCTGATGACCCTCTATCTCGACCCGACCGCGGTGTTGGAGGCGATGGCCCGCGCCGACCTCGCGCTCGTCGCCGTCGCGACCCTGGTCTACCTCCTGTCGTGGCCGCTCCGCGGGCTCCGGTACCGCGACATCCTCGCCGAACTCGGCTACCGCGAACGCGTCGGCTTTCTCACCGGCGCGGTGTTCATCAGCCAGACCGGGAACCTCGTGTTCCCGGCCCGGGCCGGCGACGCCGTCCGCGCGTACGTCGTCAAGGCCCGCCGCGGCATCCCGTACCCGAGCGGGTTCGCGTCGCTGGCCATCGAGCGGGTCTTCGACCTGCTCACCATCACCGCCATGGCGGGAGCGACGTTCCTCGCGCTGGCGGCCGCCGGCGTCGACGTGACCGCCATCGGCGCCGCCGACGGCGCGGGCGGGACGCCCGAGCGGAGCGGCCGCATCGCGGTCTACGTCGCCGGCGCCGTCGGCGCGGCCGCCGTCGCCGCCGTCGCCGTCATCGTCGCCACCGCCCGCTCGGACCGCAACCTCGTTCGTGCGGTCCTCGGCCGCGTCAGCAGCGACGCCTACGTCGACTACGTCGCCGGCGTCGTCGAGCGGTTCGCCGGGGACGTCCAGACGGTCGCCCGCGACCGACGCGCCTTCGCGGTCGTCGGCGCCTCCAGCCTCGCCATCTGGGCGCTCGACGTCGTCACCGCGCTCGTGGTGCTGGCGGCGTTCCCGAGCGTCGACCTGCTGCTGTGGGAGCTCGTTGCCGTCGGCTTCTTCGCCGTCAGCGTCGGGAACCTCGCGAAGGTCCTGCCGCTATCGCCCGGCGGCGTCGGCCTCTACGAGGGCGCGTTCTCGCTCATCGTGGTCGCGGTGACGCCCGTCGTGGCCGAGGTCGCGCTGGCGGCCGCCATCGTGGATCACGCCGTCAAGAACGTCGTCACCGTCGCCGGCGGCGTCGCCTCGACGCTGCTGCTCAACGTCTCGCTGACGGAGGCCGTCGAGGAGTCCCGCGAGGTCGAGGGCGACCCGGCCGTCCGGGAGCCGTAGCTCGACGACACCCCACGAGTACTTAAATGAGACGCGAATGGCCGGAGATTCGTCCGGTAGCGGAGGTCTGCGGAATCGGCGTGTGAAGAGACCGTTACGCTTAAATAACTTTCGACCGTCGTTCGGGTACCGATCGCTGACCGGGTCTTTTCGGGGGACTCCCCGCGCCTGGTAGCACCCGCCCCGTAGCATGAGCGAGCACACCCGAACGCGACCGACCGACGAGGAAGCGACGACCGAACGAGAAGACGAGCGCCCCGGCTGTCCGGAGTGCGGCGGCCGCCTCGCGGCCGACACGGAGCACGGCGAGACCGTCTGCCGGGACTGCGGGCTCGTGGTCGAGGAGGACGAGATCGACCGCGGCCCGGAGTGGCGGGCGTTCGACAGCACCGAGAAGGACGAGAAGAGCCGCGTCGGCGCCCCCACGACGAACATGATGCACGACAAGGGGCTGTCGACGAACATCGACTGGCGCGACCAGGACGCCTACGGCAACTCGCTGGACGCCCGCCAGCGCCAGAAGATGCAGCGGCTCCGCAAGTGGAACGAGCGGTTCCGCACCCGCGACTCGAAGGAGCGGAACCTCAAGCAGGCGCTCGGCGAGATCGACCGGATGGCCTCCGCGCTGGGGCTGCCGGACACCGTCCGGGAGACCGCGTCGGTCATCTACCGCCGCGCGCTCGACGAGAACCTCCTGCCGGGCCGCTCCATCGAGGGCGTCTCGACCGCCTCCGTGTACGCCGCCGCCCGGCAGGCCGGCGTCCCCCGGAGCCTCGACGAGGTCGCCGGCGTCAGCCGCGTCGAGAAGAGCGAGATCGCCCGCACCTACCGGTACGTGGTCCGCGAGCTGAACCTCGAGGTCAAGCCCGCCGACCCCGAGAGCTACGTGCCGCGGTTCGCCAGCGACCTCCAGCTCTCCGACGAGGCCGAGAACCGCGCCCGGACGTTGCTCCGGAGCGCCAAGGACCAGGGCGTCCACTCCGGGAAGTCCCCGGTCGGACTGGCCGCCGCGGCCGTCTACGCCGCCTCCCTCCTGACCAACGAGAAGACCACGCAGGCCGCCGTCAGCGAGGTCGCCGACATCTCCGAGGTCACCATCCGGAACCGCTACCACGAACTGCTCGAGGCCGAGCAGGACCTCGCCGTCGCCTGACCGCCCCGCCCGTCCCGAGCGGCCGTTGCCGCCGGCGCGGTCGGTCGCCGGGTCAGCCGGGGCCGGACCGGCTCGGCGTCCGGTACGTCGCCGGCTTGCTCCCGCCGACGACGTTGTCCAGGGCGCCGGCGCCGGCGCCGGTGATGAGCAGCGCGGACGCGAGGCTGAACAGGCCGATGTGGGCGAGGACGGGGTCGTCGGGGATACCGAACAGCGTGAGGACGAAGACGCCGATGGCGGCGAATGCGGCGGTCCGCGTGAAGAACCCGAGGAGGATCGCGATCCCGAGCGTCAGTTCGGCGACGCCGGCGCCGAGCACCCACAGGTCGGCGGAGAAGGGGGCCAGCTCGACGAGGCCGTACCCGCGGACCACGTCCGTGGCCATTCGGGGCGCCAGCAGCTTCTCGAAGAGCCCGAGGAACGCGAACGACGCGCCCATCCCGACGCGGATCACCGTCGGGACGTACCGCTCGTACGGGGCGAGCGCCTCGTTGAGTCCGGTCGCGGCCCGATGGACGGGGTCGACGGCGCCGTAGACCGTCCCCTCCGCGGTCGCGACCGCCTGGAGAGCGTCGTCGGCGCTGGGGCGGCCGCTCCCGACGAGCGCGATGGCGAGGAAGCCGGGCACCCACTCGGCGGAGAACAGAAGCAGCGGCTCGACGACCAGCGCCGCGAGGTAGGCGAGCAGGCCGACGAGCGCGGCCACGCGGGTCGCGAGCCCGAACAGGAGCGCGAAGCCGAGGCCGATCTGGAACAGGCGGGCGACCCCGGCGGCGACGGGCGGCTCCACCACCGGGTTGAACAGGTAGCCGGCGAAGCCGGCGCCGACCAGCGGCAGGCCGAACCCGAGGCGGAGCAGCCACGGCAGGAGGTCGCGGTACCCCGTCATCACCTCACGGAACACCGCCACGTCGCGGTCGAACGGCCGGAGGCGGAGATACAGCGCGAGCGCGATGACGGTCGCGAGGAAGCCGCCGCCGAGGACGGCGGCGTTGACCGGGTCCGCGATCGCGTCGACGACGAACGCGACGCCGTCACCGGTCTCGTCGGCGTCCGTGACGTACCGCACGTGGCCGGGGGCCGCGAGGACCGCGGCCGGACCGGCGAGCAGGGAGCCTGTGGTGAACGCGCCCATGTTCCGGTCATCGCCGGCCGGGGTCAAATGTCCCGGTGGTCGTTGACCGCCCGGACCGACCGCTCCACCCGACAGTACCGTCGCGGTTCGGCGCCGGAGTGACCCGGTATACGGATGGTCCAGCGTCGATCCAGGTGTATCACTGCCTCACACAAATCGTTCTTTGGGCTTACCTCGGGTACATCATGGCGGGCCTCCCTCGTTCGGTCGATGACCCGGATCGGGCTCGTTCCACCCGAGAACGCGCACACACGCCGCCAGTTCTTCACTCACGTCGGCCTCGCGGGCGGTGCGGCGGTCGCTGGCTGCGTCGGCCCGCTCGACACCGCGTCCGAGGGGACGAAGAAGCCGGCGGGGACGGAGGAGATGCCGAACCGGCTCCGGCTCGAGCCGACCGCACCGCCGGCCAACGGATCCGATGTCGATCCGATCGAGTACGGGTCGCTCCCGGCGGCGGAACGGGAGCTCGTCGACACCGCGATGGAGGAGGGCCAGTACACCGCCCCTACCGAGGAGTCGCCGCCGGCCCTCGACTCCCTCCGCGACCGCATCGAAGCCCGCACGGGGAGCGGCAGCACCCTCGTGGTCTATCCCGTCCGCGACGGGCAGTACTACCGGGTCGGCTTCGTGAACGGCGACCACATCATCGCCTCACCCGACTACGACGGGTAGCGCGGTCGCTCCGGGGCCCCGGCGGAAGCGGCGACGATGCAGCGACCTGGACAGCGACGCCTTCGGCTGTGGACGTTCGATCGGGTCCCGAACGGGAGCCAGGGCTCGGCGGCCGTCGTCCGGAGAAGGGGACGTGGCCCTCAGGGGCCGGCACGTCGACGGTGGACCGCCGCGGGCCGGTCAGGCCACTTCGACGGCGTCCTTGAGGGCCTCACGGCACGGGTCACACAGGTGCGCCTCCGTCGGCTCGTCGCCGCGGAGCA
>CAZATR010000149.1:0-5924 GCA_964488035.1 uncultured Natronomonas sp.
GCACGGGTGCCCTTCAGCTCGAGGACGTTCCGCTCGAGCTTGTCGACGGCGACGTGGAAGGCGGTCTCGGCGCCGTAGCCCTCGCCGGTGCCGCCGACCTGGCCGCGGTTGGTCCGCAGCCGGATCTGGCACTGGACCAACGGGGTGCCGCGGAGCTTCTCCTTGTGCTCGTGGAACCGGACGTGGGCGTGCTGGACCTGCATGTCGCGGTACTTGTCGGTCACCTCGGTGATGGCCTCGTAGATGTCCTCCCGCGCGATGGTGTCCAGCAGGTTGACGTTCGTGATCTGGACGTCCATGTTCTCCTTCTCGGTGTAGGTGAGCGCCCGGAGGACGTCGGTCTTCGTCAGGATGCCGGCGATGAGGCTGTCGTCGTGCTCGGGCGTGACCACGAGGCCCGCGTAGTCGTACTCGAGCATGCGCTCGACGGCCGAGCTGACGGAGTCGTCGAGGTCGACCGTCGCCACCGGGCTGTTCATGATGTCGTAGACCGGGAGGTCCAGCATCCGGTCGGCCTCGCCGGATCGGTCGCCCTTCTGCTGGCGCTCCATGGTCCGGACCGCGAAGTCGGCGATGTCGTGGGTCGTCACCATCCCGGTCAGCCGGCCGTTCTCGTTGACGACGGGGAGCCGGGAGATGCCGTGCTCCCGGAGGTGGTTGATCGCCTTGCCGAGGCTGTCGTCCTCGGTGAGCGTGACGACCTCCTCGGTGTAGATCTGCTCGACGGTCAGGACGTCGAGGTTCTCGAGGACGGCCTCGAGGATGGCGTCCTCGGTGACGATACCCCAGAGGTCCTCGCCCTCGATCACCGGCGCGATCTTGGTGTTGCCCTCGACGAGCATCCGGGCGACGTCCCGGACGTCGTCCGTGCGCTCGACCATGGGCACGTTGTTCCGGACCATCACCCGCACCTTCGCGTCGTCCTCGATGTGAGACTGCAGCAGCTGGCGCTCGGTGACGATCCCCTCGTAGTCGCCGTCCGCGGTGACAACGATCCCCTTCGGGTTCTCGTGCTCGAAGAGTGACCTGACCTTGCCCAACCGCTCGTCGACGTCCACCTGGATGTACTCCTCGGTGGCGATGTCAGCGATATCCATCTCCCTTGCGGGTTGGCCCGGCGTGGCCTTGAATGTTAACTCCGCAGCTACAAATGGGTCGGCCGCCTCCATCCGGTATGGCACGGGACATCACGGTGTTCGGCCGCTACACGTACCTGGTGACGGAACTGCTGTGGGGCGCCGTCGCACTCGCGCTCTGCCGGCGGACGAACTCCACGCGGAAGGCGCTGCGGGTTTCGCTCGTCCTGTACCCCTTCGCGTACGCGTGGGACCGCTACACGCTCGAGGTCGGCGTCTTCGATATCCCACTGCGCACCGGTATCGACGTCGCGGGCATCCCCCTGGAGGAGCACGTCTTCATGGTCGTCGTCCCGTCGATGGTCGTCGGGACCGCGGAGCTTCTTGAGGAGTGAGGCGGACGAACCGGGTCGGGCGGTCGTCCCTACCGTCGTCGCGTCGGGGATTACCGGCGGTATATAAACTGACAGTATAAATCCCCGGCTCCACCCCACGTTTAAAGCGCCGAACATAGACGGAGTAAAGCCCAACCAGTCCCCAGCGACAGAGTGGTATGCGATGGCACGCAATCACGCACGACTCGTCCTGGCAACCGTATTGGCGATCGGACTCATGACCATGTTCGCGATGCCGGCGGCGGCACAGACGGCGCCCGAACCCGATCCGAGCGAGGGCGTCAATGCAGGCGGCGAGTTGGACGCGGTGAACCAGGTGGGGAGTCTGGTGGCCGAGGTGTTCGGCGTGACGATCCTCGAGATCGACTGTGAGTTCAACCAGGACAACCCGACGGAGTCCTGTGAGTTCACCGTCGTTGACAACACCGTCCCGCCTGAGGACGGCGGTCCCGGCCTGCCGGACCCCGGCCTGCCGCTGCCCTGACGACGGTTTCGACCACCGGCGAACCACGTCATTCTTTGTAGCGCCCGACACATGCATAGCCCCGTGCGAGTCCCCTACGTCCTCATCGCGTGCGCGCTCCTCTGTCTCGCGGTTCTCCCGGCAGGGGTCGCGGCGAGTCACGGCCCCGAATCCACCGACTTCGAGACGACCCCGGGCGACCGGTCGCCGGGCGCCGAGGGCGCAACCTACCGGTTCACCGTCGAGGTGACCGAGGCGTTCGACGGCCACCGGACCATCGAGACGCCGGAGCAGGCCCTCTTCGCGGTCGAGGACGCCGCGCTCGCGGCCTGTAGCGGCGACGGCGGTGCGTTCGAGGACCTCCCGCACGCGCTGTACGTCGAGGGCCCCGACGGCGACCGGTCGTCCCTCGACGTCGCCGGGGTCGCCTGGGACGGCGAGGCCGCCCTCTTCGGGTTCAGCGACGCCGAACAGCCGGCCATCGAGGTGGACGACACCCTCGTGCTCGAACTCGAGGGCTGTGTCGACAATCCGCCGGACCCCGGCTGGTACCGGGCCCTCGTCGACGTCACCGGCGAGACCCCCGACGGAGAGAGAGCGAACATCTCGGCGTACTCCCACTACTTCGGCCTCTGCGACGGCTGTTCGTCGGACGAGGACGCCCGCGAGGCCCTCGGCCCGCCGCCGTCCGAACCCGACGCGACCCCGACGCCGACGGCAACGCCGACCCCCACGCCCACGTCCACGCCGACGCCGACGGCGACCCCGACCCCGACGCCCACGCCGACCGCTACCCCATCCCCGACTCCGACCGCGACGGCCGCCACGACACCGACGAACGTCACGGCGACCGAACGTGGCGGGGGATCGAACGGCGACGCGTCGTCGACGCCAGCGATCGAGGACGGCGCCGGCTTCGCCCCGCTGGCCGCGGTCGGTGCGCTCCTCGTCGCGGCAACCCTCCTGCGCCGCCGCCGGTGATGAACACCCCGACCACGACCCGCCGCGGCTCGTTCGAGACGTAGCGTACATCAACCGTCCGGCCGAATCGCGGGTATGTTCGGCAGCGAATCGCCGCCCGAAGCGAAGGCCGGCATCGAGGACGCCGACCTCGCCGGCCGGACCGCCCTGGTCACCGGCTCGACCAGCGGGCTCGGCCGCGAGGCCGCCCTCGCCCTGGGTCGGCTCGGGGCCGACGTCATCGTCCACGGCCGCAACGAGGACGCCGGTGCCCGCGTCGTCGACGACCTCGAGGCCGTCGGCGCCGACGCCCGGTTCGTCGCCGCGGACTTCGAGAACCCAGCCGAGGTCTCGGCGCTCGCCGACGAGGTCTTGGGCGCGGTCGACGGGCTGGACGTCCTCTGCAACAACGCCGGCGGCCTGTTCCAGGACAACGGCGACACCGAGCTCGGGGTCGAGCGCACGTTCCACATCAACCACCTCTCGCCGTACCAGCTCACCGCCGAGCTGTTGCCGACGCTGGCCCCGGGTGCGCGCGTGGTCACTACCGCGTCGGTCGGCCACCGCATCGCGACGCTGAACCTCGACCGCCTCGCCAGCCTCACCGGGCTCTCGCCGTGGGCGGCCTACTGCCGATCCAAACTGGCGAACGTCCTCTTTTCGAACGAGCTCGCCCGCCGTCTGGTGGCCGCCGGCCGCACCGTCACCTCGAACTCGCTGCACCCCGGCATCGTCCCTGGCAGCGAGTTCTCCAGGGCGCTGCCCGCCCCGGCTCCCCGGATCGGGGAACTCGTCGGCGAGTTCCCGATGACCGACTCCGTCGAAGACGGCGCCGCCACCATCTGCTATCTCGCCGCCAGCGACGAGGTCGAGGGCGTCACGGGCAAGTACTTCGCGCGCTGTCGCGAGCGGCGGCCCGCCCCGGATGCGACCGACGCGGCGGCCCAGCGCAAACTCTGGCGGCGGAGCGCGGAGTTGCTCGACATCGAGGAACCGCTCGCCGACGGGGTCGAGGACTGACCGGGAACCGGACGGCACGGAACGGTCCCGTGGACGGCGGAGGATACGGTGGGGCGGCGGTGCTGCATGGGGAGCCTGGACGGGGACGATGGCCATCCCGGTCCCCTATTGCACCGGGTCGAAGTGCCGTTCGGACGGCGATCGTGTCGCCACCGATCCGCCCGCGGTCGGGGTCCCCTGTCGGGCCCCGGCCCGTTCTGCCGGGCTTCTCGAATCGTGGTACTCGTGACGTCGGTGAAAAACCGGGCGGTCGGAAACGCGGGGTCGCCGGTTACGATCCGGTGGCGCCGGTGCCGCTGGTCCCGCTGGTGTCGGTGTCGGTGGCGGGATTGTCGATGATCACGTTGTACGAGACGGTCTCCGTGTCCTGGTTCGTCACGCCGTTATCGAGGTCGCGGAGTGTGACGGCGTAGTCCAGCGTCACCTCGCTGACGCCGGCCTCGTCGTCCGACAGCGCGGTCGAGGTACCGCCACCCGGGAAGTGCTCGACGACCATGTCCGACAGGTTGTTGACGATGCTCGCCGTCCCGGTGAACGAGCCGGTTTCGTCCGTTCCCGCGGTCGCCCCGCTGGTGATGGCGGTGGCGTCGAAATCGATGCTCTCGTCGACGGAGGCGATCGCTTCGGTCGTCCCGACGGCGTGGTTCGCCTCCGAAACGAGGGCGCCGCCGTCGGTCGCCGTCCCGGACTCGTAGGCGACGTAGTCCCCGGACGTGCTGTCGGCGTGCCAGTCGGTGACGAGCGTCGATGCGGCGACGCCGGGGGCGGTCGTGACGTTCGCGGTCACCTGGCTGACCGTCACGTCGAAGTCGATTTCGTCGATCCCGCCCGAGAAGTTCTCGTAGTCGAGATCGAACGTCGGCTGAAGCGTAACGTCCGTGATCTCCTGTTCGTTGTTCGAAAGGGTCACGTCGGATGCGGTGATGGCGTCGTCCGTCTCCAGCGCCAACGCCGGCCGCGACGTGAGGTACATGCCCAGGCCGCCGACGCTGGCGACCGAAACGAGCCCGACGCCGCCCTTGATTGCTGTCCGTCGACCGAATCTGCCGTCTGATTCTTCAGTTGTCATTGGTTCGTGTTCCCCGTTCGGGGATGGTTCGCGGGACGTGGCCGGCGACCGCGACTCGATCAGGGGAGAGCCGGGAAACCCGCCTATCGTTTGCTCCACGTTCCACGTCCCGGATCAGTGCCGATACACGCATACCCTTGTTCGCTATGTAACTGAAGGTGGAACTCGACCACGGGCTAGTTATCGTGACTACCACTCGGCTGAGCAGGGGCCGTCCGCGGTACGGGTCGCGCTGGCCGGGTCGCCTCCGGCGGGTCGTGGCCGCTCGCGACCCATCGCCGTCGCGTGGTCGACGCCGCCCTCACCCCACCTCGTCGAATCCGCCGACAACATCGACGAAGCCCGTGACGCCCACCCGCCCCACGGCATCCAGGACACCGCGAACACCTCAGTCATCGCCCTTCGGTATCGGACCTCTGTCGACCAGACGTGGCGGTGACTACTCGCTACACCCGGAAGATGCACAACTGGTAGCTCGCTTACCTAAGGTTAGTGGAGAAACAACAGGCGGAACAGCGAGAACGGGTTAGTCGTCGAGGGCGTCGAAGAGGTCGCGATCCTCGGCAATCACGCGGCGGACGCGGTCCGCGAGCGATTCGTCGGGAGCGTCCTGGTCCTCGAGGCTCATCTTAGAAGGGTATAGTCGGTGCCCGCGCTTGAATCCTCGGGCATTCAGTCATGGATCGAGCCGGTCTTCATCGATCTCGCCGCTCGCAAGCCACTCGGCTATTTCGTCTGTGTCATTAGCGTCGAATCCGGCGGAGCACGCGGGACAGACCTGGTCGTCGTCGACGATGTAGCCGCCGCAGAACTCGCGGATCGGCGGCTCGAGTTCGACGACCTTGGACACCGCCAGACACCCCCGATTCCGCGCCGAGACCGGCGGATAAACGGCCTTGTATTCGGGGTGAAACCGCAATAAGGGGATGGGTTCGGGCGGA
>CAZATR010000150.1:0-5917 GCA_964488035.1 uncultured Natronomonas sp.
GTGTAGGTGAGGTCGAACCGCTCGGGCATGTTGAAGTCGAGCTGGACCGTGGGGCCGTCCCAGTTCCGCCCGAGGGCGTCCTCGAAGGCGAAGTCGATCTTGGGGCCGTAGAAGGCGCCGTCGCCGGGCTCGAGGTCCCAGTCGAGCCCGCTGTCGGCGAGGACGTCCCGGAGCTGTGACTCGGCCTGCTCCCAGATCCCGTCGGAGCCGACGGACTTCTCCGGTCTGGTCGCGAGGGCGACCTCGTAGTCGAGGTCGAACGTCTCCAGGACCTCGTGGATCTGGTCCATGATGCCGGTGACCTCCCGCTCGATGGCGTCGGGCTCGACGAACAGGTGGCCGTCGTCGATGGTGAACGCCCACACGCGGGAGAGCCCCGAGAGCTCGCCGCGCTGCTCCTTCCGGTAGACCTTCCCGTTCTCGGCGTACCGGACCGGGAGGTCGCGGTACGACCAGTTGCCCTGGGTGAAGATGGTGGCGTGGCCGGGGCAGTTCATCGGCTTGAGGCCGTACTCCTCGTCGTTGACGTCGAGCAGGAACATGTCGTCGACGTAGTTGTCGTAGTGGCCGGACTGCTTCCACAGCTCCGTCCGGAACAGGTGCGGCGTCTCGACGAACTCGTAGCCCTGGTCGTCGTTCAGCTCGTCGACGAACGCCTCCAGTTCCCGGAGCACGCGCTTGCCGTTCGGGTGGAAGAGTGGCAGCCCGGGGCCCGTGACGTCCGGGATGGAGAACAGGTCCATCTCGCGGCCGATCTTCCGGTGGTCCCGCTCCTTCGCCGCCTCGCGGCGCTCGAGGTAGTCCTCGAGGTCGGATTCGGTCTCGAAGGCCGTCCCGTACACCCTGGTGAGCGTGTCGTTGTCCTCGTCGCCGCGCCAGTACGCCGCCGCGATGTTCAACAGCGTCACGGCGCCGATCTCGCCCGTCGACTCGACGTGCGGGCCGCGACAGAGGTCCTGCCAGCCGTCCTGCTCGTAGAACGAGACCGTGTCCCCGCCGGCCGCTTCGTCCTCCAGGATGTCGCGCTTGTAGGGGTTGTCCGCGTACAGGTCCAGGGCCTCATCGCGGGACCGCTCGACGCGCTCGATGTCGTAGTCGGCCGCGATGATGTCCTCCATCTCGGCCTCGATCGCCTCGAGGTCGGCTTCGTCCAGGTCGACGCCGGCGACGTCGTAGTAGAAGCCCTCGTCGGTCGGGGGCCCGATGGCGAGTTTCGCCGCCGGGTGGAGCCGCTGGAGCGCTTGCGCGAAGACGTGTGCCGCCGAGTGCCGTAGCGCCGTCAGGTACTCCTCGGAGTCCTCGGTGATGATGACGAGTTCGCAGTCGGCCACCAGCGGCTCCTCCTTGCCCGCGAGGTCGCCGTCGACGACCCCGCCGACCGTGTCCTCACCGAGGCCCGGCCCGATCTCGTAGGCCACCTCCTCGACCGTCGACCCGGACGGGACCTCGAGCTCGGAGCCGTCCGGCAACGTCACGACGATATCGCTCATGAATACGCCAAGCCGAGGCGGGGGGATAAGTTTTGAGAAACCCGCTTTCGCACCCGCTTGTTACTCGCTCGGGATCCGCACCGGTGGCGCGGACTTCCTCGCTCGCAAAAACGTGAGGAAAACTACCCGCGGCCGCTCCCTGGCTCACGGGTCCCTCCGGTCGTCTCTCGCTATCGCTCGCAGCCGGCGAAACCACGCCTCGCTCCGCTCGGCCCGGTAAGCTGGTCACAGTCTTCCGTTATCGGGTTTGTGAACTAACCGAACGACCCTGGTGTGTACCGAGTGGTTCCGGTTTTCTTTGATCGAGCGGCAGTGACCACCTCGAAAGCCCTCGGCGGGCTCGCGGTCGCTGTCTCCGAAAATCGGAGATTTTCGGGATGACGAGAGACGCCGAAGGCGTCTCTCGAACCACGCAGGATATCCTCCCTCCGGTCGGATAGGGCCTGCGCAGCGACTCCCCTTGCGGCGCGACCCGGGCGGTCGATCCCGCCCGGCCGACGCAAGCACCGCAGGCCGGAAGGCCGAGGAGCGCAGCGAGGCCCGGCGGGTCGAGCCGGCCGAGGGCTTCGCAAGTTGACGAAATATTTCAGGAACATGCTCATGAACCACCCGCAACATAGACTCCCTACATGCACCGTTCGCGACGAACCTAGTTCTCGTAGTCCCAGTAGTCGACGGTCGCGGCGTCGATCTTCACCGGAGTGTTGTCGGACCAGGCGTCCTCGTCGGCGCCGTACCGTCGATTGATACGGCGGAGTACCGCCTCCCGTTCGTCCTCGTCCTCGACGACGCGTGCGGTCCCCTGGAGTGAGACGCCCCAGACAGCGCTCCCGTCGTCGTCCGCCTGGACGGAGACGGCGACCCGCGGGTTGTGCCGGAGGTTCGTCAGCTTCCGGCCGGTCGTCGTGATCTCGACGGTGCCGGCCCGGTAGTTGTACCACAGCGGCGCGACGTGCGGGCGACCGTCCCGGCACGTGGCGAGGTGGGCGATGCGTGGCTTTCGGGTGAGCAGTTCCTCGGCCTCGTCGGGGACGTCGTCGCTCACGTCGCTCACGTCGTGGGGTTGGGTCCCGACGGCTATCAACGCGACGCCGAATCGGGGCGGTCGGCTGCGGGGCCAAAATCGTCGGGCGCAGTCGTCTACAGCTGTTCGCTCGGTTCGAGCGGGCCGCCCAGCCGCTCGGCGGCGTCCGTCTCGAGCTTGTACCGCTGGACCTTCCGGGTGCCGCTCCGCGGGAGCTCGTCCACCACGAACACGCGCCGCGGGTGGGCGTACGTCGGCACGCGCTCGAGGGCGAACGCCCGGAGGTCGCGTTCGCTCGGCGGCTCATCGACCCCGGGTTCGAACACGACGAACGCCACCGGCGCTTCGCCCTTGGTCCGGTGGTCGGCGCCCACGACGGCCGCGGCCTGGACGTCGGGGTGGTCGAACAGCGCGTCCTCGACCTCGGCGGGGTAGACGTTCTCGCCGCCGACGATGAGCATGTCGTCGGCGCGGTCGACCATCCAGAGGAACCGGTCCTCGTCGACGCGGGCGATGTCGTCCGTGTAGAACCAGCCCTCGTCGTCGAACACCGCGTCGGTCGTCTCCGGCATCCCGTGGTAGCCCTCGAACACCTGCGGGCCGCGGATCGCGATCTCGCCGGTCACCTGGGCCTCGTCGTCGGGATCGATGCCGTGTTCGTCGAGGCTCGTCGCGGCGGTCGGGTCCAGCGCCGTCGCGGGCACCCGGGTCTCGCGGGTCTCTGGGTCGACGAGTTTGAGCTCGACGTTCGGGAGCGGCTGGCCGATACAGCCCGCCTCGGTGGTGACGCCGTAGGTCGACTCCGTGGTACCGGCCGGCGAAGTCTCCGTCATGCCCCACCCCTCGGTCAGCGGCGTGTCGAAGGCGTCCTCGATCCGGCGGCGGGTGTCGTCGGCCAGCGGCGCCGCGCCACTCCCGAGCGTCTCGATACTGGAGACGTCGTACGCCTCGGGGTTCGCCTCGAGTTCCTCCAGCATCTCGATGTAGACCGCGGGGATGCCGGCGAACTGCGTCACCTCGAACTCGGTGATCGCGTTCAGGAGGTCCGACGGCACCGGCATCGTCCGGAGCACGATGGTCGCGCCGTTGTAGAGGCCGGTGAGCATCACGGTACTCAGCCCGTACATGTGGAACAGCGGGAGGAAACACAGCGCGACGTCGGTCTCCGGGTCGGCACCGCCGCGCGAGGAGTACGACTGCGCCGTCGTCAGGAGGTTCTCGTGGGTGGTCAGCACGCCCTTCGGGTCCCCGGTCGTCCCGGAGGTGTAGCACTGAATGGCCACGTCGTCGTACGCGCGCGCCGGTCGATCGAACTCGGGCGATGCGGCGTCGACGTGGGCATCGTAGTCCTCGACGCCGTCGGCGCCGCCCGGGATGAACGCCAGCGGGACGTGGTCGGCGAGGTCGGTGCCCACGCTCGGGAACACGGGTGAGGTGATGAGCGCTTCGGCGTCGGCGTCGTCGATGATGTAGCGGAGGGACTCACGGTCCATCCGGTGGTTCAGCGGCACGGCGACGGCGCCGGCCTTGATGACGCCGAAGAACGACTCCGGGAACTGCAGGGAGTTGCCCAGGTACAGCGCGACCCGGTCGCCGGGCGCGATCCCGGCCTCGGCGAGCGCGTTCGCGACCCGGTTCGCGCGGGCCTCCAAGTCGTCGTAGCCGTACTCCTCGCCTCGGTATTCGAGGGCGAGTTTGCCGCCGTAGCGGTCCGCCCCCATCGCCGGGACGTCCCCGACGTGTCTGAGAGGCTCCCCGTCGTGGTACTTCATCGATGGCAGCCCCAATGCGGCGTGTTACCAAAAGCACTGGGTCGGGTCCGGGAGCCACCGACGAGCGGCTGCCTACACCCGGTAGGCGTAGACGGGCGCCGGCGGCTCCTGTTCCCCGGTCGCCGTGCCCTGCCCAACGAGTGCGGTGCTGCCGTCCGCCGACAGCGCCGCACTCCGGTCAGTCCAGGAGTGCGACTGCGGGGTCACGAGCACCGCGTCGCGGCGCCAGTCGGCGCCCCGGCGGAGCAGCGACGCCAGGGGCCGGTCCGTGCCGTCGGTCTCGCGGTGACCGACGATCCCGGTGCCATCGCCCGACAGTGCAGCGGCGGCGTACCGATGTGTCGGCGCGAGTTCGGACACGGTCCAGGCGTCGGCTTCGGCCGTGAATACGTAGGTTGTAGTGGTATCCAGCCGTTCAGGGCCCATGAGATCGTGGGCGCCGACCAGCGCCGTCCGGCCGTCCGGGGAGAGCGCGACGACGGCCCCGTAGGCGTCGTGGTCGGCCGCCACGTCGGGGCCCAGCACGTCCGGGTCGGTCCACTCGCCGTCCCGCCGCCGGTACAGATACGCCGCCCCCGCCGCAGACCCGTCCGGGGACTCGGCGTCCGTCGAGCCGACGAGCAGGGACGCACCGTCCCCCGCCAGCACGACGTCGACACCGAACGTCGAGCCGTGCTCGCGCCAGGTGTCGGCCGACGCCCGGTCGGGCGGAAGGACCGCTTCCCGGCTCCATCCGCCGTCGGGTCCGCCGAACAGATGGATCGACCGCCCGGTAGATTCGTTCCCGGTGTCCTCGGCGATGGCGACGGTGGTCCCGTCGGCGGCGACATCGATCCGCTCGCCGAACCCGCCGTCGGCGTCCGGCGGAGTGATCGTGGCGCGGCGTTCGAACCCGCTGCCCGAGCGTTCGTAGGCGTGTACCTCGCCGACGTGCGGGTCACTGACGAAACATCGGTCGCCCGCCGCCGAGATGGCGACCGGACTGCCGAACCTCGATCCGTCGTCGCCCTCGGCGGTGCTGGAGTCGTCGTCATCTCCCGGGAACGTGAGTTCGGCGATTCGCTGCCACTCCCCGTCGCTGCGCTCGAACACGTACGCCGCACCTGGCTCCGGCGGCCGATGTGTGGTATCCGATCCGGTCCCGCCGACGACGGCGGTGCGGCCGTCCGCGGAGAGGTCGAGCGAGGTCCCGAACGCCGTCTCGTCACCCGCGACGCCGAACGTCCCATCCGCGGTGACGCCCTCCGAGGTCGGCGTGCGCGAGGGCGACGGCGTCGGCGTCACCGTCGCGGTGGGCGTGACCGTCTCGGTGTCCGTCGCGGACTGGGTCCCGGCCGTCGGTGTCGACTCACCGCCGATCAAACGGTCGCTACAGCCGGCGAGCGTTCCGGCGACGCCGGTGCCGAGCAGGCCGAGCACCCGGCGTCGCGATGGCGTGGAGAGCTGCATCGGGCACCCGTCATTTATACACCGTAATAAGTTTTCATACGACCGCGCCAGCGGGTCCGGGTCGTCGGCGCGGCTCCAATGTCGCCGCACCCGGTGGGGTTTTTGACCCTCCGGTGGCAGGGTCGGATATGGACGCGTTCGAGGCGTCGGCGAACGTGCCGCGCGGCGACTTCGAGTTCGAC
>CAZATR010000151.1:0-5914 GCA_964488035.1 uncultured Natronomonas sp.
CTTTCAAGACGGTTGCGGTGTAGAAATCGAACAATACCGGATCACTCCATACGCAAACGGGTCCGTGCAGGTGCTGCTGGCCAGAGTTGACCGACGATCGGGATGACGGTCCGCCCGGAGTCAATCGGGCGTGTTCAGGTTCTTCGCGGACTGTCGGGTGAAGCGGTTCGGCAGGACGTTCGAGACCCGTGTCAGCAGCTTGTACGTCCAGCCGGTGACGACGACGGTGTCGCCGCCCTGGAGGCCGTCGTAGCCCGCGCGAGCGACCATCTCGACGTCCTGCATCTCGCCGCTCCCGATGGGCGTGTCCTCGTTGTCGGCCCGTGCCTGGAACTCGGTGTCGACCGGGCCGGGGCACAGCACGGTCACGTCGACGCCCTCCGGGCGGAGCTCCTCGGCGATTCCCTCGGAGAAGCTCTTCATGTAGGCCTTCGAGGCGTAGTAGATGGCCATGAACGGGCCGGGGAACCAGGCTGCCGTCGAGGCGACGTTGAGGATTCCCCCGTGGCCGCGGTCGGCCATCTCGCGGCCGTACAGGTGGGTTAGCTGCGTGGGTGTGACCATGTTGAGCTGCATCTGGTCGAACTCCCGGTCGAGGTCGTTCTCGACGAAGGCGCCCTGGGTTCCGATGCCGACGTTGTTCACGAGGACATCGATGCGGAGGTCGCGGTCGTCGGTCTCGGCGTGGAGCTCGTTCGCCGCGTCGATGGATGCCAGGTCCATGGCGATGGCGTGGGCCCGGACCCCGTGGGCGTCCTCCAGATCGTTCGCGAGCTCGTGCAGCGCCGTCTCCCGGCGGGCCACCAGGACGACGTCGTGTCCGTTGGCGGCGAACTCGGTCGCCAGCCCGCGGCCGATGCCCGCGGATGCGCCGGTGACGAGCGCCGTTCCGTCGACGGTCATGGGCGCTCCTCGGCCGGGCCGGGCTTAGGCGTGTGGGCCACGACCGTCCTCACGTCCGCCGGAGCACCCACAGCGCGGCGAGGCCGCCGACGGCGACGACGAACCAGTAGCTGGTCAGCCGGTGTACGGTGGTGACGGCCAGGGCCTCGCCGGCCGTCAGCGCCGTCAGCGCGGCCAACAGCACGACGAGGGTGCCCTCGATGGCGGCGAGACCGCCGGGCGTCGGCGAGGAGCCGGCGATGACGGTGACGGGCACGAGGAACGCGACGAGCAGGAGCGGAACCGGGAGCCCGAGCGCCAGCCCGGAGAAGTACAGCGGGAGCGCAAAGAGGAGCCAGCCGACGTAGGCAAAGGCCAGGGCGACCGCGAGCGGCCGCCGGGCGGCGGCGATGACCTCGACGGACTCGACGAGGTGGTCGATCCGTTCGCGGACCGACGCGATGTCGAGCCGTGCCGTCCGGTCGGCGATCGGCGCCAGCGCGCGGAGCAGCGTCGTCTCGGCGCCCTCCCGGTGTCGCCACAGGACGGCCACGCCGACCGGGAGCGCGACCGCCAGGGCGGCGATGGCGACGGCGAACTCCGCGGTCCGCTCGGAGAGCCCCCGGGTCGCCAGCAGGTAGCCGACGCCGACGAACCCGACGTTGAAGAACGGGAGCGCCCGGAGGAGGTCGGCGGTGACGACGCTGGCGAGGCTCTCCTCGTAGCTCGCCTCCGTCTCGCGGGCGAGCACGTAGGCGATGAAGGGCTCGCCGCCGGCCTGGCCCATCGGCGTGACGTAGTTGGCGAAGGTGGCCGCGAAGAACGTCGTCACGAGCTTCCGGTAGGGGACGGTGACGCCGAGGGCGCCGATGACGACCTGCCAGGTCTTCGTCCAGGCGGCGAGACAGAGCACGGTCGAGAGACACGCGACGACGACCCAGCGGAGGTCGGCGGCCCGCAGCTGTCGGACCGTCTCGCCCCACCCGACGACGGCGCCGAGCAGGTACACGAGCGCCGCCGCGAGGAGGAAGCCGGCGAGGAACTTCGCGGCGGCCCGCCGGTCGAGCAGGCGGCCGGCCGAGCCGTCGTCGATGGTCGTCACGGGGGTATCCTCGGCCGGAGGTGTGTAGTCGTTTGGGGCGGGCGGACCGACCGGACGGAGCGGGGCCGATGCCCGGTGGGTGGCGTGGGCGTCGAGGACGAGGCAGCGTCCGGCGTCCGCCGGACGTCAGGCGCCGACCTTGGTCACCTTGTACCACTCGCCATCCCAGGTGAGGTAGTACTCGAGGACCGCCTTCACGGTGAGGACGCCGTGGCCGACGTAGACGAGCGGCACCAGGAGGATGCCGACGCCGGGCCGCCGGACGCGGCCGGCGAGGTAGTCCCGGAGCCAGACGCCGCCGACGACGCCGAGCACGGAGGCGTAGGGAACGAGGAAGGCCGACTCGACGCCCTGGGTGGCGAGCAGCAGGACGTGGGCGCAGAACACCACGAGGAACGCGCCGGCGCCGACGGCGCCGGCCGCTCGACCGATCGAGAGCACGTCGTCGGCGCCGACGCCGCCGGTCGCCGTCTCGCGAAGCTGGCCGTCGACCACCTCGACGTGGCCGATGCGCCACCGTTTGCGCTGGCCCCAGAGGTCACGGAGGCTGTGGGGCGCCTCCATGGTGTTGGCGACGTCGCGCCGCCGGGTGACGGCGAGGCCGGCACGGTGGCACTTGTGGGAGAAGTCGATGTCCTCGGTCAGCTTGTCGTCGTAGCCGTCGACGGTCTCGAAGGCCTCGCGGGTGAACGCCGTCGAGGAGCTCTGACAGTGGGTGAAGCCGAACAGCTCGCCGGCGGCGTAGCCGGTCTGGACGACGATGCGCTCGCAGTACGCGAGCGCCTCCACGACGCCCGTGGGTCGCGGGATGCGGCGGCCCTGGAAGACCTCCGCGCCGGCGAGGAGCTCCCCCATCGCCGCCGGGAGGAAGCCGGGCGAGACGGCCTCGTCGGCGTCGAAGACGGCGAAGTAGTCGGCGTCACTCTCGGCGACCGCGTGGTTGATGGCGCCGGCCTTCGAGCCGGGGTTGCCGTTGACCAGGCAGGCGACGGCGTCGTGGGCCGCCGCGAGGGATTCGGCCCGTCGGCGGGTCCGGAGGTCGTCCGGTTCGACGACGACGCTCACCGCGACCGACCCGTAGTCGCTCTCCACGAGGCTCTCGACGCAGGTGTCGACGACCGCCACGTCCCGGTAGGCCGGGACGACGGCGCGGATCTCGGGTCCGTCGTCGAGGCGGGCGTCCGGCTCGTCGCGCCAGACGCCCCACAGCACGTAGGCGCCGGTCCCGAGGACGAACGCGGTGAACACCCCGACGGTCACCGCGCCCTCGAAGAACGCCAGGTGGACCGAGAGGACGTCGATGGTGACCGTCAGGAGGTCCGCCCCGGTGACGAGTCCGAGCAGCACCAGCCCGCTGATGCCGAAGGCCGTGCCGGCGAACTCCGTGATTCGGCGGGGCGACGGGTACATATCCCTATCTTGGAATATTTCGAGGTATTAACGTTACGCCTTCCACCGTCGTTCATTTCGGCGTCAGACACCGGTGAGCGGCGACGAGCAGGCCGTTGTGCCGGAATCCCGTACTCTCAGGTATTTGAGGTATGTTCACGTGACACACGACACATCACGCGTCGGACACCGACGGGCCCCGCCGTCAGCCGGCGGCCCCTCCGGGCGTCCGACGACCCGCCGGCCGTTGCCGCTCGCTGCTACGGGCCGACGACCGCGGCCGACCGCCTACCTCGAGCGGTCCTGGTACCACTCGGCGAAGGCCGCAAGCGCCCGGCCGCGGTGGGAGACGGCGTTCTTCTCGGCGGCGGACATCTCGGCGAAGGTACGGCCGTCGTGCTCGAAGATGGGGTCGTAGCCGAAGCCGCCGTCGCCGCGCGGCTCGACGATCCGACCCGGGACGGCGCCGGTGAACAGCTTCACCGGGAGGTCGCTGGCTTCGACCGACTCGTCGGTCGCGGCCGACGCGCGCTCGTCGGCCGACAGGTCCTGCCCTCGCCGGTCCCCGGTGTCGACCGGCTCCGGGGAGGCCTCGAACGGCTCGCCGTCGCAGTAGGCGACGACACAGCGGAACCGCGCTCGCGTTGCGTCCTCCCGGCGCGCGAGGCGACCGACGCGGTCGACGCCGAGGGTCTCCTCCACGTAGGCCGAGTAGGGGCCGGGGAACCCGTCGAAGCCCTCGACGAACAGGCCGGCGTCGTCGACGATGACCGGCGCCCCGGCGTATCGGTAGGCGGCGCGGGCGCCCTCGGCGGCGATGGCCGCCATCGACTCGGCCTGGATCTCGGGGTAGTCGTATTCCAGCGCCGCCACCTCGTCGAGGTACTCCTCGGCCTCCCGGACCTTCCCCTCGTTCGTCGTCACGTAGTTGAGCATGCACGCCGGTGTGACCCGCTCGGAGAAAGCCCCACCGATACCGCGACAGCCGGCGTCGGTTAACGCGACGCCGGCGCGACCGTCGGTGACCCGGAGGCTTATGCCCGTGTGAACCGTACCCACGGTGGATGACGGACGGGGACGACGCGCTCCGGTCGCTGCTCCTGGACCACTCGGACCACCGGGCCGTCCGGAACGTCTTCGGCGCGGTCACCGGCCAGGGTGCCGCGACGCTGCCGGACTACGTCGAGGCGATGCGTGCGACCGAGGGCGCCATGGCGGTCGTCGCCAACGACGGGGCCGCCGAGATCTACGCCCGCTGGAACGGCAGCGGCGGCCGGTTCGAACACCTCACCATCTGGCCACCCTGGACCGTCGGCGGCTACGACCACGCCGACAGCGACAACCTGGCGGCGTTCCTCGCGGACAAGGAGGCGGTCCGGCCGACGCCGCACAGCGAGACGCCGTTCGGGGACGACGAGGTGCTGTCGAGTCTCTCACACCGGATCCGGCCGTAAGGGCGTCAGTCCCCGACAAAACCGGGTTGAGCTACGACGGTAGTACCTGCAATTCCGTCACTGTTGATGACAAGCATCCGCCGAGCGGGGCCTTCGTAGAAGGCCCCCGAGGCGGTTCGCGGCGCCGAACGCAGTGAGGCGCCGTAGCGCGCGACGACTAACGCTCAGCCGACCGCAGGGAGGCTGAGCGGCTGGAGGAGCGCGCGCATATTTTCCCCAAGTTTTTACACGGGCGGGCGGCGCTGCCGCCCGCCCGTGTAAAAAGTGGGTTTTAGTTCCCGACGTCCATCGCCCGCTCGACGACGTCCTCGCTGTACAGTTCGGCGAGGTCGTCGTGCTGGTCGGGACGGTTCTCGTAGACGTCCTGGAACAGCGTGATCGGGGTCTGGAGCGCCTGGTAGGTCGCCTCGTCCCACATGCGGTCGCTGGAGACCTCGACCTCGACGCCGTCGATGCGGACCGTGGCGGCGCGGGTCATGGCGATGGCGCCCTTGCCGGCCTCCTTGGCGGCCTCGAACTCCTCCATGGAGTCGACGATGTCGTCGAGGCTCGGCACGTAGTCCAGCAGGTCGAGCAGTTCGGCGGCGAGCTCCTCGTCGCTCTCGAGGTAGAACTCGTCGCCGGCGACCTCGAGTTCGTAGCCGCCGTTCTCGGCCTCGAGGTCGACCGTCTCGCCGCCGTAGACCTCGACGTCGCCCTGCGTCTCGAGCTGGGCCGTGCGGCCGCCGGCCTCGAGCGTCCAGTAGCCCTCGGCGGGCGGCAGCGGGCTCTTGTTCGCCTCGACGACCTGGCCGGGGGTGAGCGACCAGATGCCGAGCATCCCCATCGCGCTGTTGGCGGTGATGCGGTCGTGGTACCCCTCGACGTCGCGGATGTCGTCGTAGGGGCCGTCGACGGCGATGAGGCCGGCGGCGCTGGCCGCGCGGGAAGTGTTGTGTCGCAGTTCCTTCCACTCCGGCAGCCCGCCCGTGGGGGTGATGGCGCGCATGTCCTTCGTGTAGTCGACCTCGCCGTCGACCAGGAGGAACAGGCGCTCGAGGTTGTTCGTGGGCTTGCCCATCTCCTCGCGGAGCTTGCCCATCGCGAG
>CAZATR010000152.1:0-5904 GCA_964488035.1 uncultured Natronomonas sp.
GCGGCGGGCGGCGCGACCGGAGGGAGCGGCGCCGAACGAGCGAACGGCGAGCGCAGCGAGCCGTGAGCACGCGAGCGTGACGTCGGCAGTCGCAGCCCGCGCCGGCGAGTACAGCGAGCCGCGCAGGACCGTCTGCCGGAAGTCGAGCCGGCCGAGGGCTTCGGACGTGGTGATGTCTTTGTCGCCTGGTTCGAACCGGCCGAGGACTTCGGAGGACTGCACTAACGTTCAGACACACCGTCCTGAACCACCCGCAATATCCAGCCCCTATAGAAACCGGGCCGGCCGGTGTGCAGCCCACGAGGTCAGTCGCCGGGGCGCTTCATCGCGGACCCGAGCCCGCCGGGCAAGCCGCCGGCGGTCGTGCGCTGGCCACCCTCGGGCTGCAGCGGCGGCTGGCGGCTCTCGATGCGGCCGCCGGGGACGCCGTCGACGATGCCGTTCCACAGCAGCATCTCCATCTCCATCAGGATGTCCTGGAGGTCCGGCTGGGCGAAGAAGATGAGCAGCGTCGTCGGCCGGACGCTCCGGACGTGGGTGCGGCCGTCGCGTTCGAGGATGGAGACCGACAGCGGCGCGAACACCGCGACGTCGGGGTCGATGGCGAGCGCCTTGTGGGCCTGACCGGGGTTGACGACGAGCATGATGCGGCCGTCGGCGACCTCGCCGACGACGCGCTGGCCGCGGCGCGCCAGCGAATCGCGGAGGTGGTCCTTGACCTCGTTGGGTGCCTGGTCGGTGGATACGTGGATTGCGTACTCGGCGTCCACCAGTGACAGCAACGGGTTCAACAGCTGCTTCATCCGGGCGCGGCGGGTGTTGACCCCGGGCCGGATCGGCGGTTCCTGCTCGAGCATCGTCGCCTCCGGGATGCCGTTCTCGAAGGCGTCCCAGAGTGCCCCCTCGAGTTCGACGATGGTCTCGCGCACGTCGGGGTCCCGGAACACGGCGAGCAGCGTCGACGGCCGGACGGCACTGACGTGGGTGGTGCCGTCGAGGTCGTAGAGGATGATACCCGGTGGGAGGACGCTGGAGGTGCCCGGGTCGAGGTCGACGGCGCTGCTCGCCATCGGGCACTCCATGAACGTCCTCGCCTTCACCACCTTGAGGATCCTGAACTCGGGGTACTCGATCTCGTAGTGGTTGTGGATGCCCTTCACGTCGGTCTCGTGGATGACGTGGAAGTCCCCGGCCTGGAGGTACTCCGCGAGGGCCGACTGGGCCTCCGGCACCGACAGCGGCGTCGTCGCCCGGATAGCGTGGTCCATCCCCAGCGGGCCCGTAATCACCGGCTGGAGGTTCTTCTTCACCTGGGCCCGGACCTTCTGATAGAAGTTCTTGCCCATCAGTGCTCACCTGTGGCGTGTTTTGGCATGACATACCTTAGGTCTTCGGTCGGGGAACGACCCGGTGTGGGCCTCAGGCGTCCGCCAGCGTCCGGATCTCGTCGACGACCGTCTCGACGTGGGCGACGGCACGCGGTACGGCCGCCCGCACGGGGTCGCTGAGCGAGTCCGCGAGGTCGTCCGTACCCTCGGGTTCGCAGCCGACGAGCACGGTCGGCTCCGGGAGCACCTCGAGGGCTTCCCCCAATACGAGGACCTTCGAGGGGTCGGTCTGGTGCATGTCGGCGGCGAAGCTCCCGATCTCCCGGCGGCTGTAGTCGTCCAGGTCGGGCACCTCGGCGCGCTCGACGTGGACCGTCCCGGGGTCCGCGCCGCGCTCCATCGCGTCGACCAGCACCATCGCGTCGTAGCCGTCCATGAGGTCCTGGGCCATGCTCACGCCGGAGATGCCGACCTCGGTAACGGTCACGCCCGGCGGCAGGTCACGGTCCGCGAGGGCCTCGGCGACGGCGACGCCGAACCCGTCGTCGCCCCGAAGGACGTTCCCCATGCAGGCCACGAGGATCTCCGGATCGGCGCGGCCGGCGGCACGAACGTCCGCCCCGTGGTCGACGTCGGTCACGGTCACCCTCGAACCCGGAGCGTGTTAACCGTTACCGTGAGTCAGGCTTTTGGTGGTCCGCCCCGACGTCCTGACGATGAGCGACGCCACGACCGGCGAGTACGACGACCTCTTCTGGCGCGACGAGGTGATGGAGGCGGCCTACTGGATGCTCGGGGAAGGCATCGAGGACGCGGTGGCCCCCGCCGACCTCCGCGGGTTCCTCGACGCGCCGCCGGGCGTGGTCGATGACACCTTCGCCGACCTGGAAACGAGCGGCCACCTCGAACCGGTCGACGGCGGGTACGTGTTCACCGAACTGGGCGAGCGGGAGGCGGCCAAGCGGTTCGCCGACGAGTTCGACGACATCCAGGGGTTCGACTCGAGTCACAACGAGTGCGACGACGACTGCTGGTGTCACGACCCCGACCACGCCGAGGAGGCCTGCCCGTCGGACCAGGACCACGGGAACGGACACGACCACGAGCACTGAGGCCCGACCCGCGTCTGCCGGCCGACCCGCCGGGCGGTGCGCTCGGTCAGTGGCCCGCACAGGTCATGCAGGGGTCGAAGCTCCGGACGGCCCGGAGGAGGTCGAGGTCGGCTTCGGTTCCGGCCGCGCCGTCACGGACCGGCGTGTTCCGGACGGCCGCCTCGATGGGACCGGCCGCGTCGAACGGGTCGGTCGGCGAGGCCGCCCAGGTGCTCGGGGTGAGGATCTGGTAGGTGTCGAGGGTCCCGCCCGCCACCGTGACGTGGTGGGTGACGGCGCCGCGGCCGGACTCGCAGAACCCGACGCCGCGGACCCTGCCGGAGTCCGGGATGGTGAGGCCGTCGTGCACGCGGGCGTCGCCGTCCTTGAGTTCGTCGAGCGTCTCGACGAGCGCCTCGTAGCAGGCGATGCCGGCGTAGGCGAGGTTGTACGCCTTCGCGCGGAGCCGTTCGGCCGCGTTCACGCGGTCGGGGACGTCCCAGCGGAACGACGACTCCGGGAGTGCGACCTTCGGGAGCGTCAGCGTCAGCCCGTCCCCGGTCGACTCGACGAGCGGGTGCCGGACGTCGCCGGCCTTGGCGGCGACCCACTGGCGCGCGATGGCGCCGGACTCCATCGGCGTCCGGTCCCACCGGGGCGCGGTCGCCCACGAGTAGCCAGCCCCGTTGGCCCCGTTGGCCCCGTCGGGCCGCGGCCAGGTCGCCTTGTTCCAGGGGTGGTGGGGGCTGATTTCGCCGCCGGCCGGCGCCTCGTCGAACCGCTTGGCGCCGCCCGTCCAGTCCGCGTAGCGGGAGTGCTCGACGAACTCCTCGATGCCCCGGTCGAGCACGTGGAGGTTCGTGGTCACGAGTTCGCCGTCCTCGACCACGCCCGGTGGGGACAGCCGCGCCTCGCCCCAGTCGTCGGCGTTGGCGTAGGTGGCGTCGTACTCGGCGGGGTCGTCCCAGGCGCCGCAGGTGAGGAAGTTGGCGGGGCCGCGCCCGACGTCGGCGAACCCCTCGCGGTGCTCGAGCATGAAGTCCAGGACGTCGTCCCACAGCGGCGGCACCGTCTTCGCGAAGTCCGCGAGGTTCTTCAGCCGCTCGAAGTACTGCGTCAGCACGGTCTGGTCGAGCGTCGTCGTGAGGCCGCCGGGCGCCATCGTCGATGGGTGGGGGAACTTCCCGAGCGGCAGCGAGATGAGCTGCTGGACGTCCCGGGCCCGGCGGACGGTCTCGAGGTACATCTCGCCCTCGACGGGGTCCAGCGCGGCCATGATGTCGCCGACCGTCTCGTAGCCGTGCACGTCGGCCCGGAGCGCGCTCGTCTCGTGGGCGCGGGCGAGCAGCGCGGGGTTGCGCTCGTCGAGCAGCGCCGCGGAGTAGTCCGGGCCGGCCCGGAGGAACAGGTGGCCGGCGACGTTGTAGAGGAACGCCGCCGCCTGCCCCATGTTCCGCACCCAGACGCCGAGTGCGGGCGGCGGGGCGTCGGCGGCCATCTCGACGGCCATCGAGGCCGACAGCGAGTGGACGACGCCGGTGTCGCCGCAGACGCGGCTCGCCAGGTCGACGGCGTCGCGGGCGTCACGGCCCTCCAGGACGGTCTCGTACCCGCGGAACAGCGTCGCTCGCACCTGGCTGTCCTCGATGGTTCCCGCGGCCGGGTCGACGGTGGCGTGTAGTGCACCGCTGCCGCCGCCAGAGACGCGGGTGACGGGGTCGACGGTCAGTCGCGTCGCGCCGGTGGTCTCGCCCTCGGGGGCCGACCGCTGTCGCTCGGCGGTCCCGCCGTCTGTCCGCCCGTCGGCCGCGTCCGGGTCGTCGTCCATGAGTCGCTCCCCTGTAGCGAAGCCGCTTCCCGTTGCCGGAGCGTCGTGTCTCCGTGGGTCTGCTCCGTGTTAACCATTGGTGTACGTTCAACCCGGTCGAGGTGGCGCGGGGTGTGGTAACCCACCACCAACACTATTTACGGTGGCTCCCGTGAGTGTCGATACTCATGAAGGTAGCTGTCTCCGGCAAGGGTGGCTCGGGCAAGACGACCGTCTCCGGGACGCTCTCGCGGGCCTTCGCGGCGGACGGGCTTGACGTCCTCGCCATCGACGACGACGAGAACCCGAACCTCGCGCTCACGCTCGGCATCCCGCGCGAGCAGGAGGTCTCGCCGATTCCCGGCGACCTGCTCAAGCGGGTCGAGCTCCCGGACGGCGAGACGGAACTCGAGTTGGCGAAGTCGCCGGACGAGATCGTCGCCGACTACGGCGTCGAGTCGCCGGGCGGCGTCCGGCTGCTGAAGATGGGCGAGGTCGACCACGCCGGGAGCGGCTGCATGTGCCGCGCCCACTCGACGGCCCGCGAGGTGCTCTCCAGCGTCGTCGAGGACCGCGACGAGGTGACCGTGATGGACATGGTCGCCGGCGTCGAGCACCTCGGCCGCGGCACCGCCAAGGACGTCGACGTGCTCCTGGTGGTAGTCGAGCCGTACTACAAGTCCCTGGAGACCGGCCGCCGCACCCGCGACCTCGCGGCGGAACTCGACATCCCCGAGGTCCGCGTGGTCGCGAACAAGGTCCGCGACGACGCCGACCGGGAGGCCATCGAGGAGTTCTGCGCCGACAACGCCCTCGAGATCGCGACCGTCGTCCCGTTCGACGACGCGATCCGCCACGCCGACCAGGCGGGCACCGCGCCGTTCGACTACGACCGGGACGCCCCCGCGGTCCGGGCCGTCGAGGACCTCGCCGCGGACCTCCTGGCGACGCACACCTGATGGCCGCCGGCGACGAGCAGGAGTGGCTCTACCACCTGCCGGCGTTCTTCGAGCGCGTCGAGGCCGAAGGCGCCCAGCGCGTGCTCGACACCGTCCAGGGCCGGTTCGACGGCGTGCTGTACCACCACCGCGGCGTCCGCGTGCCGGGCCACGACGCGACGTTCGTCGACCGCGAGGACGGCACCGTCGAACTCGTCGTCGACGGCGTCGGCGACCGCGCCGGCTGGGTCCGGTTCGACACGAGTAGGGGGTGGGACGCCTTCTTCGCCCAGCCGCCCGACGACGTCCCGTACTTCGCCTGGATGTCGGACGCCGAGTTCGAGACCGAGGAGGCCGGCGACTTCACCACGAAGGCCGAGGCCGTCGGGCTCGGTCGGTTCTCCTTCGGGCTCCACCTCCAGCCGCCGACCGCCTGGGCCGACCTCGAGGAGCGCGCCGGCGAGACGGAGGCGCCGTGTTTCGTCTACCGGCCGAGCGGTCGGACCGTCGTCCCGGAGGGCGACCTCTCGGAGTACGACGAGGTCGTGCCGCCTGAGCTGCTTGGGGAGGCCCCGCCGGACCACCTCGGCATCGCCGCGGCGGACCTCGGCGTCGACGGTTGAGGGACCGGAATCAGCAGATTCGCGGCGCGGGCTCCTTCGCCGGCTCCCGCAGGTAGCGGCTCCCGATGCCGGTGTCGAGGACGACGCGGCCGTGGTGGTCGTCGATGGCCTTCCCGA
>CAZATR010000153.1:0-5840 GCA_964488035.1 uncultured Natronomonas sp.
CACACGCCACGGCCAGACATTCATCTCTCCTGGTGGACTGAAAGGGCGAGGCGGGGTCGCGCCGCAAGGGGAGTCGCTCTGCGGGCCCTACCCGAGCGAAGCGAGGATATCCTGCGTGGTTCGAGAGACGCCTTCGGCGTCTCTCGTCATCCCGAAAATCTCCGATTTTCGGAGACAGCGACCGCGAGCCCGCCGAGGGCTTTCCAGGTGTTCTCGACTGCCGTGCCATCGAGAAAACCCCAGATCGGTCCATTCGCTTTCACACAGAGGGGTTGATTCACCCTCTACTGACCGCAAGCAACACACCACGTGGAGCGTTGTATGACGGCTTCGCCGGTACGCCAACTGCCCTGCGTCGCGGGCCCGTTCGGCCCGCCGGCCCGCGAGCGGAGAGTTAAAGGGACTCCGCGGCGGACACTGTGGTAATGGCTTTTGAGGAACTGCTGAACGACCCGGTGATTCAGAAGTACCTCCACGAGCTCGTTGGGCCGACGGGGATGCCGGTCGCCGCGGCGCCGCCGGACGGCGAGGTGACCGACGAGGAACTCGCCGAGGAGCTCGACCTCGAGCTCAACGACGTCCGCCGGGCGCTGTTCATCCTCTACGAGAACGACCTGGCCTCCTATCGACGGCTCCGCGACGAGGACTCGGGGTGGCTCACCTACCTGTGGACCTTCGAGTACGAGAACATCCCCGAACAGCTCGAGGAGGAGATGGAGCGGCTGCTCGACGCCCTCGAGGAGCGCCGGGACTACGAGCGGGACAACGAGTTCTACCTCTGCGGACAGTGCCAGCTCCGGTTCGAGTTCGGCGAGGCGATGGAGTTCGGCTTCGAGTGCCCGCAGTGCGGTGCCCAGCTGGAGACGATGGACAACGAGCGGCTGATCACGGCGATGGACGACCGCATCGCGGCGCTGCGGGAGGAACTCAACGTCGATCAGGAGCCCGTGGAGGCCTGATGGTCGTCCTCGCCACGAAGGTGTACGTCGACGGCGAGGCCCGAGAGCGGGCGCTGGACGCCCTGGAGTCGCTGGTCGACAACGAGCTCGCCGACCTCGCGGTCGAGTTCACCCTCGGGCTGCGGGACGACGGCTTCCCCTCCGTGACGGTCACCGGCGAGGACGCCACCGTCGCGCGAAACCTGCTGGCGGCCGAATGGGGAACCATCACCCCACAGCGGGCGGCCGGCGAGACCCACGTCGGGACCCTCGAGTCCTGGGACGAGGACGGCGTCGTGCTCGACGCCGGCGAGGACGTCCGCGTGCCGGCCGACGAACTCGGTCTCGGCCAGGGAACCCCGGCCCAGATCCGCAAGCGCTTCGGGCTCGTCCAGCACGTCCCGCTCCGGTTCCTCGAACCCGACGAGGCGGGCGTGCCGACGCGGCTGGCTGACGAGGAGCGTGACCGCCTCTACGACTGGACCCGCGGGACCGACCGCGTCAACGTGAACAGTGCCACGCGGGCGGAGGTCCGTGCGACCGTCAACCGGGCCGGCCACGCCGAGGACATCGTGACCGTCGAACGGCTCGGCCTCCTGGAGCAGAGCATCGTCTGTCGCGAGGGCACCGACGCCCCGGGCCTGCTCGCCGACATCGGTCCACACCTCCGGGCGGAACTGCTCGCCGTCGTCCCCTGACATGACCCGGCGCGTCCTGGCCGCCGTCGCCCTCGTCGTCCTGCTGTCGCTGTCCGGCTGCACGACGTTCTTCGGCGACGAGGCCGCCGCCCCGGCGGACCTCGCGGCGAACGCGACCTACGACTTCGACACCGACCGGGACGGCTACCTCGTCGTCAACCAGGACAACTACACCGCCGTCTACGACGTCTCACCGCGGACCAACGAGACCATCGACCTCTACACTACCGACTCGCTCTCCATCGAACAGCCGCTGGCGATACGCGGGCTCCAGTACCGGTACGCCGACGGGACGCGGTTCCCCGACGGCACCGTGCTCCGCTACACGGCGAACGACGACGGCAACGCGACCAGGGTCTACCCGAACGGCACGACCGAGTCGGCCACCACCCTGGGCGTGTCCACCACCCGGAAGCGGACGAAGATCGCGCTCCCGCCCGAGCCCGGCCAGCTCGCCTTCACCGCGCCGAAGGACGGCAAGGAACTCGCGATCCGACCGCCCGTCAACGGCTCGTTCGAACTCGTCCTCCCGCCGAACACCGACGCCTCCCTCCCGCTGCTCTCGCAGGTTCGCCCGCCGAACGACGGTCGAGAGACCGTCGACGACCGCGTCCACCTCACCTGGCAGAACGTCGACGAATCCGACCCCCTGCTCGTCGTCCGATGGTACCTCGACAGGGACCTCTGGCTGTTCGGCGGCCTCGCCGCCGTGGCGCTCGCCGTCGGCCTCCTCGGCGCCGGCTACTACTACCGCCAGGTCCAGCAGGCGAAGAAGCGGCGGAAGGCCGAGGGCATCGACATCGACTACGAGGACGACGGCCGCGACCCGCCGCCGGGCATGGGCTGACCGGCCCCGGCGGCAGGGACCGGCGACCATCCCGCCCCGCGGGGAGCCGTGCGGTTTACCCGCCGGCGGTCCCACCACCCGGTATGGAGGTCGCGCTGGTGTGCGTCGGCGACGAGTTGCTGGCCGGCGACACCGTCAACACGAACGCCGCCTGGCTCGGCGAGCGGCTCGTCGAGCGGGGCGTCGACGTCGAGCGGGTGACCGTCGTCCCCGACCGCGTCGCGGAGATCGCCCGCACCGTCAACGAGGACCGCGCGCGCTACGACGCCGTCGTCACAACCGGCGGGCTCGGTCCCACCCACGACGACCTGACGATGGCGGGCGTCGCCGCGGCCGTCGGCCGGTCGCTCGTCCCGAGCGAGGCGGTGCTGGATCGGTTGACGGAGGCGGGCGGCTACGCCCACGAGGACCTCGCCGACGGCACCACCCACATTCCCGAGGACGCCAGGCCGCTCCACAACAGCGAGGGCGTCGCGCCCGGCTGCGTGGTCGAGAACGTCTACGTCCTCCCCGGCGTCCCCGAGGAGATGAAGGCGATGTTCGAGACGGTCGCCGACGAGTTCGAGGGCGAACGCCGCCACGTCGGCTTCGTCACCGTCGACGAACCGGAGAGCGCGCTCGTCGACCGGTTCGCCGAACTGCAGGACCGCTTCGACGTGACCGTGGGGAGCTACCCCGGCGAGAACGTCCGCGTCAAGGTGCAGTCGACGGACGAGGCGGAACTCGAGGCGGCGCTGTCGTGGCTGCGGGCGAACGTCGACGAGGCGTGACTGCTGGGGCAGCGGCGGCCGAGCGTGATTATCGATAGAGGTACCAGAGCCAGGCGACGGTGATCGCGAGGCTCGACAGCAACACGAGCCACCCGGTGAGCGAGATGACGCCGGGCTGGACGCCCTCCTGCAGGACCGTGAACATGGCCGTCGGTTGCGCGGGCGAGGCCTTAATCGGTTCCCTTCAAGCGGACGGTGCTCCCTGCGGTCGCGCCGCCCGACTCGCGTGTCGTCGCTCACTCCGTTCGCTCCTCCCGGTCGCCGGTTCGGCGGCGCTCCCTGCGGTCGCGCCGCCCCGACCGCGCCGTTTTTGCCCCAGGCGGCCCGTGGACCCGTATGCGACGCGTCGGGCTGGTCGTCAACCCCATCGCGGGGATGGGCGGCCGGGTCGGGCTGAAGGGCACCGACAACAAGGTCGAGGAGGCGCGCCGCCGCGGCGCCGACCCCCGCTCGCCCGCCCGGGCCCGCGAGGCGCTCGAGCACCTCCACGAACAGCCCACCGACGTCGCCATCCACACCTACGGCGGCGCCATGGGCGAGGACGCCGCCGTCGCAGCCGGCTTCACGCCGACCGTCGCCGGCCGCCCGGACGGCGAGGACACCAGCGCCGCCGACACCCGCGAGGCCGTCAGGCGGCTCGTCGAGGCCGACGTCGACCTCGTCCTCTTCGTCGGCGGCGACGGCACGGCCGTCGACGTCGCCGAGACGCTCGAGGACCTCGACGCCGACGTCCCCATCCTCGGCGTCCCCGGCGGCGTCAAGGTCTACTCCTCCGTGTTCGCCGTCACCCCGCGTGCCGCCGGCCGCATCGCCGCGGCCTTCGACCGCACCGAGACCCGCGAGGTCAACGACATCGACGAGGACGCCTACCGGGGCGGCGACGTCACCACCGAACTCAAGGCGCTCGCCGAGGTCCCGGTCGGCGACGAGGTCCAGTCATCGAAACAGATCGGCGGCGGCACCGTCGAGGCCCTGGCGGAGGCCGTCGCCGGCGACATCCTGGACGAGGACGCCACCTACGTCCTCGGGCCCGGCTCGACCGTCGACGCCGTCAAGACCGAACTCGGCTTCAACGGGGCCCCGCTCGGCGTCGACGTCTGGCGGGACGACGCGGTCGTCGCCGCCGACGCCGGCGAGTCCGACATCCTCTCGGCGCTCGGCGACCGGAACGTCATCGTCGTCTCGCCGATCGGCGGCCAGGGGTTCATCTTCGGCCGCGGCAACGACCAGATCTCCCCCGACGTCATCCGGCGCTCCGAGGTCGAGGTCATCGCCTCCAAGCAGAAGCTCGACGACATCGGCGTGTTGCGCGTCGACACCGGCGACCCCGACCTCGACGAGGAACTCAGAGGCTGGCAGCGCGTGCGAGTCGGGAAATTCGAGCGCCGACTGCTGAAGGTGGTCTGAGAAGGGGTTGGTTGTAACGGGTGGTTCATCGTTCGTTCCCTGAAACGTATCGGCGACGTGCGAAGCCCTCGGCCGGCTCGACCGGCCGCGGCTCGCTGCGCGCGCCTCCCTGTGGTCGGCGTGCTTGCGTCGCCGGGGCCGGGCCGACCCGCCCTCGCCCTTCGAGTCCACCAGGACAGCAGCCGCACCACACGCCTCCCCAGCCGACGCCCGCCCGTCGCTGCGCTCGGGCGGGCGTCCCTCGCGCGCAGTTGTCGACCGCCGCTCGCGGCGAGCGCTCGCGGCGGTCGACGCGCGCACGCCACGCTCGAATTTCGGTTTCCTGGTGGATTGAAAGGGCGAGGCGGGCTGGCGGCGGAGCGGAGTCGCTGCGCAGGCACTACCCGAGCGAAGCGAGGGTATCCTGCGCAGCGACCGCGAGCCCGCCGAGGGCTTTCGAGGTGGTCTCGACTGCTGTTCTACAACGATAACCTAGATCGCTCCATTCGCAACAGAGTACGTACGGCTGATACACGAAGCCCGGAGTAATGGCAGTTCGTCGTGGACGGTTCAATTCCGTCCGTTACAAGCCCAGCTCCCGCCCCAGCACCAGATGCTGTATCTCGCTGGTGCCCTCGCCGATCTCCATCAGCTTGGCGTCGCGGTAGAACCGCTGGGGCGCGAAGTCGGTGGTGTAGCCGTAGCCGCCGAGCACCTGGACGGCGTCCTCGGCGACCTCCCGACAGATTTCGGAGGCGTCCAGTTTGGCGAGCGAGGAGATTCGGGTGACGTCCTCGCCGTCGTCGTACTTGACGGCGGCCTTGTGGGTGAGCAGGCGGGCCCGCTCGATCTTGCGGTCCATCGAGACGATCATGTCCCGGACGGCGTCGAACTTCGAGATCGGCTGCCCGAACTGCTCGCGGTCCGTGGCGTACTCGCGGGCGGCCTCGAAGGCGCCCTGCCCGAGTCCGGTCGAGAGCGCGGCGATGGAGATGCGGCCGCCGTCCAGCGTCTTCCTGGTCTGGTCCCAGCCGTCGCCCTCCTCGCCGAGCAGCCGGTCCTCGGGGATGCGGACGTCGTCGAGCTGGATCTCGCAGGTCGGGGAGGCGTTCAGGCCCATCTTGTCCCAGATCGTCGAGATCTCGAAGCCGTCGTCGGTCTCGGGGTCGACGATGAACGTCGAGATGCCGTCGTAGCCCGC
>CAZATR010000154.1:0-5839 GCA_964488035.1 uncultured Natronomonas sp.
CGTCGTGGTCGTGGCTGTAGACGTGGACGCCGTCCGAGATGGAGACGCGGTCGCCCACGGTGAGCCGGCCGCGGTCGTCGAGGTGGACGTCGTCGTGGACGACGACGTTGTCGCCGACGGAGATGTTGTGGCCGTACGTGAACGTGATGCCCTTGAAGAACCGGCAGTTCGCCCCGCAGTCGGCGAAGAGGTGGTCGGCGAGCATCCGCCGGAACCGCAGGGCGAACTCGACGTTGTCGGCCATCGGCGTGGCGTCGAACTGCCGCCAGAGCCACTGGAGGTGCTTGGAGTCCTCGAAGGCGTCCTCGTCCTTCTCGGCGTAGTACTCGCTCTCCAGCGTGGCGTTGCAGGGGTCGTACCCCTGGAGGCGGACCCGCTCGGCCGGCGAGACGTCCTCGCCGGCCTGCCAGCGCTCGTAGGCGTCCCGGTCGCCGTGGAGGTCGACGAGGACGTCCTCGACGACGTCGCAGGTGTCCTCGTCGCTCGCCAGCCGCCGATCGACCTCGCCGAGGAACGCCTCGAGGCCCTCCTCGGCCTCCGGCGGCAGCGAGACGTGGCGCTTCGTCATACCCGACCGGTAGGGGTCCGCAGTGTTATGGATTGCTGTTTTGTGGGCCCTGCACGACCGACCGCGGTCGACCCGAATGGATGCGGCTGTGGTGGGTCGCGGGTCGCTCCGGGCGGATTTCGGCGGCTGTGGTGGGTCGCGGGTCGCTCCGGGCGACCGTCGTCCGATGTGGCCCCTCGGCGTTCCGAAACGCGGTTATGTCTCGGTCGCCGACCGCACGGTAATGGGCACGATCCGGATCGTCTGGGGCACGGCGACGGGACCGACGGCGATGGCCGCCTACGACGCCGCCCTCGCCGCCGCGAACGTCCACGACTACAACCTCGTGTCGGTGTCGTCCGTCGTGCCGGCCGATGCGACCATCGAGGCCGTCGGGGAGGCCCCGGACCTGGGTCCGGCCGGCGAGCGACTCACCGTCGTGGAGGCCCGCGCCTCCGTCGCGCCTGAGGAATCGGGGCCCGCCGTCGCGACGCTGGCGTGGGCACGCGAGCCGGACGGCCCGGGCCTGTTCTACGAGGCCGGTGGCACCGACCGCGAGGCCGTCGAGACGCGGGCCGAGACGGGGCTGGCGGCCGGCTGCGAACTCCGCGAGCGGCGCTTCGAGGACCGGGGTCGCCGGACGGTCTCGACCGCGGCGCCCGCGGACGTCCACGCGACGGCGGTCGTCCTCGCGGTGTACGGCGGGAGCACGCCGCTGCTCTGAGGGCAAGGGAGCCGACGGGTTTTTACCGGGCAGCGGTGTAGGGCGAGCATCCACATGCACGGCAACTCGCCGCACGCGGGCCCGGCCGACGTCGAACCCTCGGCCGAACGCCGCCGGGCGGTCCGGCGCGAACTCGCGGACGTCGCCGCCTCCACCCGCGCGTTGCTCTCCGACGAGTTCGTCGTCGGCGCCGAACTCTCCGGCCACACCGACGGCCTCCAGGCGACCGTCGCCGTCCAGCCGCCGGCCGGCTCGGTCGTCTCGGCGGGCTTCGACCCCGCCGAGGACGACCCCACCGCCGAATCGCTGGCCCGCGACCTCGCCGCCGGCGCCGTTCTCGAGGCCAAGCGCGCCGCCGGGGACCGTCCCTGGCCCGCGGGGTAGCCGACCCCCTGCAGCGGGGCGGTCGGTTCCCGACGCGGTCACCGCCGCCGCCGGACCCGGCCACTCATAAGGTGCCGCGCCGAGGATGCCGGTATGCTCGTCACGCTGGAGGGTATCGACGGCAGCGGCAAGACCACCGTCGCGGAGGCCCTGCAGGACTCCCTCTCGGCGGGGACGGTGTTCACCCGGGAGCCGACGGACTCGTGGTACGGCGAGGCGGTCGACCGCTCCATCGGCGACGCCGACGCCGACCCGCTGGCGGAGCTGTTCCTCTACACCGCCGACCACGCCGACCACCTCTCTCGGCTCGTCCGGCCCGCCCTCCGGGACGGCAAGCTCGTCGTCTCCGACCGGTACTCCGACTCCCGGTACGCCTACCAGGGCGCGACGCTCGCCGGCGTCGTCAAACGCCCCGTGGAGTACGTGCGCGGGGTTCACGAACCGTTCACCCGGGCGCCGGACCTGACGCTGTACTTCGACGTGCCGCCGGAGGTCGGCGCCGAGCGTGCGGGGGCGACGAACAAGTTCGAGACTGCGGACTACCTCGGGCGGGTGCAGGAGAACTACGAGCGCCTGATCGAGGCCGACCCCGAGCGGTTCGTCCGCATCGACGCCACCCGATCGCCCGAGGCCGTCGTGGCGGCGGCCGAGGACGCCATCGAGCAGGTCCGGTAGCGGCGACCGGTTCGGCCCCGCCATCGAGCACGTCCGGTGGCGGTCACGGCCCTGGACCGACCCGGGGACCCGGGATTCAGACGGTGTCCGGGACCTCTATCTCGTCCGGGGCGGGCATCCAGAAGTAGTCGACGGCGACGCCGAGCGTCAGCGGCACCAGCACCGTGATGCCGAAGACGGTCGCGCCGTCGCCGAGGTCCGGGCCGACGGCCTGCCCGACCAGCAGCGTGACGACGACGAGGACCAGCGGCGTCAACAGCAGCGTGTAGAGCAGCCCGCCCCAGCGGGTCGCCATCCGGACGCGGAACAGCCGCGTGAGCACCGACGCCAGGGCCGTGTTCGCGGCCAGGAGCACGACCAGCCCGACCGCGTCGATCGGCGACACCATTGGCGGCGGTAGGGGGCGGAGGCTCTTTGGTCTGTCCGTCCGTCACCGCTTTGGCATCGGACGTGCCACGGTCGGTATGCACCGCGTCATCGGCGAGCGGGACCCCGAGACGGTCGCCCGGGACCGTGCCCGGACGTTGCTCCGCGAGATGGTCCGGGCACGGTTGTTCGACGAGCGGGCCTTCGCCCTCCAGCGGCAGGGCTGGATGAGCGGCTACCCGCCGTACCGCGGCCAGGAGGCCTCCCAGGTCGGCGCCGCCGTGGCGATGGCCGACGACGACTGGCTCGTCCCAACGTACCGGTCGAACGCGATGCAGCTGGCCCGCGGCGTCCCGATGGCCGACATCCTCCGGTTCCGCCGCGGCTACCCGGAGTTCGGCTCCGGCCACGACGTCCCGGTGCTGCCGGCGGCGGTGCCGATCGCCTCCCAGATCCCGCACGCGACCGGCCTCGGGATGGCCGCGACCTCCCGCGACACCGACGAGGCGGTGCTGTGTTACTTCGGGGACGGCGCCACCTCCGAGGGCGACTTCCACGAGGGACTCAACGTCGCGGGCGTCTTCGAGACGCCCGTGGTGTTCTTCTGTGAGAACAACGGCTGGGCCATCTCGACGCCCCGGTCGGCACAGACCGCGAGCGACACCATCGCGGGGAAGGCCGAGGCCTACGGCATCGAGGGCCGCAGCGTCGACGGCAACGACCCGCTGGCCGTCCACGAGACCGTCGAACGGGCGCTTGCCGACGCCCGCGACGGGGCGCCGGTGCTCGTCGAGAGCCTCACCCACCGCGAGGGGCCCCACACCACGAGCGACGACCCCGACCGGTACGACGACCGCGCCGAGTTCCCCGAGTGGCGGACCCGCGACCCCGTCGAGCGGTTCGCCGAGTACCTCCGGTCGGCGAGCGTGATCGAGGCGGGGTTCGTCGAGTCGGTCCGTGCGGCGGCCGACGACGAGTTCGACGACGCCCGGAAGACGGCCGAGACGGCGGAACCGGATTCTGACGACCTCTTCGACCACGTCTACGACGAAACGACGCCGGCGCTCGAACGGCAGCGTGTGGCCCTCGAGGAACACCTCGGGCGCAACGGCGACCCCTATCGACGGTAGCCGCCGTGCCGGCCGCGTCCGGGGGCACGCGGCCCCGGCGGCCTCACTCGAGACAGACGTAGGTCTTCGTGTCGATAACGTCGTCGAGGTTCCGGATCTCGGTCGCGACGGCGTGGATGACGTCGTAGACCTCCTCGGCCTCCGCCTCGACGATGACGTCGAAGTCGCCGGCCACCACGTTCGAGTCCACGACGTGGTCGAACCCGCGGATGGTCCCGACGAGGGACTCCGCGTGGCCGGTGTCCGCCTCGACCATGATGAACGCCCGAACCATGCGAGCGATTCGCGGACCGCGGCGAAAAAACTTTCCCGGCGCCGGCGGGCGTCCCGTGGGATGCAGTAACATTATTGGGGACGGTCGTCGTAGGCTCCGCCATGAGATTCGTCATCGTCGGCGCGGGGCGGGTCGGGATGCGGACCGCCCGCGTCCTCCGGGAGGAGGGCCACGACACCGTCATCATCGAGCCCAACGAGACGAAGGTGAACCGGCTCGACGACGAGGGGTTCGAGGTGGTCCAGGGCGACGGCAGCGACGAGGAGACCCTCCTGGCGCAGGACCTCGACGACGCCGACGGCGTCGCCGCGCTGACCGGCGACCTGCTCGTGAACGTCGTTGCCTGCATGATCGGGGCGACCCACGACTGCCGGACGGTGATGCGCGTCGACAACGACGACCGCGAGTACGTCGTCCGGAAGTACGCCTCCGACGTCGACGAGGTCATCTACCCCGAGCGGCTCGGCGCCATCGCCGCCAAGAACGCCCTCGTCGGCGGGAACGTCCGCGCCGTCGCCGACGTCGCCCAGAACCTCCAGCTCGTCCAGCTGACGGTGACCGAGGAGTCGCCGATGAAGGGCTACTCGCTGTCGGAGATCGAGCTGCCGGCCGACGCACGCCTGCTGGCGTTCGGGAAGGCCG
The DNA here is from genome assembly GCA_964488035.1 of uncultured Natronomonas sp. Lineage (GTDB taxonomy): Archaea > Halobacteriota > Halobacteria > Halobacteriales > Haloarculaceae > Natronomonas. Next base: position 4,743 of record CAZATR010000154.1, read on the forward strand.
ACGGCCAGCTGATGCTCCCCGACCCGGACCTCTCGATGGAGGCCGGCGACCGCCTCGTCGTCATCGCGGACTTCGCCGTCCTGCACGACGTCCAGCAGATCATCGTCGGGAACCAGGCGCCGCGGGCCGCGATGGGAGGTGCCTGACGATGGTGGTCGCCTACGTGATGGTGAAGGCCCACACCGGCGAGGCCGACCGGCTCCGCGACGACATCGAGGCCGTCGACGGCGTCACCTCGGCCCACATCGTCGCCGGCGACGTCGACATCATCGCGAAGGTCGACGTCCCTTCGCCCGGCGACGTCAAGACCATCGCCGCCACCGAAATTCAGTCCCTGGACGGCGTCGAGGACACCCACACCTACGTCGCGATGGCGCCCTGAACCCGCCGCGTCCGGGGCCGACCGACGGCGTCGTGCCGACCGCGGCGGACCCCGGCGCACGCCTTTTATCCGCGCCGACCGTAGCCGTGGTGTGCTCCAGATCCGGGGGTCGGCCCGCGGCACCGACCTGACGGGGACGCTGTTCGAGCCCGGGGAGGAGCCGCCGCAGTTCCGGGGCGCGCCCGACGACGACGCCCCGTACGTCTGGGTCTGCGACGCGTTCTACCAGGTCGACAGCGGCGGCACGACCCAGCAGCTCGGCGACCGGGCGGTCCAGGTCGCCTTCGAGTCGCCGATGCCGCGGGGGTTCGAGACCCGCGAGGCCGCCATCGAGACGGCGACCGAACACGTCCGCACGCAGTTCGCCCGCCTCGGCATCCCGGAGGCCGATGTGAGGGTGGACGTCATCGAAGTCGCCGGCGACGCGGCGCCATAGAGTAGCGTCAACCTTCGGATGCCAGGTTCGGATGGCTGGCGGCTTCAGCCGTACGTCGAAATACAGCTCTCTTGGATAGGCTGTGATCGGCCGAACCGGTCGGTGGAAGGGCTGGATGTTGCTGGTGGTTCATCGTCTGGCTTGTCGAAGTGAACCGTGACGTGCGAAGTCCTCGGCCGGCTCGACCCGCCGGGCCTCGCTGCGCGCGGCTCCCTCCGGTCGGCGTGCTTGTTCCGGACGACTCCCTGCGGTCGTCGTCCGACGTTCGCCTCACTTCGT
>CAZATR010000155.1:0-5811 GCA_964488035.1 uncultured Natronomonas sp.
TGGAGCGCTCGGTCGTCTTCATGAACCTCGCCGACGACCCCGCCGTCGAGCGGACCGTCACGCCGCGGCTCGCGCTGACGACCGCAGAGTATCTCGCGTTCGACAAGGGATACCACGTTCTGGTCATCCTGACGGACATGACGAACTACTGCGAGGCGCTGCGGGAGATCGGCGCGGCCCGCGAGGAGGTCCCGGGGCGCCGCGGCTACCCCGGCTACATGTACACGGACCTGGCGACGCTGTACGAGCGCGCCGGCCGGATCGAGGGCCGTGAGGGCTCCGTGACGCAGATCCCGATCCTCACGATGCCGGGCGACGACGACACCCACCCGATCCCGGACCTGACCGGGTACATCACGGAGGGCCAGATCTACGTCGACCGGGACCTCAACAGTCAGGGCATCGAGCCCCCGATCAACGTGCTGCCGAGCCTCTCGCGGCTGATGGACGACGGGATCGGCGAGGGCTACACCCGCGAGGACCACGCCGACGTCTCCGACCAGCTGTACGCGGCGTACGCGGAGGGCGAGGACCTCCGCGACCTCGTGAACATCGTGGGCCGCGAGGCCCTCAGCGAGCGGGACAACAAGTACCTCGACTTCGCGGACGCCTTCGAGGAGGAGTTCGTCCAACAGGGCTACGACACCGACCGCAGCGTCGACGAGACGCTGGACATCGGCTGGGAGCTGCTCAGCGACCTGCCGGTGGAGGAGCTCAACCGCATCGACGAGGAGCTCATCGAGCAGTACTACGTCGAGGACGACGCCCAGGTCGCCGAGGCCGCCGATTGACAGCCTCGCGCCGACGCCCCTCTCGCCACGTCGGAGCACCCGAGCGCCCGGCTCGTGGTCAACGCCTTCTTAACTCGACCGTTCGAAGGGCCGACCGTATGTGGGGTTCCGAGGAGCCGGCGCTACCCGAGACCGCCCGGACCGTCATGGTCCTCGCACCGCCGGAGGCCGGGTCCGACGCGTGCGCCGCCCTCGCCGGGCCAGGCGGCCGCGTTCTCCTGGTGGGGTACGGTGGGCTGACGGCCGAAGCGCTCGGCGAGCGGCTCGCGGACCGGTACGACGACCCGCCGCCGGTCCGGTCGGTCGGGGTCGGTGACGGGATCGAGGCCGGCGATTTGACCGCACAGGGGATCGCCATCGCGGAGACGCTCTCGCCGAGGACGACGGTGTGTCTCGACTCCTTCGGCGCCCTCTTCCAGTTCGCCGACCGCGAGCCGGTGTTCCAGTTCGTCCACGGCCTCGCCGAGCGCTGTGCGGAGGCGTCGGCGTCGATGCACCTCCACGTCGACCCGGACGCGGTCGACGAGCGGACGGTCGCCGCGCTGTCGACGCTGATGGACGCCGTCGTCCGCGTCGCGGACGACTCCGTCGAGGTCCGACCGGAGCTAACAGAAAAGGATTAACCCGGTCGCCGTCCAAGCGAGCCACACGAATGAGCAAGGACGTCAAGCCGACGCGGAAGAACCTCATGGCCATCGAGGACCGCATCGAGCTCTCCGAGCGGGGCCACGACACGCTGGAGAAGAAGCGTGACGGCCTCATCATGGAGTTCATGGACATCCTCGACCAGGCCCAGGACGTCCGCTCGGACCTCGACGACAACTACGACCGCGCCCAGCGCTCGCTCAACATGGCGCGGGCGATGGAGGGCGACGTGGCGGTCCGGGGCGCCGCGGCGGCGCTGAAGGAGCACCCGGAGATCACGACCCAGTCGAAGAACATCATGGGCGTGGTCGTCCCGCAGATCGAGTCCACGAAGGTCAAGAAGAGCCTCGACCAGCGCGGCTACGGCCTCGTCGGCACCTCCGCGCGCATCGACGAGGCCGCCGACGCCTACGAAGAGCTGCTGGAGACGATCATCCTCGCCGCCGAGGTCGAGACGGCGATGAAGAAGATGCTCGAGGAGATCGAGAAGACCAAGCGCCGCGTCAACGCGCTGGAGTTCAAGCTCCTGCCCGAACTGCGGGAGGCCCAGGAGTACATCGAGCAGAAGCTCGAGGAGCAGGAGCGCGAGGAGATCTTCCGGATGAAGAAGATCAAAGCGAAAAAGGAGCGGGAAGAGGACGACCCGGTCGTCGAGAGCGACCGCGAGGCCGAGACGCTTTCGGCCGACGACTGAGCGACCGACGACGCCTCATGGACGGTCGTCCTCCCGACCGTCCCGTGATTCCTGGCGCCGGATTCCGGCGGTCCACAGGGGTTCTCGAAGTCGTGTCGCCGGCAGTCGCAGCCCTCGGCCGGGCGGCGTACCCAGCCGGAGACGTCACGCCCCGACTCGACGGAACCCTTAGGAACGGATTCACGAGCCGCAGGTGGACGCTCGCTCGGTCTGCCGTCCGCCGAAATAACTGCCGTACTATACTGTGGCCCGTTGAAGAGGTCACGATAGCACGTTCACGGAACGGGAAGCGAGCCGCCTCCGGACCGCGCTCCCGGGTCGACCGGGCGGCAGGTGGTCGGGGCGCCCGCGGCGAATCGACGGTGAGTGCCGGCGGGCCCGGATGGCTCGCCGACGTCGACCGCGACCGACGTCCCGACGGCGTCTCCCACGCCGACGGACGGGGACGGCCCAGGGTTCGGCGCCTCGGCCGCGCTCGCGGCACTGGTGGCGGCCACGGTCGCGTTCCTGCGTCGCCGCCGAACCGACCGGTAACCCGGTCGCTACCCGGTCACGCGGGGTCCCTCGGCCGCGCTCCGACGGAGACCGGCCGAGGGCGATCGGCCGTCAACCCTTCGACCGCGTCCGCGTCCGCGTCCCGCAAGCCATGCACTCCAGCGTGACCGACCCGACGCGGAGGTGGACCCGGCGGGAGCCGCACGTGGCACACCGCGCGTGCGTCTTCGGGGTCTTGCCGTTGCCGCGGTCGTGGTCGTCGCGCTCCGAGACCGGCATAGTCGGCGCTAACGGGTCTCGGCCCCAATACCGTTCAGCCGGTTTCGGTGCTCGTTACGGGCGCCGAGCCGTGTCTGCGGGGGTGATCGGTGCCCCGAGAGACCCGGGCGTAGCCGGCAGTAGCTTCATCACCCGCCTCCGCCAACCCCGTGGCATGACGGCGGACTCTCGATCCGGGAGCCGTGGCGCGCGATCGGCAGCGCAATCGAGTGACGGCACCCCCGTCCCCCGTCGCGGAGGGGGACGGTGATGGGCGGCGGCGAGCCGCTCTCCGGGGCGGACAACGCGTGGCGGCGCATCGGCTCGATCGACAACCTGACGACCATCACCGGGGTGCTGTGGTTCGAGCCCGCGATCACCTACGAGGCGTTCTGTGACCGCCTCGAGGACCGGCTGCTCCGGTTCCCGCGGTTCCGACAGCGCGTCGGCGGCCGCGACCGCTGGTTCGGGCGGCCGTACTGGGAGACGGTGGAGGACTTCGACATCGAGACCCACGTCCAGCACGTCGCGCTGCCGGAGCCCCCGGACACGGCGACGTTCAAGCGGTTCGTGAGCCGGCTGATGAGCCAGCCGCTCGACGAGCGACGGCCGCTGTGGGAGGCGTACCTGGTCGACGGCGCCGGCAGCGGCGACGGCAACGCCGTCGCGTTCCGCATCAACCACAGCATCGGCGACGGCTTCGCGCTGATGTACGTGATGTTCGGGCTCGTGGACGACCCCGACGAGATCGACCTCCCGATGGGCATCGTCCCGGACCCGCCGAGCGCCGACGCGTTCCGCGACGGCGAGACCGCGGCCGACGGCGGCGGCACGGCGACCGGTCCAGCCGGCTCGGCGGCGTCCGCCGCGTCGGACGCCGCCGGCCGGGACGCCGCCACGTCGGCCCCGTCGTCGGACGCCCAGGGCGGCGAGGACGACACGGGACTGTCGTTGACCGGCGACGGTGTCGTCGACACGGTGCGGCTGGCGGGGACGGCGGTGAGGACCGGGGTGAACCTCCTGACACAGGACGACGAGATCGAGACGTCGCTCCGCGGCGAGCTGGGGACCGCGAAGCGAGCCGGCTGGACCGACGAGATCGAACTCGACCGCGTCAAAGCGATCGGCCGGGAGCACGACGCGACCGTCAACGACGTGCTGCTCGGGGCGCTCGCCGGAGCGTTCCGACGGCTGCTCGCCGACCGCGGCGAGCCGGTCGAGGGCCGGGAGCTCCGGGTGACGGTGCCGGTGAACCTCCGCCCGATGGCGGAGCGGGACGCCTCGCTGGGGAACTACTTCGGGCTCGCGTTCGTCCCGCTGCCCATCGGGACGCCGGACCTCGGTGAGCGCATCCGGATCATCCACGACCGGATGAGCGTCGAGAAAGCCGGCATCGAGGCGTTCCTCATGTACCTGACGCTGACGTTCGGCGGCCACTCCCCGAACCCCGTGCTGGACTGGCTCATGGAGGAGTTCGAGGACCGCGCGACCGGCGTCGTGACCAACGTGCCCGGGCCGACCGAGACCATCGAGTTCGCCGGCCGGGAGATCACGGACGTCATGTTCTGGGTGCCGCAGGCCAACGACCAGGGCCTCGGTATCAGCATCTTCAGCTACGACGGCGGGGTCCGGCTCGGCATCGCCGCCGACGCCAACGTGCTGGAGGACCCCGACGAGCTGTCGGACGCCTTCCGGGCGGAGATCGACGCGCTGGCCGACGACTGAGACGCGGACCGACGAGCGGGACCGGTCGCTCTTTGCCCCGTCGGCCCGAAGCACGCACATGGACTGTCCGCGCTGCGGCACCGCGATGGTGGCCTTCGACGTCCCAACGGGGTACCGCGACCACGTCCCGGCGTCGTCGGCCCACGCCGCGCTCTGTCCGGCGTGTCTCGCCTTCGAGGCCGCGCCGTCGGCGCCCGACGATCCCCGGTTCGACCGCATCAGCGACGCCTTCCCCACGAACGACGCCGGCGCCGTACCGCTGGCCATCGCCATCGGGCTGCTGGACTCGCTGGCGCTGCACCGCGGCGACATCGAGACGTTGCTCGCCGAGGCCGAACGGGCGGGCGTCGACCCGCTGCTCGTGCTCGACCGCCTCCACGCCCAGGGCGGCGTCCGGCCGGTCTTCGACCTGGACCGGCGCCGCCATCAGCTGGAGCAACTGCTGGACTGAGGGGCTCCCCCTGGGCGCGGTGCGTCGATTCCCGGTCGATCAGACGCCGGTCGAGTACCGGAGGATGCCGGCGATGCCGCCGAACGCCGTGAGCAACTGTTCGCCCTTCTCGAAGTCCGTCGAGATGAACTTCACGTCGGAGCCGCGCTCCTCGGCCAGTTCCATCAGGTGTTCGATGGCGTCCTCCCGCTCGAGGACCTCGCCCTCGCCGCCGTCCTCGCAGGTGTGGGCGGGGGTGTCGGCGCGGCTGTCGACGAGCTCGAACTCCTCGCGGCCGCCGCAGTCGTAGGTGACGACGTCCTTCCGGAGGTCCTCGCTGATGAGCAGCCGGTCGACCGACCCCATCATGAGGTTCTGCCGCGTGGCGTCGAAGCCGTAGGTGGCCTTCCCGCCGTCGTGGAGCTGCTCGAAGAACTCCTCCATCTCGGATTTGTCCTTCATCACCTCCGTCTCGGCGAGCACGTCCTCGGCGGCGTCGACGAGGTCGTACAGCCCGGACTCGTCGGTGTAGGCCACGTCGAACTTGCCCAGCACCATGTCCTGGAGCTCGTGGTGGAGGTAGTCGCCGTCGAGGAACTCGTCCTTCGTCGGCGACGGGCCGCCGACGAGGATGCCGTCCATCTCGTGACGCTTCGGGACGAACAGGTCGTCGGCCATCCCGGCGACCTCCTGGTAGAAGTTGTCGATGGCCTCCAGACGCAGGCGGGCGAACCGCTGGGCGGACTGGCCGCCCTTCCGCTGCTTGCCCGGGA
>CAZATR010000156.1:0-5798 GCA_964488035.1 uncultured Natronomonas sp.
AGAACGACACCTTCAGCGATGAAACCTGCGACGCCAGCATCCAGGACTGCGACCATGCCGATCCTAACGGACAAGACGGTAAGGTAGTCGATGCGGATTACGGTGATATCGAGTTGAACTATGGGCTTCCAGACCTCGACAATATCGAGGACAGCGGCAACGGTGACGACGGCGGTGACGAAAGCGGTGGGAGTGATGGTCCGGACGAAACCAAGGATAGTGCCGGTGGAAACACCGGCGGCGGCCACGTAACGTAACCATTCACCCGGTTCACGGCGGCTCTACTCCTTCGGCCTCCACGAGGACATGCGACACGAGGAAATACACAGTGGATGCGTCGAGTCAGGGTCTGGCGGTCAGCTAGCGGCGACAACAGGCAGTCGCTACTGGATGCGTGATTCTGATGGGTCGTGGGTTATGAACCCCAGCTGGCGCTGAGTTGTGAGACGGATGGGTGGAAGTCCGTGGAAACCTCGCCGTCTTCTGGTCCGTAGAGCTCGCGGAGTTCGGCGTCGGTCGGAGCCTTGCCGTCGACGAGGGAGATGACGACCTGGCTGGTGGCGCTCGAGCCGGTCTGGATCGTCATCCCGTTCATGACCGTGTCGTAGCCTTCGAGGCTCCGGATCGGCGACTGCACATACGTCGAGCTTGGAAATCGGGCCCGGCCGCCGTTGATTTGGCCGACAACGACGGGGACATCGGTGACGAACTGGGAGAGACACCACCGGACCGACTCCAGCGTCGTCACACTCAGGGTTTCACCAGTGTCGGTCAACCGGGCAATCGGTCGGTTGATCGCCCGGTCATCCTCGTTTCCTGTCTCGACACAGAGGACCGGTCGGTTCCAGTCGGTCGAGAGGAACATCCCTCGGCCGTCCATCCGACCGCTGCCGGCGTAGAGGAACGAATTCGGGTGGTTGTCGATCGTAATTCTGTCGTTGTCGGCGAGCGCGGCTTCGAGGCCGTCGATATCGACGCCGATGAAATACGTCATCCCAGGGGCAGCATAGCTTAGGACTTGATCGATAGTGGCGGATTCCGCCCCGACGTGGTGGGCTCTGGAATCGTCTTGGCCGGCCTCGTTCACCATCTCGAACCCACACTGACGGACGAGCTCCGGACCGAGGTTCGGGAATTGCGGGAGGAGGTTCGCGACGAGGCCCCCCATCTGGAGGGTTGTGCCGACTGGGGTGTGGAGAAGGCGGTACTTCGGCGGCGGGGTACTGAAGTTGCCGTCGTTTACCGCTAGCGTCCAGTCTTCGTTACTGGCGGCGCCGAATCGCATTGGCATCTCATAATGCTGAAGATACCACTCCCAGTCGATGCGGACGAAGTTGGCGTTCTCGGTTCGCTCCGTGCCCTTGAGGTGGGTGGCCGGGAGGAGATCCATGAAGTCCAGTGGCTCGACCGCCGGCGGTTCCTCCCGGGGCGTCGGCGTCCCGGTTTCGGTCGGCGTCCCGGTTGGCGTATCGGTCTCGGTCGGGGTGGCCCGGTCGGTGCCGCCGAGCGCGTTACACCCGGCGAGGCCGGACGCGAGTCCAGCACTGCCCAATTGCAGCAGACGTCGTCGACGCATCCGTTGACCGAGTATCACTGCGTCGAACTATTTAAATTACAGGCTGCATCCAGAGAATAATTACGTCGGTATCGGACCGAGTTCCGCCCGTCAGGCCTCGATGTACTCCTCGTTGAACACCCACTCGCCGTCGTCGTCGCGGATCATGTACTCCCCGTAGTACGGGACGCGGTTCGCGACGGTCTCGCGGAACGCCTCGCGGATCTCGGGCTTGGTCATCTCGCCCATGCTGCGGAGGTCGTCGTTGCGGTTGAGACAGCCCTTCAGGTAGCCCTCGTGGGTGACGCGCACGCGGTGGCAGTTCGCACAGAACGTCGGGTTCTCGACGGGGTCGACGATCTCGACCATCCCGGTCGCGTCCGAATCGTCGCCGTCGTCCGGGCCGACCCAGTAGCGGCGGCGGTCGTGCATCTCGCGGTGCTCGATGCGGTCGGCGCGGTCGGCGAGCCAGTCGTGGACGCGGTCGATGTCGACCGCCCAGTCCGGGCGCCCGGCGAGTTCGGGCATGTACTCGATGAGCTGGAGCTGGAGGCCGTCGTTGTCGGCGACGTGGTCGACCATCCCGGGGACGTAGCCGGCGGTCTGCTCGAAGACGACCATGTTGAGCTTCACCGGCGCGAGGCCGGCCTCGAGGGCGGCGTCGACGCCGGCGATGACGTCGTCGTAGGCGCTGCTCTTGGTGACCTGCTTGAACGCCTCCGGGGAGAGGGCGTCCTGGGAGACGTTGACGCGTTCGAGGCCGGCGTCGGCGAGCGCGTCCGCGCGCTCGGGGAGGAACGTGCCGTTGGTGGTGAGGGAGGTCTCCATCGCGTCGGGCGTGCGGCGGACGATCTCCTCGAGGTCCTGGCGGAGCATCGGCTCTCCGCCGGTGAACTTCACGGCGTCGACGTCGAACTCGCGAGCGACCTCGAGGAACCGGACGACATCGTCGGTGTCCATCTCGTCGTCGGCCGGCGCCATCGGGCCGCGGGTGTCGCCCAGGCCCTCGTTGTGGCAGTATACGCAGTCGAAGTTACACCGGTCGGTCAGGGAGACGCGGACGCCGGTGACCTCCCTGCCGAACCCGTCCTCGAGCATACCCGACGGAAGGGCGTGAGAGTGCTTAAAATCGATGGGGGTCGCCCGGGGTATCGAAACCGGATTCGGTTAACGGCGACGGGTGGAGTGGCGGCCGTGGGGTACGCCACGTTCGCGGTCGACGTCGCTGCGGCTACCCGACGGCTCCGCGACGGCTTCCGGTCACAACCCTTAACCTCGTCTCGGGACCTATCGGAGCCATGGACGAGGCGGCAATACGCGAGCGGCTGTCGGCGGTCGAGGACCCCGACCTGGGCGAGGACGTCGTCTCGCTGGGGCTGGTGAACGAGGTGACCGTCGACGACGAGTCCGTCGCCATCGACCTGGCGCTGGGGGCACCCTACTCGTCGACGGAGACCGCGATTGCGGGCGAAGTCCGCGAGGCCCTGTCCGACCTCGACCGGGAGCTCGAACTCTCCGCCAGCGTGGACACCGGCGTGTCGAGCGACGAGCAGGTGCTGCCGGGCGTCGAGAACATCATCGCCGTGGCGTCGGGGAAGGGCGGCGTGGGGAAGTCGACGGTCGCCGTGAACCTCGCAGCCGGGCTGGCTGACACGGGCGCCCGCGTGGGGTTGTTCGACGCCGACGTCTACGGGCCGAACGTCCCCCGGATGGTGAGGGCCGACGAACGGCCGAAGGCGACCCACGAGGAGCAGATCATCCCGCCGGAGAAGTACGGGATGAAGCTGATGAGCATGGACTTCCTCGTCGGCGAGGACGACCCGGTCATCTGGCGCGGCCCGATGGTGCACAAGGTGCTGACACAGCTGTGGGAGGACGTCGAGTGGGGCAGCCTGGATTACATGGTCGTCGACCTCCCGCCGGGGACCGGTGACACCCAGTTGACGCTGTTGCAGTCCGTCCCGGTCTCCGGGGCGGTCGTCGTGACGACGCCACAGGAGGTCGCGGTCGACGACGCCCGGAAGGGCCTCCGGATGTTCGGGAAACACGAGACGCCGGTGTTGGGCATCGTCGAGAACATGTCCGGGTTCGTATGTCCCGATTGCGGCGGACAGCACGACATCTTCGGCAGCGGCGGCGGTCGGGAGTTCGCCGCCGACAACGACATGCCGTTCCTCGGCGAGATCCCGCTGGACCCCTCCGTGCGAGAGGGCGGCGACTCCGGCGCGCCCATCGTCCTCGAGGACGACAACGAGGCCGGTGCTGCGTTCCGTGAATTCGTCGAGAAGACGGCGAACATGCAGGGCATCGTCCGGCGGCGAGCGGTCAGCGAGCGGTCGTGACGATGGCGGGAGCCGATGGCGACGACCGGATCGAGGACGACCCCGAGCGAGCGGCGATGCTCCGTGCGGTCGCCGAGGACGTCCGCGGGGAGAGCTCCGAGAGCGAGCAGGTCGCGGCGATGCTGTACCGGGTGTCGGACCTCTACGACCCCGACGAGGAGACCACGCCGGCGGCCATCCACCGGAACGTCCGGACCATCCTCGATGTCAAGGAGCGGGGCGGCCTCCCGGACCGCGACGACTGACGTCATCGTTGGCCCGGACACGCCCGCGTGGCGGTGGCGTTTTGTAGTTCGTGACCCGTGTCCCGTGTATGGACGCCGTCCTGCACGTCGGACCCGACCATCCCCGGCAACTGTGGGTCGTGGTTCCGAGCATGGTGACCTTCCTGGTCGGATTGGCCGCGTTCGTCTTCTGGGACCGGATCGCGGCGTGGCTCGGCCTGGAGGAGCGGTTCGGGGAGTGAACCGGGATCGGCGGGCCGGCCGGACCACCCGTGTGACCGTTTCACGGCCCAGCGCCGTCGAGGCCCGCCGTATCGGTGTGCTTAAGTACGGTCGTCGGGTACCGACGGACGCAATCGATGCAGGGGCCCCGGCCCCGAGTCCGCGAGGTCCCGAACGCGAGTTCGGGGACGCACGGAACTCGGTTCCGTGAGGGCGAGGATACACGCACGCCACCGCGAGTCGTGGTAGCCAAGCATGGCCCAAGGCGCAGGGTTGCTAACTCTGTGGCGCAAGCCTCCGGGGTTCGAATCCCCGCCACGACGCTCACACCACCCAACACATGAGTGCAGAAGAACCCACGGCGGATGAGGACGACGAGGACATCCAGTACTTCGTCCGAATCGGCCAGACCGACCTCGACGGGACGAAGAGCGTCGAGCGGGCGCTGACCGACATGAACGGCGTCGGTCGGCGCGTCGCTCGCATCATCGCGGACCGGGCCGGCGTCGACCGACGCGCGCTGCTCGGCGGCCTCGGCGAGGACGACATCGACGCGATCGTCGACCTCGTGGAGGGGTACGCCGACGAGGTTCCGGCCTGGCTCACGAACCACCAGCACGACTTCTTCGACGGCGAGACGACCCACGAGGTCGGCAACGACCTCGAGATGACGCGCCGGCAGGACGTCAACCGGATGAAGATGATCGACTCCTACAAGGGCGTGCGCCACAAGCGCGGCCAGAAGGTCCGCGGCCAGCGCACGAAGTCCACCGGCCGGACCGAGGGCACCATCGGCGTCAACGTCGAGGCCATCAAGGAGGAGATGGACGAGGAGGAAGAGGGAGGTGACGAGGTGTAATGGCGCTCGGCAGCAACACGAAGTTCTACGAGACGCCGAACCACCCCTTCCAGGGCGAACGCATCGCCGAGGAGGGCGACCTCGTCTCCCGCTACGGCCTCTCGAACAAGGAGGAGCTGTGGCGCGCCCAGTCGGAGCTACGCGACTACCGTCGCGAGGCGCGGCGGCTGCTCGGCGAAGCGCAGGGCGACGCCGAAGCCGCCGGCGAGGCCGGTAGCGACTTCATGGCCCGCCTCAAGCGCATCGGCGTCCTCGACGACGAGGAAGGACTGGACGACGTCCTGTCGCTGGACGTCACGGACATCCTCGAGCGCCGCCTCCAGACGGTGGCCTACCGGCAGGGCCTCGGCAACACGGTAAAGCAGGCCCGCCAGTTCATCGTCCACGGCCACGTCACCGTCGACGGCGCCCGCGTGAACGCGCCGTCCTACAAGGTCGAAGTGGCCCAGGCGGACCGCATCGAGTTCGACGACACGAGTCCGCTCGCCGACGACCTCCATCCCGAACGCGCGGAGGAGCAATAAACATGGCAGACGACGACACCTGGGGCATCGCGCACGTGTATGCCTCGTTCAACAACACGATCATCACGGTAA
>CAZATR010000157.1:0-5728 GCA_964488035.1 uncultured Natronomonas sp.
CCCGCTCGGGGCGTCGCGCTTGCCGGCGTGGTGGGTCTCGGTGAGCTCGACGTCGTACTCCGGCAGCGCCGCGACGCCGGCCTCGACGACCTCGAGGAGGGCCTGAATCCCCCGCGCGAAGTTCGACGCCTTCAGCACCGGCGTCGCCGCACTGGCCTCCCGGAGCGCCTCGAGCCCCGCGTCGTCGAACCCCGTCGTTCCGACCACGTAGGGCACCCCTGCGTCGGCGGCGAGGGCGGCGTGCTCGCGGCTGGCCTCGGGCACGGTGAAGTCGACGAGGACGGCGGCGTCCGCGAGGAGGTCGGGCAGTTCGTCGGCCGGGTAGACGCGGACGTCCTCGACGTCGTCGGCCGACGTCGCGATCCCGGTGACGTCGTGGCCGCGGCCGCTGGCCTCCGCGACGACCTCGCTCCCCGTTCGACCCGTGGCGCCGGCGACGATGACGTTCATTCCAGGTCCTCGAGGACGCGCCGCAGTCGGTCGCGGGTCTCCGCTTGCAGCGGACAGAGCGGCGACCGCATCGTCGAGGCGTGCACGCCGCGCATCTCCATGGCCTCCTTGATCGGGATGGGGTTCGTCTCGGCGAACAGGACGCGGAACAGGTCGCCCATCTCGTACTGGAGCTCGCGGGCGCGCTCGAGGTCGCCGGCCAGCGCCGACCCGACCAGCGCGACGGTGCGTTCGGGCTCGACGTTCGCGGCGACGGAGATGCAGCCCGACCCGCCCTGGGCGACGATCGGGAGCGTCAGGGCGTCGTCGCCGGACAGCACCGCGAAGTTCGCCTCGCGGGTGCGCTCGATGACCTCGTTCGTCCGGTTGAGGTCGCCGCTCGCGGCCTTGTAGCCGACGACGTTCTCGTGTTCGGCCAGCGAGACGGCGGTCTCGACGGCGATGTTGCGGCCGGTGCGGCTCGGGACGTTGTAGATGATCTGCGGGAGGTCGACGGCGTCGGCGACGGCGCGGAAGTGCCGTTCCATGCCGTCCGGTTCGGGCTTGTTGTAGTACGGCGAGATGAGCAGCAGGCCGTCCGCGCCCGCGGCGGCGGCGCGCTCGGAGAGCTCCAGCGCCTCGCGGGTGTTGTTCGAGCCGCTGCCGGCGATGACGGGGACGTCGTCGACGGCGTCGATCACCGTCTCGACGACCTCGACGTGCTCGTCGTGGGTCATCGTGGCCGATTCGCCGGTCGTGCCGACGGGGACGAGGCCGTCGACGCCCGCCGCCTCCAGCCGCCGAGCGTGGGCGCGGAGCGTGTCGTGGTCGATGCGTTCGTCGTCGTGGAACGGCGTCGTCATCGCGGGGAAGACGCCGGTGAACGTGTCGTGGGTCATGTGTGGTCTGTTGGGTCGGGTGGGTCGGGTGGGTCGTTGGGTGGTCGGGGGCAGTTCGGCCGGGACCGGCCGTCGACGGGGTCGCCACGCCCGCCGGCGGCCGCGCTACGGCCGTTTGGGTTTCGAGAAGACGGGCGGAGTCGCGCACGCACCGGTCCCGATGGGCGGGCGTTCGGCGGGTGCGCGGTGTCGCATGTGCGACAACGGGGTGCGGACCGACTTATGCGTTGTGAGTCCGCCCTGCGAGCGGGCTGTGCCTCCCATGCGCGGGGGTAGAGCCTAAACGTGGCGCGGCGTAACACGACGTATGGTCCTTGGCGAGACGGAGATGCACGACCTGATCCGGGATTCGGTACAGGACATCGCATCCGACTTCGGCCACGAGTACTGGCGCGAGCACATCGAGGAAAAGGAGTTCCCGACCGAGTACTGGGAGGCGCTGGCCGAGGACGGTTGGCTCGGCGTCGCCATACCGGAGGCGTACGGCGGCGAGGGTATGGGGATGCTCGAGATGGCGATCATCATCGAGGAACTCTCGCGCGGCGGCGGCCAGGGCGGCATCGTCTTCGTTCTGACGCCCGTGTTCGGCGGCATCGGCATCCAGCGACACGGCAGCGAGGCCCAGAAGGAGGAGTACCTCCCGAAGATCGCCGACGGCGACATGCGGTTCTGCATGGCGCTGACGGAGCCGCGGGCCGGCACGAACACGCTGAACATCGAGACCTCGGCCGAGGAAACCGAGGACGGTTGGCTCGTCGACGGCGAGAAGACGTTCATCTCGGGCGTCGAGAACGCCGACGCGATGCTGCTGGTCGCGCGGACGTCGGAGTTCGATCGGTCGAACCCGACCCACGGCGTGACGCTGTTCGTCGTCGACGAGCCGACCGAGCGGGACGGCATCTCGCTGTCGGAGGTCGAGACGACCGTCCCGTGGTTCGAGAAGCAGTACGCGGTCCGGTTCGACGACCTCGAGGTGTCCGAGGCGGACGTCCTCGGGACGGTCGACGGCGGCCTGTACCTCCTGTGGGACACGCTGAACACCGAGCGTATCGGCGGCGCGGCGTCGGCGCTCGGCGGGGGGCTTCGCGCCATCGATCTGGCCGTCGACTACGCCGGCGACCGGGAGGTGTTCGGCGCGCCGATCGGCTCCCACCAGGGCATCCAGCACCCGATCGCCGAATCGTACGCGAAGCTGACCGCCGCGAAGGAGGTCACGTACAAGGCCGCCAAGAAGTGGGACGAGGACGAGGACTGCGGGATGGAGGCCAACGCGGCGAAGCTGTTGACCTCGCGGTTCGGGACCGAGGCGGCCGACCGCGCCATCCAGACCCACGGCGGCAACGGCTTCACCCCCGAGTACGAGGTGTTCACCATCTGGCAGAACCTCCGGTTGACCCAGACCGCGCCGGTCTCCAACGAGATGGTGCTGAACTACATCGGCGAGCACGAACTCGGGATGCCGCGCTCGTACTGACGGTCCGGTGAGCCTGTCACCCGCCACGCGGCGCGGGCGACCCACGCTTCAACTGGAAAGTCGGGTACGACGATCGTTTGTTACGTACTGGCACGATCGCCAGAAATCATTTAGCCGTCAACGTCGTACGGCCGAGTACTATGCGACACCCCGGACTCAAGGCGCGGATGCTCGCGGCGGGCAGCATCCTCTTCGGCTTCTACATGCTGCTGGCCATCGTCGCCCTCTCGATGGGCGCGCCGGTGATCCTCGTGCTGGTAGGAACGGTGCTCTTCGCCGGCTTCCAGTACAAGTTCGGCAAGTGGGCGGCGCTGCGGAGCGTCGGCGCAGAGGACATGCAGCGGGACCGGTTCCCGGACGTCCACGACTCAGTCGACCGGCTCTGCGAGGAGATGGACCTGGAGAAACCCACGCTCAAGGTCGCCTCCATGGGCGTGCCGAACGCCTTCGCGGTGGGCCGCCGCGGCGCCGGCGTCGTGGTGGTCTCGACGGAACTCATGCACCTGCTCGACCACGACGAACTCGAGGCCGTGCTCGCCCACGAGCTCGCCCACATCGACAACCGTGACGTCATCACGATGGTGATGGGGCAGGCGATCGCCTCGTTGCTCGGGTTCGCCGCCTACTTCGCCATCGCCTTCTCCCGGGAGGGCGGCCTCGGCAACATCATCCTCGGCTACTTCGCCTCCATCGTCGTCCAGTCCGTCGCGATGGTGTTCGTCCTGGCCATCTCCCGCTACCGGGAGTACGTCGCCGACGACGACGCCGCCCGCCACGTCGGCGGCGACCCGATGGCGCGGGCGCTCGAGAAGATATCGTCGGCCGGCCAGCGCACCGACGCCGAACTCGACGACAACGTCTCCGCGCTCTGCATCTTCGGCGGCGAGCGCTCCGCGCTCGAGCGCCTGTTCGCGACCCACCCGCCGATCGAGAAGCGCATCGAGGCCGTCCGGGGCGTCCGGGCCGAGTTCTAGATATTCTCCCGTTCGGTTTCCATCGACCGGTTTCACCGCTCCCAAGCCGTCCGAAAGCGATACAGACCGCAGTCTGACCCAGCCCTCGTCCGTCCGGACGTCACCGGGCCCGACCGACCCGACGTCCGAAGCCCTCGGTCGGCCGGGCGGGATCGACCGGGCGGCTTTGCCGCCCACCCGGCTCGCGCCGAAGGGGAGTCGCTGCGCAGGCACTATCCGAGCGGCGAGGCCGGTGGGAGCGAAGCGACCGGAGGCCTCGGACTCTGCGAACGGCGAGCAGAGCGAGCCGTGAGCAGGAAGCGAGGGTATCCTGCGTGGTTCGAGAGACGCCTGCGGCGTCTCTCGTCACACCGGAAGAGCGACGCTCTTCCGTGGCTCGCGAATCTTCGATTCGCTCACTCCCGAAAATCCCCGATTTTCGGAGACAGCGACCGCGAGCCCGCCGAGGGCGTTCCAGGTGGCGGAGTGGTGTTGATAGCTCGCGGAGGGACCGGGATCGCTCACTACGCACAAGCGTTCAGACGGCGACACCGCCACAGGCGTACGTCACTCCTCCCCGTACCGCTCCCCGGCCGACTCGAAGCCCGCCTCCTCGAGTTCCCGGGCCCGCCGGCCCTCGGCCTCGGCGATGGCCTCGGGGTCCGGCGCGGCGTCGTCGTCGATCCGGGCCCAGGAGTCGTGGATCTTGGCGTGACACCACCGGCAGAGGTAGACCGTGACCTCGTGGGCGAGGTCCTTGCGGTCGTCGTCGCGGTACTCGAGGTGGTGCTCCTCGAGGAGGGGCCGCTCGTCGTCGTGGGCCACCCGGCGCTCGGCGAGCCCGCAGCGGACGCACTCGCGGGACCGCTGGCGCGCCCGGAAGTGCGGGCAGTCGGCCCACGTCCAGTCAGCGGCGGGGTCGGCAACCGGACAGGCGAGCCCGTCGGCCTGCCGCTCGCGGGCGAACGCCGGATCCTGCGCGCCGTGTTCGGCCGCGAAGCGACACCGTCCGTCGTCGGTGAGGTGGTCGCACCGCTCGACGACGGCGTAGGGGTCGTCCACCCCGACCGAGGTCCCCCGCGGCGTCTTCTCCATACCGTCGCTGTGGCGCCATCGGGGATGAATCCTGCGTCGACGGGCGGCCGGCCCCGCCGGCGAGCCCGGGGACCGGGCGAGGCTTTTTCTCGCCCACGGTCGACGCCCGGGTCGTGCAGGTCGTCCACGAGACGGACGGGGAACGACGGGTCCTGGCCACGCGAGTCGAGGTGGCCGACGGACTCCTCTCGAAGGGCCGCGGCCTGATGTTCCGCCGGTCGATCCCGGACGACTACGCGCTGGTGTTCCCCTTCGGCCGCGAGCGCACCCGGGGACTCCACATGGTCCTCGTCCCGTTCGACATCGACGCCGTCTGGCTGGTCGACGGCGAGGTCCGGCGGGTCGCGCGGCTCGCCGCCTGGACCGGCCACGGCCGCGCCCGCGCCGACACGGTCGTCGAACTCCCGGCCGGGGCGGCCGACGGCGTCGAGGCGGGCGACGCCGTCGACATCGAGGGGCTGTAGGCCGGGGAGAGCAGCGTTCGGCGTCCCTGCGGCCCGGCCCGACACGAAACCTGCGCCAACCCGCACCTTAATACGGGGGCTGTGCCTTGTGGGCGTACAACCATGCCGAACCCATCCACGGCAGAGGATAGAGTAAGTCGCCGCGAGGCGGCTGGTCGAGAAATCCGACCGCTCGTCAACACCTGAGGCTTCTCCAGTGACACGCCTGTTCGACGACCACCCAGCGACGGCACCGCTCGAGGACCGCGACGTCGGGGTCCTCGACACCACGCTCCGCGACGGCGAGCAGGCACCGGGCATCTCGCTGTCGCCCGCGGAGAAGGCCGACATCGCCCGCGAGCTCGACGCCGCCGACGTCGACGTCATCGAGGCCGGCAGCGCCTGCACCGGCGCCGGCGAGCGCAAGACCATCTC
>CAZATR010000158.1:0-5715 GCA_964488035.1 uncultured Natronomonas sp.
CGTACGCGCCCGCCGCACGGGCCCCGCGCCGGCCGGAGCCCCTGTCGAGGTCCCGACCGGGGCACACGGCGGCTCGAAGCCGGCGTGGCGTTTAACTCCGTGCAGCCCTGACCTGGCGGTGAGTATGGGCTTCGGGAGCTACGACGAATCCGAACAGGACAACCAGGAGCTCGACACCGACATCGAGACCGGGGACCACTCGACGCTTGCGACCCACGACGGCGACGTGGAGTTCGAGTACGACGACGCCTCCAGCGAGGACTTGCTCGAGACGTTCGAGGAGATCCAGGGCCAGTGAGATCGGGCCGCCGCGCCCTCGGCGTGGCGGAGTCCTACCGCGGGACCGACGACGGGACGACCACGAGCACGCTCGCCGGCGCGGTCGTCCGGGCCGACCGGACGGTCGACGACCTCGTGGTCGGCGAGTGCACGGTGGGCGGTACCGACGCGACCGACGCCGTCACCGACTGCTGGCGCCGCCTCGACCGCGAGGACGTCCCGTACCTGTTTCTCTCCGGCGTCGCACTCGCGTGGTACAACCTGGTCGACCTCGAGCGGCTCGCCGGCGCGGTCGACCGCCCCGTACTCGCCGTCGCCTACGAGGACAGCGACGGGCTGGCCGACGCCATCGCCGAGGCCTTCGACCCGCCGGCCCGCGAGGAGCGGCTCGCGGCCTACGAGGCGCTGCCGCCACGACGCCGGCTCGACGACGTGGACGACGGACCGCTGTACGTCCGCAGCGCCGGCATCGCGGCCGAGGAGGCCGACCGCGTGCTCGAAGCCTTCACCCACGAGCGGCGGCCGGAGCCGCTCCGGGTGGCGAAGCTGGCCGCCCGCGGCGTCGACGGCTTCCGGCGGGATTAACTCGCCCCGGGTCGAGCGACCCGTATGGACGAGGGCATGGACGTCCGGGACTGCACGCGGTGTCCGGCGCTCTGTGAGAGCCGGCGCCGCATCGTCAACGGCGTCGGCCCGACCGACGCCGACCTCTGCTTCGTCGGGGAGGCCCCCGGCGAGCGGGAGGACGCCGAGGGCGAGCCGTTCGTCGGCCGCTCCGGCGACGTCCTCGACGACGCCCTCCGGGACCGCGGGCTCGCCCGCCGGGACGTCCGCATCACGAACTGCGTGCGGTGCCGGCCGCCCGACAACCGTGACCCCTCGACGGACGAGCTGGCGAACTGTCGCGACTACCTCGCGACGGAGCTGGCCGCCGTCGACCCCGAGGTGGTCGTCACGCTCGGGAAGGTGCCCTCCGAGCACCTGCTGGAGCGGTCGGTCGCCGTGACGGAGGAGGCCGGGACGCTGTACGACGCGCGGCTCGACGGGGTGACCCACCGGGTGCTGGTCTGCGTCCATCCGGCGGCGACGCTGTACGACCCGAGCCAGCGGGAGACGCTCCACGCGGCGCTCGACGAGGCGGTGGCGTTGACCGGCGAGGCGGGGAGCGGACAGTCGCGGCTGGGGGAGTTCTGAGGGCCGCGAACACACACAGCGACCGATATCAATGAGAAACGTAGACGTACGTCGAATCACGGAGCAGTTTCGGCGGACATCAGTACGTTTAACAGCCGGTCAGTACAGCAACGAGTATGTCCAAGTGGACACCGGTGAACCGGCGGACTGTCATCAAATCGACCGGCGCCGCGGGCATCTTCGGACTCGCGGGCTGTCTCGGTAACGGGGGCGGGAACGGCGACGGGAACGGCGACGGGAACGGGAACGGCAACAACTCGGCCACCTCGACGCGCGGCGAGACCGACGCCACGACCGAGGTCCGATTCATCCTCAACCCGGCCGAGGCGGACGTCGACATCGAGACCCAGTACCAGCCGATGTTCGACCACATCGAATCGGAGGCCGACGTCACGATCGACCCGGTCACGACGGCGAGTTACAGCGCGACACTGCAGGAGCTCGAACGTGGTGCGGGCGAGGTCGCAGACACGTCGCCGTTCGTGCCGGCCACCGCGAGCGACATCGCCGACGTCATCGGTGTCCGTGTCGCGTTCGGCTCCGCCAAGTACTTCTCGCTCATCACGACCACGCCCGACGAGAACGGCGTCGACTCCCTGGAGGGGATCGAAGGGCAGACGATCGCGTTCAGCGACCGGCTCTCGGTCTCCGGATCGCTCGCGCCGCTCCTGATGCTGAAGAACGCGGGGCTCGACATCGGCCAGGCTCCCGACGGCGACCCCAACGACTTCGAGATGCAGAACTCCGACCACTCGACCGCCGCGGACCAGCTCATCAACAACCCGTCCGTCAACGCCGCCGGGACGGGCGCGTTCGCGACGGCCTCCTACGTCCCACAGGAGCAGTTCGACGAGATGTCGGAGGACTTCGTCGAACTCTCCTCGGAGTACGACAACGCGGGCTCGTCGACCGACGAGACCGAGCTCGAGCTGTTAGCCGTCTCCGATCCGCTTCCGCGGGCACCGCTGATGGCCCGGGCGGACTGGGAGGCCGACGTCCGCGACGACGTCGAGGCGGCGATCCTCAACGCCACCGAGGAGGACCTCTCCCACGGGGAGGACTACGAGGGAGAGGCGTTGTGGTTCACCGGCGTCGAGGAGGGCACCGCGGAGGACTACGAGCCGATCGTTGCCATACTCGAAGAACTCGGTCTCGAGGTTAGCGAAGTCTCCGGCAGCTGACCCCTCCACATGAGTCGCATCACCGTCGATAGCCTCACGAAAACGTACGGCGACGTCATCGCGCTCGACGACGTCTCCTTCGAGATACCGGAAGGGGAGTTCGTCATCGTGCTCGGCGTCTCCGGGTCCGGCAAGTCGACGCTGTTGCGGTGTCTCAATGGACTCACGGATCCGACCGGGGGCGAGGCCCTCGTCGGCGAGCGAACGGTCGATGGCCCCCGCCAGGACGTTGCGATGATCTTCCAGCAGCACAACATCATCGGCCAGATGACCGCGTACTCGAACGCGCTCACCGGCACCCTGGGACGGACCGGGTTTCTGGGGAGTCTCCTCCAGTTGCAGGACCGCGAGGAGAAGCGCAGGGCACTGGAGGCGCTGGAAACGGTCGGACTCCTCGAGGAGGCCCAGCAGAAAGCCCGCCGGATGAGCGGCGGCCAACAGCAGCGGGTCGGTATCGCCCGTGCCCTGGTCCAGCAACCCCAGGTGCTCTTGGCCGACGAACCGGTCGCGAGCCTCGACCCGGGGAGCGCCCAACAGGTGATGGGGTACCTCCGGACGGCCGCCCAGGAGCGCGATCTGACGACCGTGACCAGCCTCCATCAGGTGAACCTCGCACGGAAGTTCGGCCAGCGGTTCATCGGGCTCCGGGAGGGCAAGAAGGTCTTCGACGGCTACCGCGAGGAGCTGACGATGGACGTCATCGACGAGATATACGGCGATATCGACACCGAGGGAATGCTCGCGCGGACGGACATCGACGCCGACAGCGGCGAGGAATCCGGCGGCCGACCGACCACCGGCGAAGGGTCGCTCGCATGAGCAACGACGAAGCGACTGACGGAACCGACCGGGTCGCCAGCCAGCTCGAACGAATACGCCGGGCCCGGGTGTTCAGGTGGGCCAACGGACTCCTGCTCATCGGACTGGTCGCCCTGCTGTTCCGGGAGGCGCTGAAAGCGGCCAATCTCATTCGATCGGATACGGAGTACACGAGAGGGTACTTCCTGACGTCGCTCACCGAGTTCTTTCCCCTCACGAACGTGGGCGGAGTCCCGGTCATCGACGTCGGGCGGTACCTCACGTTCATCGGCGAGCGGAACCTGCTCTTTGCCAGCGACATCACGTTGCTCTGGAGCGACCCGGTCAGGCTAGCCTCCGATGTCGGGGCCATTCTCCTCTCGGATGGGTTCTTCTCGCTGTTCGGGGTCGCCGGCAACACGCTCGCAATCGGGTTCGCTGGCACGATCATCGGCTTCCCGCTCGCGTTGGCGTTCGGCGTGCTTGGCTCCGAGCGGGTCCTCCCGTTCCCGGTGAACTTCATCTTCCGGGGGACCATGTCGGCCATCCGGGCGATCCCGGCGCTCGTGTGGATCCTGATCTACATTCCGCTGGCCGGTATCACGCCCGTCTCGGCGGTGTTCGCCGTCGCCACCGACACCATCGGGAACCTCGGACGGCTGTTCACGGACGAACTCGAGGAGATCGAGGAAGGACCGATCGAGGCGATGGAGACGACGGGAGCCAATCGACCGCAGTTGGTCACGTTCGGCATGCTGAGTCAGGTGACGACGCCGTACATCGCCTGGACGCTGTACATCTTCGAGATCAACGTCCGTATCGCGGTCTCGCTCGGCGTGTACGGCGCCGGCGGGCTCGGCTCGGTCGTCGAGACCCAGATCAAGCTCCAGGAATTCGCCAACGCGATGGCGACGCTCGTCTGCATCTTCGTGCTCATCATCTCTGTCGAGCTGTTCAGTCAGCGAATCCGCTCGCGGCTGCGCTCGGACACCGAGACGATGGGCCTCCGGGAGCTGATCTTCGGGTTCCCCCGTCGCTTCGCGGAGTCGCTGCTGAAGTGAGGGACGCGGTTCCCGATGGAAACCGATTTGGCCCGGCGACACCCAGAACCCGACATGGACGCCAGACAGACGACCGCGGAGGTCGTCCTCGTCGACTACGGCCTCGGGAACCTCCGGAGCGTCACCAGGGGCCTCGAACGCGCGGACGCCTGCGTGACGCTGACCGACGACCCCGCCGACGTCGACGCGGCCGACGGCATCGTCCTGCCCGGCGTCGGCGCGTTCAGCGAGGGCATGGAGAACGCCGGGCCGTTCCGCGACGCCCTGACCGACGCCGCCGCCGGGGGCACGCCGCTTTTCGGCATCTGTCTCGGCATGCAGATGCTTCTGACCGAAAGCGAGGAGGCCGAACACGTCGGCCAGGGCGACGCCGCGGGCCTGGACCTCGTGCCCGGCCGGAACGTCCGGTTCGACGCCGACCTGACGGTGCCCCACATGGGCTGGAACGAACTCGACGTCGAGCGCGAGCACCCGCTCGTCGAGGGCGTCGACGGCGAGTACGCCTACTTCGTCCACTCCTACTTCGCCCGGCCGGACGACGAAGCCGCCGTGGTCACCACGACCGACTACGGCGGCCGCTTTCCCTCCATCGTCGCCAGCGAGGCGGGTAACGTCTTCGGCACGCAGTTCCACCCCGAGAAGTCCGGCGAGACCGGGCTCCGCATCCTCCGGAACTTCGTCGACTACTGCGAGGAGGGGTAGCGTTCGTCCTCGACCGGAGCGGCTTGGTCAACAGGAATCCGTGTTCACGGTGTCGGGCGGGGTATCGATCTCGACCGTCGCGAGGACCGTCGAGGTGTCCTCTCCGCTCGGGCGGTGGATCACGCGGTAGACCTCGCCCTCGGTGACCGCGTTGAGCGTGCAGTCGCTATCCTTGCCGTCGATGTGGACGTACTCGCCGGGCCGGATGGTGTCGCCGCCGGTCCAGACGTCGTCCCACCGAACCTCGTTGCCGTCGGAATCCCTGATTGAGACCTCGTCCCCGTTCAGGACGGCACCCCCGGTGTGGGTGATGTTGACGTAGGCGGTGCCCCCGTTGTCGACTCCGGCGGGGGAGTAGTCGGTGGAGACGCTGGCGTGGTCGGCCGGGGTGTCGAGTTCGCCCTCGAACCCGAGGGCCATGACGCCGACGACCGCCGCCAACACGACCGTGATCGCCACCATGAGCACGACGCCGATCACCGGCGATACGGCCCGTGCGC
>CAZATR010000159.1:0-5626 GCA_964488035.1 uncultured Natronomonas sp.
AGCCCCTCCACCGACCGATTCGTGGGCCGGTTACTACCTCCGGAACCTCGTCGTAGATGGACGACCGATACCATCCCACACTCGAGATGGCTCGGTCGACGCCGGCACGGGTCGCTCACTCCACGTGCTCGCGGATGACCATCACCTTCACCCGGCGGACGGCGTCGAAATCCCGGAGCCGGTAGGTCAGCGCCCGGACGCGCTCGGCGTCGCCGCGGCAGAACAGCGACTCGAGACACCACTCGCCCTGGTGGGTGTGGCTCGTGTTGAGGATGACGTCCTGGTAGTCGTGCTGGACGCCGTGGAGCTCTCGAATCACCTCGTCGTGCCGGTAGTCGAACCCGACCAGCGCGACCACCTCGCCGTCCGTGGCCTCGAGGCGGGCGTGGGCCTCGACGTACTCGAGCATCGCCTCCCGGACCGCGCGCGACCGGTTCTCCAGGTCCTGTTCCTGCCACACCCGATCGAAGGCCTCCAGCACGTCGTCGGGGATGCTGAAACTCGTACGCACGCGTGTCGACTCGGGCCGGGGCTTCAAGAGTTCTCACGTCCGGTCCGTCGCCGGGGGATCCGGCCGGTCGACGGCGGGGCGCGTATGAACGAACGGCCGATCCGGTAGTACGAACCGTTATCCGGCGCGTCGGCCGAGGTCCAGCCGGACGATGCTTCACGGGGATTCCCTCGGGCTGCTCGCCGGGGCGGTCGCGCTCGGCGTCGTGCACGGCATCGAGCCCGGGCACGGGTGGCCGGTCGCGGCCTCCTACGCGCTCGACCGGGCGAACCGGTGGCTGTACGGCCTCGCCGCGAGCCTCGTCATCGGCCTCGGCCACCTCGTCAGCAGCATCGCGATGGTGGCCGCGTTCTTCTACGCCAAGGCGTACTTCGACCTCACGCAGGTCAACGAGCCGGTCACGATCCTCGAGGGCGTCCGGATCGGCGGCCCCGTCGGCATCGTGGCGGGCGTGGTGCTCGTCGCGCTCGGCATCCGGGAGTACCGCCACGGCCATCGACACGGGCACGGCCCCCACGTCACCGCGACCGAGTCCGCCGAGGGCGACGAGACCGATCACGAACACGGTCTCGACAGCCGTCACGCACACGACGCCGTTCCGGACCCGGTCCACGACGACGGTGAGGGCAACGACCACGACCCAGGTGGCCTGCGGTCACGGCTGGTCGGAGTCGTTCCGTTCCTCGGCGGTCACCGCCACGGCCCCGACGATCAAGAGCAGGCCGCCGACCGCGGGCTGGTCGGCCTCGCGTGGTTCGCGTTCGCGCTCGGGTTCGCCCACGAGGAGGAGTTCGAGATAATCGCGCTCTGTGCCGGCTCCACCCACTGTCTCGAACTGATGACCGCCTACGCGCTAACCGTCATCGCGGGCATCGTCGGGCTGACGCTGCTGTTGATCGCCGGCTACGAGCACGCCGAGGCGACGGTCGAACGGTACACGCCGTACCTGCCGGCGTTCTCAGCGGCCGTCCTCGTCCTGCTCGGCGTCGGCTTCGTCCTCGGACTCCTGTGAGCGGCGCTCCCTCAGTAGCTCCAGCACCGCCGAACCCGGTCCGCCAGGTCGGGATGGTCGGCGCGTATCCTGTCGACGTCCCGGTCGCCGTCGACGTTTATGACGTGGATCTCGCCGCGGCGGCCGCCGTAGACGTCCTGGAAGTCGTAGACCGCGCCGACGACGTCGACGCCCGATCGGACGGCGTCGGACCCGAGCAGGAACTCGACCTGGCGGTCGACGTTGTACTCGACCAGGTGGTTGATCGCGGCCGTCCGGTCGAGGTCGTCGGGGAGCGCCTCGACGCCGGCCTCGAGCCCCGGCCGCAGGAGGTCGATGCAGTGCTCGATGCCCGGCGGTTCGGCGACGCCGTCGGTGAGCGCGTCGTAGGTCGCGGTGACCGCGCCGCAGCCGGTGTGACCGACCACGACGGCCGTCTCCGTGCCGGTGTGGGCCAGCGGGTAGAGGACGTCGCCGGAGACGACGCGGCCGGCGTCGGTCCGCTGGACGACCCGGTTGCCGATGTTGCCGCACGTGAACACCCGTCCGGGGACGTCGTTGTTCCACATCGCGTCCTGGAGAACGCGGGAGTCGGAACAGCAGACCGTGACGGCGTCCGGCCGCTGGCCGTCCTGGACGTCGGCGAACCGGTCATCGAACGCCGCGGCGTGGTCGGCGTTGCCCGCGAGCAGCTCGAGGAGTGCCTCGTCCATGCGCGTGTGCCCGTCGGAGGACGGGAAATATCTCCCGGTTCCGGGCGGTGGCGGTGGCGTCGACCCGTGGCGCGGCTCCGCGCCACGCCGTCCCGTTCGACACGGGTTCGCCCACTACGGGTCGTAGGTCTCGGCGAGCCCGTCGAGCGCCTCGTGGTCGCTGGTCGTGTGCGGCACGGTCAGCGGCGAGACGCTGACCCGGCCCTCGACGACGGCCCGGCGGTCGCTGCCCGCCGGGTCGGGGATGTCCCCCTCGGCCATGCGCTCCCAGATGCGGTCCCGGATCCGGACGGAGCCCTCGTTCCAGACCGCGTCCATGTCGTAGACGTGCGACGGACGGGTTATCTCCATCGGCGCGTCGGGCGCCTCCTGCGGCCGGGGCGCGTTGACGTTCAGGTAGTCGGCGTGCTCGAAGACGCCGACGTTGAGCGCGTGGTCGACCAGGTAGTCGACGGCGCTTGCGGCCTCCTCGAAGTCGCCGGGGTCGGGTTCGTAGTCGGTGAAGTTGATGTCGCCGAGCGGGAAGTACACCGAGGCCGCGATGGCGGGGATGCCGTAGAAGGCGGCCTCGACGGCGGCGGAGACGGTGCCCGAGCGGCCGAGCACGTACTCGCCGAGGTTGGCGCCGTAGTTGCAGCCGGCGACGACGAGGTCCGGATCCAACTCGAGGGCGCCCCGGGCAGCGACGACGCAGTCGGTCGGGGTGCCGTCGACGGCGTAGCCGAGCGGATGCTCGGTGAGCTCGACCTCGTGGGACAGCTGCCGCCCGACCGCGCTCTGGTCGGCGGCGGGCGCCACGGCGGTCACCGCG
This sequence comes from uncultured Natronomonas sp., assembly GCA_964488035.1. Lineage (GTDB taxonomy): Archaea > Halobacteriota > Halobacteria > Halobacteriales > Haloarculaceae > Natronomonas. Next base: position 3,027 of record CAZATR010000159.1, read on the forward strand.
TGGTCCTCGGCGAGGACGTCGTGGAGGGCGCGGAGCCCGACGGCGTCGATGCCGTCGTCGTTGGTGAGGAGGACGTCCATACGCGTCGTCGGTCCGGGGCTCGCAAAAGGCCACCGCCCAGCGGCGCGCCAATCCACGTCCGTCGGCCCCGCGGTGGCGCGACGTCAGGCCAGTCGGTCGACGACGGTCTCGGCGTCGACGACGAGGTTGTACGCGGCCTCGTCGTCGTTCCACAGCACGAGGACGTTCTCGAACCGGAGCAACGAGCCGTAGGGCGCCCCCGACAGAGGCTCGTTCAGCGTCGATTGCCGGGTGAGGACGGCGTAGTGGTCGACCCGTTCGGAGCCGTCGCTGATCTTGAACAGCGGGTTCCCCTCGTCGGCCAGGTCCGGCGACAGCTTCATCGCGACCAGGTCGATCCGGTCGGTGACGTGGTCGTCCATCTCGTCCATCCGCGCCACGTCGGCGGGGTCGGGCCGGTACTCGACCGCCCGGCGGCCGTCGGTCCGCACGAGCAGGTAGGCGAACTGGACGTCGACGTTGACGTAGGTGCCGTCGCCGCCCGCGGCCTGGTCGAGGCGGCGCTGGAACGACGGCACCTCGAGGTCCGGCTCCCGGCGGAACGTCCACCCGCGGTCGGCCGGGGTGCCGTCGGGCCACAGCCGCACGGTCGGGGCGTACACCGTCGCCGCCGGCCGGCGATCCAGGAGGTCCCGCTCGACGTTGCGGAGCCGCGTCGCCGTCCGCTCCTCCGCGGGCGAGAGAGCGACCAACGTGCCGTCGTCGGCGACCGCGTCGAGGTACCGGTCGGCGACAGCGACGGGGTCGTCGAGTTCCGAAAGGACGTTGCCGAAGAGGACGACGTCGTACGGGCCGTCGGGGTCGTACGCGTCGGCGGTCTCGCGGCGGACCCTGACGTCGAACCCGGGCCGGGTGTCGGCGAGCATCCGATCGATGACGCCGGCGGCCGCGCTCGGCTCGACGGCCTCGTAGTCGACGAGGCTGTCTTCGGGCATGTAGTCGTGCAGCCCGAGCGCCGGGCCGCCCGTGCCGGCGCCGACGTCAAGCACCCGCAGGCGTCGCGGGAGCAGGCCCCCGCTCCCGAGTTCGTCGAGGACGTACTGGACCGCGGCGTAGTAGTCCGGGAGGTGGTAGATGCCGTAGGCGTCGGCCGTGAGAGCGTCGTACTCGACGGCCTCGTCAGCAAAGTAGGCCTCCTTGAGCCGGTCGATGCGGGCCCGGAGCCGGTCGCCCGAGTCGCCCGCCGCCCAGTCGACGCCGTAGCGGTCCGCCAGGCGGTCCTCGAACCGGTCGCCGTAGGCCTGGGGGAAGCGCTCGACGCCGCGGAACGTCGGCGTCAAGGTCCCGTCGTCGACGGGGACGAAGGTGCCGTCCTCGCGTTCGCGAACCCCGAGTTCGAGGGCGTGGTCCCGCAGGGTCTGCCGGACGACGGCCGGGTGTGGTCGGTCCTCGACGTACTCGTGGATCTCCTCGGGGTCGAGCGGCCGGACCTCCCGGAGGTAGCGGGCGTTCTCGAGGATGGCCTCGACGTCGGTCATCGGTCGGCGTCCCCGTCGCGGTCCGAACCCGGACCGCGGTGGGCGTCCTCGTCGACCGGCTCGCCGGCGGCGTCCGCGTACAGCTCGAGGAACGCCTTGCGATCGGCGGTCGACAGCGCCCTGGCGGCCTCGAGGACGGCCTCGCTCCCGTCGAAACGCGCCTGGATGTCGGCGTAGACGTCCGGGTTGTTGCCGGTGACCTGTTCGGCGAGATCCGCCAGCGGCGCCGACAGCGTCGTGTGGAACCGCGGGTCGACGTCGTCTGCCGCCAGCGTGTACGCGAGTACGGCCGTGTGGGCCTTCGCCTGGACGGTCTCCATCGCCCGGTCGTGCTCCCCGGGCGTGGTCTCGAACACGCGGTTGCCCGCCGCCGCCAGCGCGTCGCGGATCGCCCCGACGGTCGGGCCGTCGCGGCCGACGACGACGGGCACGTTCCCCGGCGCGTTCTCGGGGGCGAACAGCGGGTGGAAGCTGGCCCGCTCGAGGTCGGCCGCGTGCTCGTCCAGCGCGGCGGTCGAGTCCCGCATCTCCCCGGAGACGTCCACCACCGCGTCGGTCGCCCGGGCGGCGTGGGCGGCGATCGTGTCGGGGACGGCGGGCATGGGCACCGCCACGCAGACGGCGTCGAACCGCTCGTCGCCGTCCAGCGGCACCGCCCGAGCCCCCTCGTGTGCGTCGGCGGCCGCCTCCGCCGCCTCGGACTCGCGGTCGGCGAACGCGACGGCGTCGGCGCCGCTGGCGCGGGCGAACCACCTGCCCATCTCCCCGGCGCCGACGACGAGCAGTCGCATGCCACCGGGTTGCCGGCGTGTGCTGAAAAGCGCTTCTACCCCTGGCGTGGTCGGGCCGTGCCGTCGTCCGCTTCGGAATGGCGGCTCAGGGGTACGCGTCGTCACACGGGGCTCGGAGCGGGGGTACGAGCCTCATCATCGCCGCCACCGGCCCGTTTGGCCGCCCGGCGCTTGTAGCTTACCGACGTGGTCCGGTCGGTGTAGGGAGTCTATGTTGCGGGTGGTTCATGAGCATGTTCCTGAAATATTT
>CAZATR010000160.1:0-5625 GCA_964488035.1 uncultured Natronomonas sp.
CCGGACGACCGAACCACCGGACGACCGAACCACCGGACGACCGAACCACCGGACGACCGAACCACCGGACAGTCGGATCGAACTCTATCGCCCGCGACCGATGCCCCGGCGGGCACCACCAGACCTTTTGTGGGACCCGGGAGTGGTCGGGACGATGGAGTTCGACGCGGACCTGCGGCGGCGGGTGCTGTGGGCGCTGCTGGGGGTGGTGTTGCTCGCGGCCATCGTCTTCGTCCTCGTCCGGTTCCGGGCGACGCTCGTGTTCACGATCTTCCTCTACTACGCCAGTCGCCCGATCTACCGGAAGCTGGAGGCCGTCCCGATCCCGGGCGTGCTGCAGGACCACAACCCCTACCACCGCCAGGCCACGGCCGTGCTGACCATCGTGCTGTTCCTGCTGCCGTTCCTGGCGCTGCTCGTGTACACGCTGCTCATCGTCATCCCGGAACTGGAGTCGCTGGTGGGCGACGTCCCGATATCGGGCAACCTCACGGGCCTCCAGGCGACCGGCGACGAGGCCGGCGGGCCCCCGGGGGCGCTGGCCGGGCTGACGCCGTCGGAGCTGCTGGAGATGAGCCCGGCGGAACTTTTGGCGCTGGTCCAGGACCCCGCCGTCAGGGGCTGGATCGAACGGGCCTCCGGCGCGATCCTGGACTCGGTGAGTCTGCTGGCGACGCTCGCGCTGCACGCCTTCCTGCTTTTGGCCGGCACGTACTACCTCTTGACGGACGCGCCACGGCTCCGCGAGTGGGTCGTCGCGGAGTACGACGCCACCGGCCTCGTCGAATCGTACTTCCTGGCGGTCGACGAGGAGCTGTCCTCCATCCTGTTCGGGAACATCCTCAACGCCATCGTGACCGGCCTCATCGGCATCTTCGTGTTCACCGGCTACAACCTCGTCGCCCCCGACGTCGTCGACGTCCCGTTCGCCCCGCTCGTGGGGGCGCTGACCGGCGCCGGCAGCCTCATCCCCGTCGTCGGGATGAAGATCGTCTACCTCCCCGTCGCGGTGCTGATGGCCGGCAGCGCCGTGCTGGCGAACCAGCCCGACACGCTGGCCTACGTCGTCCTGTTCGCCGTGCTGGCGTTCGTCGTCGTCGACACCATCCCCGACTTCCTCATCCGCCCGTACGTCAGCGGCAACCGCACCCACGTCGGGCTCCTGATGTTCGCCTACATCCTGGGCCCCATCGCGTTCGGCATCTACGGCATCTTCCTCGGCCCCATCATCCTGGTGCTCGTCGCGGAGTTCGCCCGCCAGGTCGGGCCCTACGTCCTCGGCGGCCGCGAGCCCGGCCGCCAGCGGACCGTCGACGAGTTCTGACGGCGGTCCGGGTCGGGACCAGGACACCGGACGTTCGCCGGCGGCGGGCACCAGCCAGGCGATCGGACCCAGCCTGCCGGCTCGTTACATGTACATCCGGTCCTCGGGGAAGTCGCGACTCCCGCCGGTCCCCTCCTGCTCGAGGGTCGCCAGCCGGTCGGCGAGTTCGGCGTAGTACTGCTCGAGTTCCGCCGAGCGCTCCGCCAGCTCGGTCCGGTCGACGGCGACGCCGTACACCGTCTCGATCGCGTCGAGGAACCGGACGGCGGCCTCGATGTCGGGGCCCGGCGGGTGGGTCGGCGTGACGTACACCCCGGTCGGCGGCGCGTCGCCGTCGAGGCTCCGTGAGACGAGGTCGCCGGGGACGCCGTCGAGGAAACCGCCCTGTAGCGGCTGGACGTCGGCCTCTTCGAGCCGGCGACGGCGGTAGTCGTCGGTCGCGACGTAGAAGACGTCGTGGCCGGCCTCGTCGTGGGGGTAGGGGACGCCGTGGAGGACGGCGACCTCGTCCATCGACTGGGCGACGATCCAGTCGCCGAGCGTGTCGGCGAACCCCCGCGCGGCCGGCACGGGGACGAACAGCTCCCCGACCAGGACGACGAGGTCGTGGGCCTGGAGGTCGAACAGCCGGGTGTGGTGTCGCGGGACGCCCGCCTCGAACGGCGTGATCGCCGGGAGCACGTCGGGCGAAACGTGGCCGATCCGCTCGGCCTCGAGGTGCCTGACGAGGTACTCGACGGCCGTCAGGCCGCCGAGTCCGAGGTTCGAGAGCCCGACGAGCAGCGTCTGGCCGGGGTCGATGGTCGAGGGCACGTCCATCTCGAAGGAACCGTCGCTGGTCATACCCTCTATTCGGCGGCCAGCAGTAAGAGATTCCGGACGCCTCACGACGGCAGCCGACGACACGCCCAGCAGCGGGGTATATCGAGCGGCCCGACGGCGCCAAACAGCGGGACCGGACCCCGATTTTATCCGGTCGGCGACGCAAGGGTACAGCATGCGCCTTCGACGGGTAGCGATCGCCCTCGGCGTCGCCGGATCCGCGTTCCTGCTGGCGTCGGTCGCCGGGTTCGCGGTGTTCGGCTCTGACTTCCCGTCGGTGTTCTACGTGCTCCCGATCGCGCTCGTGGCCGCCGTCGTCGCCCTCGTCGGTGCCTACGTCGCGACGGGACGGGCCGTCAGGCCGCCGGTCGTTGCCCTACTGGCCGGGGTCGCCGCGTTCGGGTACGCGGTCTTCGTCCAGCTCGCGACCCGGTACGCGGTCGCCGCGACCCGCCCGGCGCTCCAGGTCGACGTCATCGTATTGCTCGCCGGGCTGGCGGCCGTCACCGTCACGGCCGGTGTCTGGTACGACGAGGTGAGACGGGCACGGTGATCGCGGCGAGCGCAGGGCACCGCTGGCGTCGGCGGTGGCTCACCGACGACGGAGCGGCAACCCTGGCCGGGCCGTGGGACGACCGCCCGACGGCCGGGAGCGACTGGAGGGTTCTTGGCCGTGGGCGCCGAAGGACCATCGAGGTGCCCATCCCATGACACGCACCATCGAGATCAGCGACGAACTCGGCGAGCGGATCGACGACCACCGCGAGGAGGGCGAAACCCGCGAGGAGTTCATCGAGGAACTCGTCTCGATGTACGAGACGGAGGGCGCCTTCCTCCAGGAAGGCTACTCCGAGTGACCCCGCGCTCCTGACCGCAGTCGGCGCCCCGGGTTGCCGAAAGCGCCCGTGGATGCCCAGGAGACGCGGGCCGATCGTCGCGCCGCGGCACGAAGACGGGTCCGGGCGGGTTCGAACCGTTCCGAGACGTGCTCGCTCCCGCCGGTCGCTGCGCGCGCCTCGCAGGGTTCGAACCCGCCCGACGCTTCCGTTCTCCGACGCGCGACCCTCGCGACGCTCACGAGGTTCGCGTCGCTCGGCGGGTGGCGTCGGAGATCTGCAGTGGGTCCGGGCGGGTTCGAACCACCGATCTCGGCCTTGTAAGGGCCGCGTCATAGCCACTAGACCACGGACCCGCGACCGATGGAAGTCGGGCCGCGTGGTTAACCCTTACCTTCCCGCGCGACGGCAAGGCTTAGGCCCCATCGGTCCACACGGTGGGCCAGTGACCGGACGGAACCCACGGCGGACCGCGGCCGCGCTGGCGCTGGCGCTCGCGCTCCTGACGGCCGGCTGTGCCGGACTCGGCGGGGACGGGGCCGACCCGACACCGACGGCGTCGCCCGACGCGGCCACGACGACGGCGTCACCGTCACCGACCGAGATCCACGACGGCTACGCCGAGACCACCGTCACCGTCGTCGACGACGCGGACGGCATGCAGCTCGGGCAGGTCGAGGCCGCCATCGCCGACACCCGATCGCTCCGCTACACCGGGTTGAGCGAGACCGACGGCCTGCCCACGGATCGCGGCATGCTGTTCGTCTACGAGGAGCCACAGGGCGAGCTGACCTACGTGATGCGGAACATGTCGTTCCCGCTCGACATCGTCTTCGTGTACGGGAACGGCACCATCCAGTCCGTCCACCACGTCCGGGCGCCGGAGCCGGGCGAGGACGGCGAGTCGATCCGGGTCTCCGGCGAGGGCCAGTACGTCCTGGAGGTCAACCGCGGCTGGACGACCGAGCGCGGCGTCGAGGACGGGGACCGCCTGGAGTTCGAGCTCCCCGAGGGATGAATCGGGAGCGGGTCGCTTACGGCGTTGCGGGCCTCCTCGCGCTCGCGCTCCTCGGGTATCTCGCGCTGGCGAGCGGGCTGGTGGCGCCGTACCTCGCGGGCTACGACCCCGCCGACCCCGGCGACTATCAGCACACCACCGTCACCGTCGTGGACGGCGAGAGCGGCGAGGACCTCGGCCGTGTGGAGGCCGCCGTCGCCGACAGCTACGCGAAGCGGTACGTCGGGTTGAGCCAGACAGACCGCCTGCCCACGGATCGCGGGATGCTGTTCGTCCACGGCGACGTCGGCGAACGGACGTACGTGATGCGGAACATGTCCTTCGGGCTCGACATCGTGTTCGCCGACGCCGACGGCACCATCACGGCCATCCACGAGGCCCCGGCGCCGGAGCCGAGCGAGAACGGCGCCGACCAGCGGTACACGGGCACGGGAAAGTACGTCATCGAGGTGAACCGGGGCTGGACCGATGAGCACGGCGTCGCGGAGGGGGACCGCCTGGAGTTCGAGCTGTCGGGCTGAGCCCTACCCGGGCGACCGAGCTGTCGGTTGCGGTGCCGTCGGCCGAAGTGCCAAGCGTTTTACTGACTGAACGGTCAGTACAACCGATGGCGGAGTACGGGCTGGACGGCGACGACGACCCCTTCGAGGCCCAGCGGGCCAACGCCGAGGACCCGATGCGCCGGCTGTTCGCGGAGTACGGGCGACCCAACGCGTTCGAGTTCGCCGTCGGCGTCCTCGCGAGCGTCGTCGCCCGACTACTCGATCTGCTGCCGCCGGTCCTGCTGGGACTGGCGATCGACGCGATCTTCCGCGACGAGAAGGCGTTCGCGCTGCTGTTCGTCCCCGACCCGTGGCTCCCGCAGGCCCAGGACGCCCAGCTGTTCCTGACGGTCGCGCTCATCGCGGGCGCGTTCCTCTTCGGCGCCGCGTTCCACTGGCTCCGCAACTGGGGGTTCAACGCCTTCGCCCAGCACCTCCAGCACGAGATCCGGACCGACACCTACGACGCGATGCAGCGGCTGAACATGGACTTCTTCGCCGACAAGCAGACCGGCGAGCTGATGTCCATCCTCTCGAACGACGTCAACCGGCTGGAGCGGTTCCTCAACGACGGGTTGAACTCGACGTTCCGGCTGGCGGTGATGGTGCTCGGCATCGCCGGCGTCCTCTTCTACTTCAACTGGCAGCTGGCGATCATCGCGCTCGTCCCCGTCCCGCTGATCGCGCTGTTTACGTACAAGTTCGTCACGATCATCCAGCCGAAGTACGCCGAGGTCCGCTCGACCGTCGGGCAGGTGAACTCCCGGCTGGAGAACAACCTCGGCGGCATCCAGGTCATCAAGGCCGCCAACACCGAGCCCTACGAGTCCGACCGCGTCGAGGACGTCTCCGGCGACTACTTCGACGCCAACTGGGACGCCATCGACACGCGGATCAAGTTCTTCCCGGGACTCCGGCTCATCGCCGGCCTCGGCTTCGCGCTGACCTTCGTCGTCGGCGGCCTGTGGGTGCTGGGCGAGCCGCTCGGCCCGCTGTCCGGCGAGCTCCGGGCCGGCGAGTTCGTCGCGTTCATCCTCTACACCCAGCGGTTCATCTGGCCGATGGCGCAGTTCGGCCAGATCA
>CAZATR010000161.1:0-5619 GCA_964488035.1 uncultured Natronomonas sp.
GAGGTCCGGGAATCCTCCGTCGCGCTCCGGCACGACGAGGTCACCTGCCCGGAATGCGGCCACGAGATTACCTCGGACGGCGACGCGGGCCACACCCACGGCGCCGAGGCCGACGACTGACGGACGCGAACCCGACGAAGAATTCCTAGCGCAGCTCATTCAGCCGCGCGCGGACGTTCCGGCCCGCGACCTCGTCGAACGCGCCGTTCTGATACACGACGGTCCCGCGGACCATCGTGAGATCCGGGAAGACACCTCGCAGTCCCTCGAACGGCGTCCAGCCGCACTTCGAGTGCAGGTCATCGCCACGGATCGGGACGCTGTCGGTCCCGTCGACCAGCACGAGGTCGGCGTCGCGACCGGGCTCGATCCGACCCTTCCGTGGCAACTCGAACAGCTCCGCGACGTTCGCCGCCGTCACGTCCCGGACCCGCTCGTAAGTCAACTCCCCATTCCGCGCGGCCTCCAACAGCAGCGGGAGCGCCGTCTCCACCCCCGGGACGCCGGACGGTGCCTCCCAGATGTTCGCGTCCTTCTCCGCGCGGGTGTGGGGCGCGTGGTCCGTCGCGACGATGTCGACCGTCCCGTCGCGGAGCCGCTCGAACAGCGCCTCGCGGCGGGCCTCGCTCCGCAGCGGCGGGTTCATCCGGCCGTAGGTCCCGAGCTCGTCGAGATCCGCCCGGGACAGGAGGAGGTGGTGGGGCGTGACCTCGCAGGTCATGCCCGCCTCGCTCGCGACGTCGACGGCCTCCGGCGTCGAGGTGTGGGCGACGTGGACCGTCGTGTCGAGCCGCGCCGCGACCTCGCAGGCGTGCTCGACGGCCGCGATCTCCGCCTCGGCCGGTCGGTAGGCGCTCCAGGCGTCAGCGTCCTCGCGGCCCCCGCCCGATCCGTCGGAAACGACGCTCTCGTCGAACAGCCCGGCGTCCTCGGCGTGTACCGTCACCGGCACGCCGGGCGCGTCCGCCCGTTCGAGGGCGGTCTCGAAAAGGCCCACGTCGATGCCCATGTCGCCCGTCGAGTCCGCAAGGAACACCTCGCCGAGCGCGCCGAGCGGCTGGTCGAGCAGTTCCTCGGGCACCCAGTCCCCGGTGACGCCGCCGTTGATGGCGTAGTCGACCGTCGAGGCGGACGCCATCTCGGCCTTCCGCTCGAAGCTCCGGCGGTCCACGGTCGGCGGGTCGGTGTTCGGCTGGTCGAACACCGTCGTCACACCCCCGGCGGCGGCACTGCGGGACCCGGTCAGCCAGGTCTCCTTGTAGGAGAACCCGGGCTCGCGGAAGTGGACGTGGGCGTCGATCATCCCGGGCAACAGCAGGCGTTCGTCGGCCTCGATGACATCGTCGGCGGCGTCGAGCCCGGTCCCGATGTCGGCGATGGTCTCGCCGTCGACGCGGACGTCCCGGATCCGCCCGTCGGCCAGCCTCGCGTTCCGAACCAGCATTACCTCCTCTCTGGGGGCGGGCCCCCTAAGCGTCACGACCCGGCGCCGTCAAGAAGCGAGGTCACCGAGTGGGGTTCGGTCGCCCGATCGCCGACGAAGGCTCGCTCGACGGCCGCGTCGACCGCGTCCGGGTCACCGGGGCCGCCGGCGCGCTCGACGCTGCCCACGGTCGATGGGTCGAAACTGACGTCGAGGACGCCGTACACCGGGTCGAGGATGCCGGCGATGTCGCGCTCGTCGCCGGCGGCCACGACGACGCACCCCCCGACGACGGCGACGTCGCGCTGGACGCGCTGGGCGATACCGGCGACCTTCCCGTCGGCCTGCAGCGAGTGGTCGCCCGGACAGAACGCGTCGGCGGGCTCGCCCCGGCGGACGTCGGCGCCGGTCGCCGCGAGGGCGGATTCCAGCGTGGCGGTGGCGGCCTCGTAGCGGTCCCGGATGCCGGTTCGGACCCCGTCCGTCGGGACGGCGTGGACGAAGGCGAGCGTCTCGCCGGTGTAGGCGACCGCGCGGCCGCCGACCCGTCGCTCGACGGGGTCGTAGCCGCGGTCGGCGGCCATCTGGCGAGCCCTGGCGTAGCCGTCGGCCGAGGCGTCCCGCCGACCGAAGGCGACCTGACGGGGTGGGGTCCACGCCCGGATCGCCGGCCGGCCGGTGCGCTCGACGAGTGCGACCAGTTCGCCGGCGACCTGCCGGTCGTGGTCGGCGGCCGACACGGACCCCCGAACGACGTGCATACCGTCGGGTGGGGCCCGTGAGTGATAAAACGCCGCCGGCCGAACCCGTGGCATGGTCACGCTTCCGGGGTCGGTCGTCCGCCGGTACGACCGGTTCTCGCTGTACAACTCGCCGTATCCCGCCCACGACGCCGGGTGCGCCATCGACCTCTACCCCGGCGGACAGACGGCGCCCTCCCCGGTAGCCGGCGAGGTGCTGGCGACCCGGACGGTCCGCTGTCCGCCGAAGCCCTACGCCGTCGAGCGGGACCACCTCCTGCTCGTCGACTGTGGCGACGTGGTTGCACGGATCCTCCACGTCGACCCCGCCGTCGCTGAAGGCGACGCGGTCGCGGTCGGCGACGATCTCGGCGAGCTGGTCAGGTCCGGATTCTTCGGCCGGTGGGTCGACGACCACGTCCACCTCGGGTTCCGGGCGCCGGACCGGAACCTCCGACGGGCGACCGGGTCGCTACCCCTCGCGGTTGACGTTGCCGTCGAGGCCATCCCCTGGAGCGGGACCGGGATAGTGGTCGAGACCGGCCCGACCCACGTCCGGCTCGACGCCCCCGACCACGACGGTGGAGGGTTCGCGGCGATCGCGAGCGACGGCGGGGCGCCGCTCGACGGCGGCCTGGTCCACTACGCCGGCGGCGGGGCGCTCCGGGCGGCGGACGTAGAGGCAGTTGGAGTGGTGGACGGAGACGCGGCAGCGCCCGCGACGGAGCTGTCGCTGCTCGGAACCACGGTCGGGCAGGCCGACGGGCGCGACGTCCGGTGGCGGGACGTCGCGGTGTGGATCGAGGACGAGGCCGGCCGGCGGGTCCGGGCGACGGGACTGTCGCTGTTCGCCTCTCAGGTCCCGTTCGGGGCCAAGGTCGTGTTCCACGACGGCCACGGCCTATCGGTCGGGGATCGGCTGACGGTGTCGCTCGAGCCCACGCGCGACCCGCTCCGGTTGGGCTGACAGCCGGCGCTCGGAGTGGTGTCCCGCGACGGTGCGCCGGACTCCGGCCGTGGTCGCCGCGGGCGCTGGCTACGTCACGGCGATTGCTGGCCCCGTTCTCCTATCTAAACGTTCGGAGGGTAGTCGGTCGTCGGTTACGCCCGCCGGAAGACGATGCCGTAGCGGTGTGGTTCGAGTTCGACGGTGTCGAGTTGTTCGAAGCCGGCCGGTTCGACGACGGCTTCGGTCTCCGTCGGCGTCAGGCGGAGCGGTTCGGGCGGGCCCCGGGGTTCGTCGAGTACGGTCGTCGCTTCTGGCGGCTGGGCGTGCCAGTTGACGACGACGAACCGGCCCCCGGTCGTCAGGGCCTCGCTGACCGTCTCGGCGAAGGCCGCGCCGTCCGCCACCCCGTGGAAGGTGTTCGCGAGCAGGACCGTCTCGACCGGTTCGGGGAGCAGCGACGGGAGGACGCGGGCGTCGCCCTGTATCGGTTCGACGGCGTCGATGTCGGCGGCGGGGACGGTGAAGTAGCCGTCGCCGCAGGCGACGTCGGCGAGCGTGCCGCCGTCGATGCCGAGGCGGCGGAGCGTCCCGTGGGGGTCCGGCCAGAGTGCTCCCACCAGTCGCGGTCCGGCTGGGCGGTGTTCCGGAAGCGGTCCATACCGAGCGTGGGCGTCACACGGGGATGATCGTTGCGGTGAGATACGCCGCGATACCGAGGAGCACCAGCCCGGAGACGACCCGAGTCCGTCGGCCGCGGCCGCCGACGTGGCCGGAGACGGCGCCGACCCCGCCGAGGTAGAGTGCAGTGATGGCGGCGTACAGCGCGCCGAGCACCAGCATCCCGAGGGCGGGCCGGGCGTCGGGCGCGAAGCCGGGGAGGAATGCGAGGAAGAACAGCGCGACCTGGGGGTTGAGGACGTTGACCGTCAGTCCCTGGAGGTACGGGTTGCCGTCGGTCGCCCGCGTCCCGTCGTCGGCTGCCGGCTCGCGAAGCGTTCGGACGCCGAGGTACGTGAGGTACGCCGCGCCCGCGAGGACGACGACGGTGCGGGCTTGTGGGACGGCGCGGAACAGCGCGGCGAGGCCGACCGCGGCGGCGACGGTGTGGACGAGAACGCCGGTGGCGACGCCGAGCGCCGAGAGGACGCCGGCCCGACGGCCGTCGCCGGCCCCGCGGGCGAGGACGTAGACCGTGTCGGGGCCGGGCGAGAGGATGAGCGCCACGGCGGCGACGAGGAAGACGGCGAGGGTCGCGACCTCGAACACGGGCGTCCGTATCCGGGTCCGTGTATTACCTCTGTCGGCTCCGGTGGCAGCCAGGGCGTTCCGCCCGGGTCAGTCGTCGGGCTCGCCGGCAGCGGCGGAGCCCTCGTCTCCGGAAGCGGATAGCCCCTCGCCGCCACGCTCGAGTGCGCGTGCGGCGTCGTGGTGGGCGGAGTAGCCGTCGAACCAGCGCGCGATGCGTTCGAGGCGGTCGACGACGTGGCCGGGTTCCCCGGAGCGGGAGAGCTGGTGGCCCTCGCGGGGATACCTGACGAAGCGGGTGTCGACGCCCTGCTTGCGGAGGAACCGGTAGAACAGTTCGCCGTTGCTGGCCGGGACGCGGTAATCGTCGTCGGCGTGCATCACGAGCGTCGGCGTGTCGACCGCCTCGGCGTTGGCGACCGGGGAGGCGGTCCAGAGGAACTCGTGGTCCGCCCATGGGGTCGCGTCGAAGTTCCACTCGACGAGGGGGAAGACGTCGGTGGGCACGACGAACAGTCGTGGCGGGTCGTCGTCCTCGCTGCGGACGAACGCGAGGCGGTCGCCGTCGGGGGAGAGGCGGGGGTCGGCGACCCGGGAGAGGTCGTGGTAATCGCTGGCCCGTATCGGCTCCATACCGCGAGGACGGCCGCCCGCGTGGTCGGTCTATCCCCGGGGAGCGCGGTCGGGATACCGCTGGAGGGCCCCGCCGGTGTGCGGCGGGCCGACGAACAAAGCCTTTACCGGCTGGACCCTCTACCCACGGCAAATGGTACTCGACGACTTGGGCAGCTCCCTGCGGGGCACCCTGGACAAGCTGCAGGGGAAGTCCCGCCTCAGCGAGGAGGACGTCGAGGAGATCGTCACGGAGATCCAGCGCTCCTTGCTCTCCGCCGACGTCGACGTCGACCTCGTGATGGAGCTGTCGGACTCGATCCGCGACCGCGCGCTGGCCGAGGAGCCGCCGGCCGGCACGACCGCGAAGGACCACGTGCTGAAGATCGTCTACGAGGAGATGGTCGACCTCGTCGGCGAGTCGACCGAGATCCCGCTCGAGGAACAGACCATCGTCCTCGCCGGCCTGCAGGGCTCGGGGAAGACCACCTCGGCGGCGAAGATGGCGTGGTGGTTCTCGAAGAAGGGGCTCCGGCCCGCCGTCATACAGACCGACACGTTCCGGCCGGGCGCCTACGACCAGGCCAGGGAGATGTGCGAGCGCGCCGAGGTCGACTTCTACGGCGACCCCGACGCCGAGGACCCCGTCG
>CAZATR010000162.1:0-5459 GCA_964488035.1 uncultured Natronomonas sp.
CCCACTCGAAGTACGAGACGGTGACGCCGCCGGCGTTCGCGAGGATGTCGGGGAACACGAAGACGTCGCGCTCGGTGAGCACGTCGTCGGCGTCCGGGGTCAGCGGGCCGTTCGCGGCCTCGACGATGACGTCGGCGCTGACCTCCCGCGCCAGCTCGGCGTCGATGGCGTTCTCCAGCGCCGCCGGGACGAGGAGGTCGACGTCCAGGGTCAACAGCTCCTCGTTGGTGATCTCCTCGGCGGCCTCGGCGTAGCCGGTGACGGAGCCGGTCTCGCTCTTGTAGTCCTTGACGTCGTGGGCGTCCAGCCCGGACCGGTCGTACACGGCGCCGGAGGAGTCCGAAACGGCGACGACGTTCGCACCGAGTTCGGACTCCAGCAGCTTCGCGGCGACGCTGCCGGCGTTCCCGTACCCCTGGACCGCGACGGAGGCGCCGTCGATCTCCTTGCCCAGGTAGTCGAACGCCTCGCGGGCGGTCAGCATCGTCGAGCGGCCCGTGGCCTGGACCCGGCCGCGTGAGCCCCCGGAGTCGATGGCCTTTCCGGTGACGACGCCCGGCTCGGTGGTGCCCTCGAGGGTCTCGTAGGTGTCCTTGATCCAGTTCATCTCCCGCTGGCCGGTGTTGACGTCCGGCGCCGGGATGTCCTTGTCCTCGCCGATGAACGGCCGGAGTTCGGTCGCGAACGACCGGGTGATGCGCTCCAGTTCGGCGTCGGAGTACTCGATGGGGTCGATGACGATGCCGCCCTTCCCGCCGCCGTAGGGGATGTCGACCACGGCGCACTTGTACACCATCCACCCGGACAGCGCCTTCACCTCGTCCCGGGAGACGCCCGGGTGGTAGCGGATGCCCCCTTTGTACGGTCCGCGGTCGCCGTTGAACTGCGACCGGTAGGCGCGGAAGACGGCCAGCGACCCGTCGTCGAGTTCGACGGTGAGGTTGGTCTCGAGCACGCGCTCCGGGTTCTTGAGCCGCTCCAGGGTGTCGGCGTCGACGTCGAGGTACGCCGCGGCGTCGTCGATCTGCTCCTGCAGGCTCTCGAACGGGTTGACGTCCTCCGACATGCTCCCTCCGTCGAGCAGTCGCCGCTTAAGCGTGACGAATCATATCACTGGTAGATTCAATATGTGGGTAAGGCACACACCTGCAGTGGGCGGGTTCCGCGGCCCGACTACTTCCCGTCGGCCGCCCGGTGCCGCTCCATCACGCGTTCGGCCCTGGCGAGCAGCGGGGCGTCGATCATCTCGTCGTCGACGCGGAAGACCCCGCGCCCCTCGGCCTCGTCGCGCGCCGCGAGCACCCGCTCGGCCCACTCGACCTCGTCCGGGTCGGGCGTGAACGCCTCGTTGATGATCGGGACCTGGCCGGGGTGGATCGCCATCTTGCCGTCGTAGCCGAGCTGGACGGCGAAGGCGGTCTCCTCGGCGAGCCGGTCGGTGTCCTCGATGTCGGTGAACACCGTGTCGATGGCGTCGACGCCGGCCGCGGCGGCCGCCAGAACCACGTGTTGGCGGGCGTAGCTGACCTCCTCCCCCGCCTCGGTCCGGGTGGCGCCGATGTCCGCCGACAGGTCCTCGGCGCCGAACGCGACGGCGTCGACGGCCGACGCGGCCGCGATCTCCTGGGCGTTGAGCACCCCCCTGGCGGACTCACAGAGCGCGACGACCGGGAGGTCGGCGCCGCGCTCCTCGAGGAGGGACGCCAGCTCGCGGACGTCGGCGGCGGACTCGGCCTTCGGCAGCATCACCGAGTCGAGCCGCGGATCCTCGGCGATGACGACGTCCAGATCCTTCGCCGCGACGGACGGATCGGCGTTGACGCGAACGCAGACCTCACACGAGGGGTCGAACGCCGGGTCGGTGAGAACGTCAGTGACAGCGGTCCGGGCGTCGGGCTTGCGCTCGGGCGTCACCGCGTCCTCGAGGTCGAACACGATGGTGTCGGCCGCCGCCTCGGGCGCCTTCCGCATGAGGTCCGGCTGGTCGCCGGGCGAGAACAGCACGCTTCTGCGGGCCATGCCGGTCGCAACGGGCGGTGTCATGTTAACTTGGCGGGAGGCCGTCCGGTACCGTTTTGCCGCCGACGGCCCACCCCGATAGCATGCCCGGACGCTACTACGAGGAGTTCGAGGTCGGCGAGACCATCGAGCACGACAAGCGCCGCACGATAAGCGAGGCCGACAACCAGGGGTTCTGCGACATGACGATGAACCAGCAGCCGCTCCACCTCGACGCCGACTTCGCGGCCGACTCACAGTTCGGCGAGCGCATCGTCAACGGCCTCCTGACGATGAGCCTCGCCGTCGGCCTCACCATCCCCGACACGACCGACGGCACCATCGTCGCGAACCTCTCGTACGACGACGTCGAACACCCCAACCCCGTCTTCCACGGCGACACCCTCTACGCACGGACGACCGTCACCGACAAGCGCGAGACGTCGGACGGCGAGCGCGGCGTCGTCACGATGCACGTCGAGGCGTTCAAGGTGAATCCGGACGGCGAGGACACGCTGGTCTGCGAGCTCGACCGCACGGCGCTGTCACTGAAGCGGCCGGACTGACGCGTCACCCACCGTCGCCGTATGCGACGGTCACGTCGGTCGTCGCGTCCGGAACGGCTGCCGCCACGGCACTCGCGACCCGCTCTACCGGCGACGGGTCCGGACGGGCGAAGGCGTCCTCGATGGACCAGGCGAACGCCACGTCCCAATCGGTGCCCACGAGGAAGACGGCCGGCTTCGGCGCCCCGTAGTGGCCCTCCCACTCGTCGTAGCGGACGCCGTAGTACTCCGCCGCGCTCCCGCCGTCCCCGAGCAGCGCCATCCGGAAGTCGTGTCGGTCGGCGTGGGCGGCCGAGGCGTGGATAGTGTCCATCGAAACCACCCACACCTGGAGGCCGTCGAGGTCGTGCCACCCGGCATCGCGAATCGCACACAGTTCGGCGGTCGCCGCCGGCAGGAACGCCGATGGCACGAACCACAACAGCACCGCGTCGCCGCTCCCGACGGCCCGATGGAGGTCGTAGACCGCGGGCTCGCCGCGTTCGACGCCCGGCAGCGAGAAGTCCGGTGCTTTCTGGCCCTCGCGTATCACGCACGACGGTTCTCCCGGCACGGTGATGTGCCTGCCGCTTCGGCGATGGGTCGTCGAGCCCTGCGGATTCGCCGGTCCTCTCACGCGTTGAGAACGGTGACACCTTGATAAGGCGCTCGCGTGTCTAGGTAAGGGATGAGCGACGAGGTTGGGACGACGACCGCACCGGGACACCGTGACGACGCCCCGATACGGGTCCTCGTCGTCGACGACGACCCGGACGTGGCCGAGGTCACCGCCAGGTTCCTCGAGCGGACGGCCGGGGGACCCATCTCGGCCGTCGTCGAGCCCACGGCGCCGGCGGGCATGGACCGCCTCGAGGCGGACCGTTTCGACGCCGTCGTCTCCGACTACGAGATGCCCGGGATGGACGGCTTCGAGTTCCTCCAGCGGGTTCGTACCCGGGATCCCGACCTCCCATTCATCCTGTTCACCGGCAAGGGGAGCGAGGACCTCGCGAGCCGCGCCATCTCCGCCGGCGTCACCGACTACGTCCGGAAGGGTGCCGACACGGACCGGTACGACCTCCTGGCGCGTCGCGTCGAGGCCGCGGTCGGTCGGCGGCGCGCCGAGCGGGAACTGTCGGAGCTGAACCGGATCAACCGCACGATCCGGGAGACGACCCAGCGCGTGGTTCGGGCGGGCACGCGGCCCGAGATCGAGCGGGCGGTCTGTCGGGCGCTCGCCGGGTCCGAGCCGTATGTCTTCGCGTGGCTGGGGACGGAGACCGAGGACGGCCGCGTGGTGCCGGCGGCCTCGGCCGGCGAGGAGCGCGGGTACCTCGACGACGTCACCGTCCGGACGGACGGCAGCCCGGCCGGCCGGGGCCCGACCGGCCGGGCCGCCCGAACCAGGGAGCCACAGGCGATCCAGAACCTCGACCGGGCGCCGGAGTTCGGGCCGTGGCGGGAGGCGGCCACCGAACGGGGCTACGCCTCGAGCGCGTCGATCCCGCTCGACTTCGAGGACACGCGATACGGCCTCCTGAACGTCTACGCCGAGCGGCCGAACGCCTTCGACGACCGGGAACTCGACGTCCTGGCGGAACTCGGCACCACGGTCGCCCACGCCATCCACCGGGTGACGCTGACCGAGCGACTCGAGCGCCAGTACGAGACGCTGTTCGAGGAGTCGCCGGTGATGGCAGTGACGACACGCGAGACGCCGGACGGCCCGGTCGTGGAGAGCTGCAACCGACGGTTCTGCCAGCGGCTCGGCTACGACCGCTCGGCGGTCGTCGGCCAGCCGCTCGAGGGGTTCTACACGCCGGACTCGGCCCGGAACCTCCTCCAGGAGGGCGGCTACAGCCGTGCACTCACCGACGAGTTCACCCGCGAGCAGCGCACGCTCGTCACCGCGGACGGCGAGACCGTCGAGGCGCTGCTCCGGGCCGTCCCGCGCGAGGACGAGGCCGGCGAGACCGTCGGGACGTTCGCGCTCTACGTGGACATCTCCGAACGGAAACGGCTGGAGCGGGAGAACGAGCGCCTCGACGAGTTCGCCAGCGTCGTCAGCCACGACCTCCGGAACCCGCTGACGGTGATCAAGGGCCGGGCGGAGTTGGCCAGCGAGGCGGTCGACAGCGAGGACGTCGACGCCATCCTCGAGGCCGCGACGCGGATGGAGGAGCTCATCGAGGACCTCCTCGCGCTCGCCCGCCAGGGGGAGGCCGTCGACGAGACCGCGAGCGTCCGCCTCGCGGACGTCGCCCGGGACTGCTGGGGCAACGTCGACACCGACGGGGCCACCCTCGAGGTCCACGACGATCCCGTCGTCGAGGCCGACACCTCCCGCTTGCAGCAGCTGCTCGAGAACCTGTTCGGGAACGTGATCGAGCATGGATCGGTCGGCACGCCGGACGCGGCCGCCCTCACGATCGGCGTCGGCGCCCTCGAGGACGGACAGGGGTTCTACGTCGAAGACGACGGCGTCGGCATCCCGCCCGACGCGCGGGACCGAATCTTCGAGGCCGGCTTCTCGACCGACGACGACAGCACCGGATTCGGCCTGTCCATCGTCGCCGAGATCGCCGAGGCCCACGGGTGGGCAGTCGAGACGACCGACAGCGACACGGGCGGCGCCCGGTTCGAGTTCCGCGGTGTCGACCTAACCAACGATGACCGGTAGTCCGCTCTGGGACCGCGGGAGTCGTTGGTCTCCGGTTTGATATTCGGAATCCCGCTGAAAAAAGCCTGTGAGCACCTGTCTGCGTACCGAGCGAATGGTGCTACGTCTTCGAACCCGCCATAACCATCCCGAAAGCCCTCGGCGGGCTCGCGGTCGCTCTGCGGGCTCTATCCGAACGACCGAAGGGAGTGAGGATATCCCGCAGAGCGACTCCCCGGTGGCGCGACCCGGGCGGG
>CAZATR010000163.1:0-5426 GCA_964488035.1 uncultured Natronomonas sp.
TTAACCAAACCTTTAGATACTTGTAAACAGTTGAGATGACCATGCGGGGTGTTGACGGGGCCGAGGAGACAGAGGGTCGAAGCGAAACCGAGCAGGACGACGACGCCCCATCTCACAGCGAGAACGGGAGTACAGGATCCTTCAGCAAACGACTTTTCGCGGCCACGAGGGGGTTCTTCGGGAACGGCCACGACCCCGACGTCTCCACCGACCGGCTGTTCGAACCGGACGACAGCGAGGCGCGGCCGGACCACCCAACCGTCGAGGAGGTGCTCGACGACGTGGTCGAGCACTTCACTGACGCGGACGAGTTGGCCTTCGGACGGACGCCGGATGAGTCGGCGCTGCGGCGGCGCATGTTCGACTTCTCGTACCTCGAGGAGTACGAGGAGGTCGAGCGGAAGTGGATGAACGAGCCGTACGCCTACGTGACGGTCGCGCGGGATCCGGAGGAGAACGAGCTGGCGTACCACGTCACCGAGCCGTGGCTCAGCGACTTCGAGACCTACATCCTCCAGGAGCTGACGAAGGTCCTCCGGAACAGCCTGATGTACGAGGAGGTCACCGACGACGAGCCGAAGGGGACGCAGTTCGTCCGGGAGGCCAGCGACCTCGTCGAGAAGCACACGGCCGCGCTGCCGGAGACGTCGCTGTACAAGCTGCTGTACTACCTCAAGCGGGACTTCATCGACTACGACCGGATCGACCCGATGGTGCGGGACCCCGCCATCGAGGACATCTCGTGTGACGGCGTCGACCTCCCGGTGTTCGTCTACCACAACGAGTACCGGGACCTGGACACGAACGTCTCCTTCGGGAAGGAGGAGCTGACGTCGTTCGTGGCGCGGCTCGCCCAGCGGTCCGGCAAGCACATCTCGGTGTCGAACCCGCTCGTGGACGCGTCGCTGCCGAACGGCTCGCGGATCCAGTTGAGCTTCGGCGGTGACATCTCGACGCGAGGGCCGAACTTCACCATCCGGCAGTTCACGTCGGTGCCGGACACGCCGGTCGACCTCATCAACTGGGGGACGTTCAGCGTCGAGGAGATGGCGTACCTCTGGCTCGCCATCGAGAACAACCGGTCGCTGGTGTTCGCCGGCGGCACCGGCTCGGGGAAGACGACGAGCCTGAACGCGGTGTCCTTCTTCATCCCGAAGAAGGCGAAGATCGTGACCATCGAGGACACCCCGGAGATCACGCTCCCGCACGACAACTGGGTCCAGAGCCTGACGCGGGACTCCGTGACCGCCTCCGGCCAGGGGGAGGTCACGATGTACGAGCAGCTCCAGACGGCACTCCGGCAGCGGCCGGAGTACATCCTCGTCGGCGAGATCCGGACCGAGACGGAGGTCGCGCTGACGTTCTTCCAGGCGATGGCGACGGGTCACAGCGCCTACACGACGGTGCACTCGGAGTCGGTGAAGGGCGTCATCAACCGCCTCGAGAACGACCCGCTGTCCGTGCCGACCCAGATGCTGAAGGAACTGGACATCATCTCGATCCAGCGGCAGGTGATGGTCGACGGCGAGCGCGTCCGCCGGAACGACCAGATCACGGAACTGCTCTCGGAGGGCGAGGGCGAGGACATCCTCATCAACAACTTGTTCGAGTGGGACGCCGGGCGGGACGACTTCAACGACAAGTTCGACTCCGAGGTGTTCAAGGACATCGCCGCCGACCGCGGCTGGTCGACGGCCGAGATCCGCCAGGAGTACCGTGACCGGCTGGAGGTGCTCGAGTACCTCGTCGAGAACGACGTGACGTGGTACGAGGACGTCGCCCGCGTCATCCACCGGTTCATGACGGACCGGGAGGCCGTGATGGAGCGCATCGAGGGTGGGGAACTCTCGGCGCTCGTGGAGTCATGACCGAGGACACCGGCAACGCACCCGACGACCTCACCGCGATCGACGGCGTCGGGTCGAAGCGGGCCGAGCGGCTGGCCGAGGTCGGTATCGAGACCCCGGCCGACCTCAGGTCCGCGGACAAGGCCGTCGTCCTCGACGCCCTCGACGGGCGACGGGGGACGGCCGAGAAGATCCTGGAGGCCGCCGGCCATCCCAACCCCCCGATGGACGAGGTCACGCCGGCCGCCGACGGCGGTCACGCCACGGCGACCGACGCCCTGGCGGAGACCCCGGACGCCGCCGACGCGGTCACGGTTCCCGACCCCTCGCCGACGACCACGGAGCTCCCCGACGACCGCATCCCGGAGATCCGGGCGGACCTGCTCCGGGCGGAGTTCGGGTGGATCCGGTCGTTCTTCAAGGCCCGCGAGGACCGGTACGCCGGCCTCCAGCGGAAGCTCAACCAGGCACACAACGGGCAGACGTTCGACATCTACCTCACGTGGTCCGTCTACTACGCCGTCGGCGCCGGTGTCCTCGGCGCCGTCCTGGGGCTGTTCGTCGCGCTGGGGCTCGCCGGGGCCGGGGCGTTCGCGAACCTCTCGGCCCCGATAACGGCGTCCGACGCCGGGCCCCTCGCGGGCCTCGTCCGGTTCGCCGCCGCGAACGAGACGATCCTGGGCGGCGCGTTCGTGTCCGTCCTCCTGGCGCTCACGTTCGGCGCGATCACGTGGTTCACCCGGTACTACTACCCGAACATCGTGGTCGACAGCCGCCGGCGCAACATCAACATCACGCTGCCGCACGCCATCGTCTACATGTACGCGCTCTCGTTCGGCGGGATGGACTTCGTGAAGGTCGTCCGCCGGACCGCCGAGACCGGCGACACCTACGGCGAGATCGGCAAGGAGTTCGACACCATCGTCACGGACATCGACATCTTCGGCGCGGACCTGTTCTCCGCGCTCCGGAACGCCCGGAACATGACGCCCTCCCAGAGCATGGAGCAGTTCCTCGACGACATGGTGACCATGCTGGACTCCGGCGGCGACGTCACGGAGTTCCTCCGCGAGGAGGCCGAGAAACAGCAGAAGCGAGCGGTCCGCGAGCAGGAGCGGTTTCTCGAGACCCTCGAGCTGCTGAGCGAGGTGTTCATCATCGGGTTCGTCGCCGCGCCGATCTTCTTCGTCGTGACGCTGTTGATGATGAGCTTCCTCGGGCAGAACACGCTCCCGGTCCTGTTCGTCCTCATGTACGCGGTGCTCCCGCTCGGCATGCTCGGGTTCATCGTCCTCATCGCGACGCTGTCGGAGCCGTACCGACAGCCGGACCACGAGCTGGGCACGCTCCGCGACGACCTGGACCCCTGGCCCGACGCGGGCGTCCGGGCGTACCCGCAGTTCAAGATCTACCGGCGGATCCAGGTCCGCGAGTGGCTGCGGTCGCTGGTAAGGGACCCGACCGCCGTCTTCCGCGGGAACCCGCTGTACACCATGTTCGCGACCGTGCCGGTTGCGATCGGGCTGTTCGCCCTGCTGTGGTCGCGGCTCGGCGTGACGCCGAGCGCGTTCTTCGACCGGTCCTTCGAGGTCGGCGTGGCGCTCCTCGTCGTACCGTTCCTCGTGATCGCCGTGCCCCTCATGGTGTTCCACGAGCTCGAGCAGCGCCGCAAGAAGCACGTCGCCCGGCGCCTCCCGGACACGCTCGACATCCTCGCGAGCGCCAACCAGATGGGGCTATCGCTCGGCGAGAGCCTCGAACTCGTCTCGCGGAACGTCACGGGCACGTTCGCGGACGAGCTCAGGAAGGTCCGCAACGACATCGAGTGGAACGGCGACGTCCGGGCGGCCCTGTTGTCGCTCGCCGACCGCCTGCAGGTCCCGCAGCTGACACGCACCTGCAACATCCTCGCCGAGGGCACCCGGTCGACCGGCGACCTCCACAAGATCCTCTCGATCGCCGCCAAGGACACCCGGCAGCGCTACCGCCTCGAGCGCAACCGCAACCAGGAACTCCAGGCGTACACGACGATCGTCATCATCGGGTTCCTGGTGTACATGACCGTCATCGTCATCCTCGACGTCTCGTTCCTCACCACCATCGCCGAGCAGGCCGAGGAATCGGAAGGCGCCGTCGAGGCCGGCCTGATCGCGTTGAGCGGCGACACCATCGGGATCTATCAGGCGCTGCTGTTCCACTCCGCGCTGATCCAGGGTGTCGGCACCGGTCTCATCTCCGGGAAGCTGACCAACAACAGCGTGCTGAGCGGCCTGAAGTACAGCGTCGCCCTCGTGATCCTCACCGTCCTCGTGTTCGCGTTCCTGTAGCAACACGGGGACGCAGGCCTCCCGATTGCGCCCGTCCGATCGGGTCGTTCCGGACGTGAGCGTCGAGTTCTCAGTCCGCCGTCGCCGCCGTCGCGCCGCCGCCGTTACGCCCGCCACGCTCGCTTGCGGTCCAGGCCTGGTGGGCCATGATCAGCATGCTGCCGACGAGACAGAGGCCCCACAGCAGCGTGGACATCCCGACGACGGCGATCCCGGTCGCGGTGACGGTCCAGATGGCCAGCGGGAGCAGCCACTGCCCGACGAGGAACAGGCCGGCCGCTGCCTGTCGCGGACGCCCCGCGACGTGTAGCGCTTCGACCTGCGATCCCATGACGATCGCCAGTATCGAGAGGACGCCGAGGTGTGCGTGGCCGGTGACGAGCCACCCCGCTTCGCCCCCGGTCTCCAGCTGCATCGCCATGTGGAGCCCCACGGCCATCATGACTGCCAGTCCCACGAACCCCGACGTCTTGAGCACCCGTGACATACAGGGGCCGCCACGCCGGGACCCCACTTCAAACCGTGGGGACCAGTACGATGACGGACGAGGAGGCGGCGCTGCCGGACGCCGCTCACACGTCCGTGTCCGGCTCCGACCCGCGGGTCTCGACGACGAGCAGGTAGACGAACAGCACGACGAGGCCGGCCTGGACGACCTTGTCGACGACGCCGAGCACCGGCTGCGGGCGGCCCGCGAGGAGCCAGACGACCGCCGTCACGCCGACGTAGACGGCGCCGACGAGGTAGAGGACCGGCTGCCAGAGCTCCGTGAAGAAGACCACGAACCCGAGGAGGATGCCGAGCCCCAGGACGGCGAAGGCGTTGTTCCCGGTGGTCGCCGCGATGGCGAGGTGGATGCCGGCCGACAGCAGCGCCCCGCAGACGAGGACCGCTCTGGCGGGCGTCCACTCGACCGTCCGGAGTTCGAAGCTCCCGATCGTCACACCCCCCGTTGAGGCCCGGGGACAAAAACGCTCGCGATACGGACGGCCGGACGGTTCCCGGCGCGCCGGGACGTCACCGGGTCGGTGTAGCCGGTCGCATTACTGGCGAGCGACAGCCCGGCATCGTTCCACGGGACGGCCCCGCATCACTGTACGAGCGAGGCCAGGACCTTCCCCTCGACCTTCCGGAGGTGCTCGCCGACGGTGCCGGCGGAGACGCCGACCGCCGCGGCGATGTCCTCGTGGGTGGCCTCCCGGGGCTCCCGGTAGTAGCCGCGCTCGACGGCGGCCTCGAGGATCTCCTGCTG
>CAZATR010000164.1:0-5417 GCA_964488035.1 uncultured Natronomonas sp.
GTCGAGCGACGCGAGACGCCTCGAATGCGAACGGCGACCGACGGGAGCCGTGAGCAGGGTCGATCCCGCCCGGCCGACGCAAGCACCGCAGCGCAGCGAGGAGCGCAGCGAGGCCCGGCGGGTCGAGCCGGCCGAGGGCTTCGGAAGCCGTCCTTTTGTTCCAAGGATCAATAGCCGAACCACCAGCAACATCCAGCCCCTCCACCGACCGATTCGATGTGGTGAGGCTTCCCCCGTTCGACCCATGCCGACACCAGCGGTTACCCGTCGAGGCTGTCGACGATGGCTTCCAGGTCGCCCTTCGTGAACGGATCCCCGCTCGCGTCGTCCGGGTCGGCTATACCGGCAGCCGAACGAATCCCTGCCCGCATCGATCCCTTCGAGGGCCGGCCGTCCCCTAGGTCCACATCCACGGCCTCGGCGATGGCGGCGAGTTCCTCCTTGGTGAACTGCGCGTCGACCTCGCGCCGGAAGCGGCCGACGCGGTCCCGGATCAGGTTCCGTAGCTCGTGGACGGTCGGACTCATACCTCGCCCAACGGAGGGCTGACGGAAGAAGAGCCGTGGTTCGGACGCAGGAGGACTCCCGGTCAGAACCCCTCGGACCGTTCCTCGACGCCGACCTTCAGGATGGATTTCGCGATCTCGGCGCCGCCTGTGAGCGGGTCGAGCTTCGTCTCGCCGGCGCGCTCGCCGTACGCGATGGGGCGCTCGCGGACGTCGTAGCCGCGGGCGAGCGGCCGCATCATGAGCTCCGCGGAGAGCCCGGTGTTCTCGGTCCATTCGATGTCCTCGATCACATCACGTCGGTAGGCGCGCATCCCGGTCGTGGTGTCGTGGACGCGCTCGCCGAGCAGGACGCTGGCGACGGCCGCGAAGGCGTGGTTCCCGAAGCGGTTGAACGCCGGCATCGCGTCGGCGCCGTGGTAGAGGCGGTCGCCGCTGACGACGTCGTAGCCGTCGTTGATGTCGGCGAGGAAGGCGGGGAGCGCCGCCATGGGGTAGGTGTCGTCGCAGTCCGTCGTGACGATCACGTCGCGGCTGGCGGCCTCGAGGGCCGCGTGGACGGCGACGCCGTAGCCCTGCGGCTCCTGCCGGAGGACGCGGGCGCCGTGGGCCTCGGCGATCTCGGGGGTGCGGTCGTCGGAGCCGTCGACGCAGACGACCTCCGCACGGCCGTCCGTCACCGCGTCGATGTCCTCGAGCACCGTCGCGATGGCTTCCTCCTCGTTGTAGGTGCCCATCACGACGCTGAGGTCGTCGAAGGTGTACTCGTCGGCGGCGTCCGCGTCGTCGGCCGGCGCGTCGGCCTCGGGGTCCGCGTCGCCGGCACCGTCCGCGTCGCCGGCGCCGTTGGCGTCCGTCTCGTCGGTCTCGAGCGAGGTCATTGCCGGTGGTTCCGGACGCCGACACTTGAGCTTTTAGGTTTACCTAAAGCTCCTGTGTGAGTGCCTCGTCGAGGTGGTCGGCGGCCTTCAGCGCCAGGGCGGCGATGGTCAGCGTCGGGTTCATCGCGCCGGCGGTGACGAAGACGCTCGAGGAGGCGATCCAGCAGTTCGAGAGGTCGTGCGTGCGGAGCCGCGGGTCGACCACGCTCCCGTCGGGGTCCGTGCCCATCCGGGTCGTGCCCATGTGGTGGGCCGCCGGCCCGGTGGTGTCGGGGCCGACGACGTACTCGGGCTCGACGTCGAGCTCCGCGAGGATCGACCGCTGGACCTCGTTGGCGCGGGCGAGCGTCCGGCGGGTGTAGTCGTCGAGGTGCCACTCGATGTGCGGGACGGGTCGGCCGTGGGCGTCGGTCACCTCGGGGTCCAGTGTGACGCGGTTCTCCGGCCGCGGGAGCTGCTCGGCGAGCGCCCCCAGGCCGAGGTAGGTGCCGTAGGCGTCGCGCAACTGCTCGAGGAGGCCGTCGCCCCAGTCGTCGTCGGCCAGCGCCTGCTCGACCGGCGAGGGGCCGGCGTAGTTGAGGAACTCGAGCTTGAACCGGCCGCCCGCGTCGCTCACGTCGTAGAACTGGTGGGACTCGGTGGTGTTGAACCCGACGTGCTTCTGGCGGGTGGGACCGTCGTACCGGCCGCCCATCCCGGCGAAGCAGTGGTCCATGAAGTACCGGCCGACGGCGCCGCTGGAGTTCGCGAGGCCGTCGGGGTGTGCCTCCGAGCGGGACAGAAGCAGGAGCCGCGGCGTCTCGACGCCGCCGCAGGCGACCACGAACGCACGGGCCTCCTGCCGCCGTTCGGTGCCGTCCTTGCGGTAGACGGCGGCCGTGACGCGGTCGCCGCTGCCGTCGTGCTCGAGGCGCTGGACCGGCGCCTCCGAGACGACCCGGGCGCCGGCGGCGGCCGCGCGGTCGACGTGGCGCTCGGCGGTGTACTTCGCGCCGGAGGGACAGACGGGCTGGCAGCTGCCGTAGCCGACGCAGGCACCGTCCCCGTCGTACGGCTCGGAGTTGCGGGCGTTCGGCACGGAGTGGGTCGCGATCTCGAGGGCCTCGCAGGCCTCGGCGAACAACGAGTCGCTGTAGGACGGCGGGAACGCGGGCATCGGGTACGGCTCCTCCCGCGGCGGCGCGAAGGGGTTGTCGTCGGCGCCGGCGACGCCGAGTTCGGTCTCGGCGCGGGCGTAGTACGGCCGGAGGTCGTCGTAGTCGGTGGGCCAGTCGCGACCGATGCCGTGCCGCGAGCGGGAGGCGAAGTCGTCCTGGTGGAGCCGCATCACCATCCCCTGCCAGTGCAACGTGGAGCCGCCGACGCCCTTCACGCGGGTCGTGTTGAGGGGGTAGTGTCGCCCCGCGGTGGTGTAGGCGTCGCGTGGCCCGCCCATGTCCCAGACCTCGGGGAGGTCGTAGGCGGGTCGGATGGAGCGCTCCATCCGGGCCACGCGGTCGTCCTCGGGGAACCGCGGCCCGGCCTCGATGACGACGACGTCGTGGTCGGCGGCGAGTTCGGCGGCGACGAGGCCGCCCGCCGGCCCGGCGCCGACGACGCAGACGTCGGCGGTCACGGTCCCCTCCGGTAGCTCTCCGTTCCGCCGGGGTGGCCCTGCGGGTTCTCGAGGCCGACCAGCTCGCCGCCGGTCGGGGAGGCGTACAGCGCCAAAAGCAGGTCGTTGACGAGGTAGTACCGGACCCGCTCGGCGGTCGTACCGTCCGGCGCCGGGTCGGCGGTGTCGGCGCCCACCTCCCGGAGGAGCGCGTCCCGGTCGTCCGCCGGGAGGTCGGCGAAGGGGGCGTCGTACCACGATCGGGCCCGGTCGTCCACCGTCCGGGCGGCCTCGCGGATGCCGCGAGCGTGGGCGCCGTCGGCCGCCGCCCGGCGCTCGGCGTACGTCTCGACGAACGCCTCGAGGCCGGTCACCTCGCTGGGGTAGACCACCTCCGCAGCCGCGACGAGCGTCGCGACGTCCGGGACCGGGCCGTGGTCGGCGTCGTCGCCCGGCCGGGACTCCCGGGCGGCGAGCGCCGCCGCGCCCCCGCCGACGCCGATCGCCGCGAGCGCGGCGACGGCGTCGC
The DNA here is from genome assembly GCA_964488035.1 of uncultured Natronomonas sp. Lineage (GTDB taxonomy): Archaea > Halobacteriota > Halobacteria > Halobacteriales > Haloarculaceae > Natronomonas. The sequence continues at coordinate 3,511 of CAZATR010000164.1, forward strand.
GGCGTGACAGCTCCATGGTCGTGGTTTAGGTAACCCTAAACAAATGGGTTGCGGAACGGAGAGCGGCGGTGGTCCAGGGTCGACGCCGGCGCCGCGGGCGTGGGCGGGGCGGCCCCGGGCACATCGCCGCCACGCCGAACGGCGGCGTTAATAGTATAATAATTATTGATGTTCTCGGCCTTCCGTCGGCTGCATGTACGAGATCAGCTGTACGGAGTGCGGCCGGATCGGGTTCCACCCGTCGCGGGTGGGCGCCGAGTCCCAGGCCGAGCGTCACCAGGACGAGACCGACCACGGCGTCGCCGTCCACGCGATGGACGGGGTCTGACCGGCCTCGACCGGCCCTGACGGGCACGTCGACCCGGAGCCCGCCATCGACGGAGTCCGGACGCCCCCGGTGACGGCCGAGGCCGACTAGCAGTGCGCCCCGACCCAGGCGACGACGTCGGTGATCTCGGCGGCGGTGGTGCCGTGGCCGACCTGGTAGCGTTCGAACCGGACGTCGGCGCCCGCCTCGGCGAGCAGGTCGGCGGCGCGTTCGGCCCGCTCCGGCGGGATGACCTGGTCCATCGTCCCGCAGCCGACGAACACCGGCTTGCCCGCGGCCGCAGCCACCCGGTCCTCGTGGTCGGCGGCGAGGTAGCCGTTCAGGGCCACGATCCACCGGTAGGCGTCGGGGCGCTCGAGCAGCGCCGAGAGGGCCGTGATGGCGCCCTGACTGAAGCCGAGCAGGCCGACCCGGTCGGGGTCGAGGTCGTAGGCGTCGACGGCGCCGTCGACGAACTCGTGGACCGACTCGAGGCTTCGCCGGAACCCCTCGGGGTCCGGCTGGCTCTCGTGGAGGCCGCCGCCGGAGAGGTCCAGGTCGTACCACGTGTAGCTGTCAGGGCGGCCCATCGCCTCCGGCGCCCGGACGGCGAGCACGTCGAGTTCCTCCGGGAGCTGGGCGCCGATGGGGAGGAGATCCCGCTCGTTGGTCCCGCGGCCGTGCAGCAGGACGACGGCCGGCGCGTCCGACGAGACGGTGCCGGCACGGTGTTCGTGGACCAGCGGCAGCTCGTCGGGCTCGGTCATGGGCGTGGCTACGTCGTGGGAGACCAAAAACCGCCGGTCGGCGGCAGATATCTGGGACGACACACGGACGGCCACGCCACGCACCTGCCCGTGTGAATGGCTACCACAGAATTTATGCCCGTGGTTCGCGTACCGCGTCCCGTATGGCTACCGCAGACGACGACATTTTCGACGAGTTCCTGGACGTGCAGGAAACCGAGTCCCCCTCCTGGGAGCGCGACTACAACAAGAAGCGGTGCCCGGACTGCGGCGGGCTCCACGGACTCGACGCGTCGTCGTGTACGGTCTGCGGCTGGCAGCCGACCTGAGTGCGGCCACCCCTCCTCGGCCGTCGTCACCCGGCGAGCAGCGGCCGCGCGGGTCGGTGAGTACCGATCCGCCTGCGTGTGCCGCAGGCCACCCGCTATCCGCGGCGTCGCCAGGCCCGTCGGGGCGGGAGACGGCCGTTGTGAGCCCCTCGCCCGCAAGCACTCGTTTTATACGGCCGCGTGGCGTTACACGGGTAATGGCCCATTCCACCCACGTGACACGACTGTTCGGCGGCCCGGGCAGCGGGAAGACCACCGCGCTGCTGGACCGGGTCGACGAGATGCTCGACGAGGGGGTCGACGTCCGCGACGTCCTCGTCGTCTCCTACACGCGGGCCGCGGCGACCGAGGTCCGCGAACGGCTGGCAGAACGCCTCGATCGGAGCCCCAAATCCCTCCGCGGGAACGTCTGTACGATGCACGCGAAGGCCTACGAGCTGTTGAACCTCTCGCGGGGCGACGTGGTCGGGGAGGACGACAAGGAGGCGTTCTGCGAGGAGTACGGCCTGGAGTTCGAGGACGAGT
>CAZATR010000165.1:0-5359 GCA_964488035.1 uncultured Natronomonas sp.
GGCCTCGTGGGTCTGCGGCTGGAAGCCGTCGTTGACGTCGACGACGAGGATGGCGATGTCGGCCAGCGCGCCGCCGCGGGACCGCAGCGTCGAGAAGGAGTGGTGGCCGGGCGTGTCGATGAACAACAGCCCGGGCAGGTCGAAGTCCTCGGGGTCGACCAAGGCGCCGGCGATCTCCGAAATGGTTGACAGCGGCACGGCGGTGGCGCCGATGTGCTGGGTGATGGCGCCGGACTCGCCGGCGGTCACGGCCGACCCGCGGACCTCGTCGAGCAGGCTCGTCTTCCCGTGGTCCACGTGGCCGAGCACGGCCACGATCGGCGTGCGTAACGCGGCGGCGTCCCCGGCGTCGGCGGCGTCGGCGTCGGACATGCTACGGACCTCCGTGCTCAACAGTGGCCTGTCGGCGCATATAACGGTTTCAATGTCTGCCCGTCGGGTCCCGTGGCGAGACCCGACCGCCCGCGTTCGGCGCGGAGCGGCCGGACGCGGCCACGGCACGAACGCGACCGATCATGCTGCCGGCACGAACGCGACCGACCCCCGTTCCGCAACGAGCGGGCGTCACCGTCACTCGGTGACGGTGAAGCTCCCCGTCATCCCGCTGCTCCGGTGGGGCACGCAGTAGTAGTCGTACTCGCCGGCGGTTTCGAACGTGAACGAATGCGTGTGACCCTCGCCGTAGATGTCCTCGTCGTCGCCCTCCCAGTCGGTCCCCGAGGGGACCGCGCCGTCGTCGTAGCTGATGTTGTGGCCGCTACCGACCCACTCCCACAGCACGGTGTCGCCGACCGAGATCTCGAAGGACTCGGGGTCGAACCGCAGGCCGTCCCCGACCGCGACGCGCTGGTCCGGATCCGACGGCGGCGTCGCCGTTTCCCCACCCGGTTCTTCCGTCGCCGTCGGCGTTGGCTCGTCGGCGTCCGTCGGCGTCGATCCGTCGCCGTCGCCGGTTTCGTTCCCGCTTCCGTCGCCGTCGTCGTCACCGTTCCCCATCCCGTTGCCGTCGCCGTTTCCGGAGTCCATACAGCCGGCCAGCGATGCTGCGGCGGCCGCGGCGGCGACACGCCGGAGGTAACGTCGTCGGTCCATACCGGACGCACCCGGCGACGACCCTTGAACGTTGACCCGATTTCCCCCGAACTCGTCGCCGCGGACCCGAACGTTGATAGCAGGGGCCCTGCAAGCGGCACCCATGCCAGAGATACTTGCGGAGAACCTCTCCGACAAGGAGGTCATGGGCTCGGACGGCGCCAGCCTCGGCACGCTGTACAACATCACGATGGACCTCAAGACGGGGACGCTCCGGAACCTGGTCGTCGATACGGCCAACGCCACGGTCGACGCGGACTTCCCGCACGACGAACACGGCAACCTCCTCATCCCGGTCAGTCGCGTGCAGGCGGTGAAGGACACCGTCATCGTCGACCGCTGAGTCGCGATGCAGGGCTGATTCTGATGCAGGTCCTCGACGCGTCGGCGTTCATCCACGACTACACCACCGACGAGCGGAAGGCGACGATCCCCCTGGTCCGGGAGGAGCTCGAGGACGAGGCGGGCTACCGGTTCGACGCCCTGGAGGGCTCCGGTATGCGCATCCACATCCCCGACCCGGAGACCGTCGAGCGGGTCGAGCGCGCCGCCCGCGACACCGGCGACGCCGAGACGCTGTCCCGGACCGATGTCCGGCTGCTCGGCGCCGCCTTCGAGCTCGACGCGACGCTCGTCACCGACGACTACGCGATGCAGAACGTCGCCGAGAAGCTCGACGTCGACGTCGACGTCATCGCCCAGGCCGGGATCGACGAGCGGCGCGACTGGCAGTTCCAGTGTCAGGGCTGCGGCCGGACGTTCGACGACCACCGGGACCGGTGTAGCATCTGCGGGAGCGGCCTCGAGCGCAAGCGACCCTAGTCCAGCTCCTCGATCCCGACGTCGACCAGCTGCGCGAGGACCTCCTGTTCGGTGAGGTCGTACTCCTCCGCCAGCCCCTCGACCTTCCGTCTCGTTTCGTCGTCACAGACGAGCGTGTACCGCTGCATGCCCCCACACCTATGACACGGCCTAGCATAAAGATTCGTCAGACGAATGACCGACGGGGCGGTGTCGGGTGGGTCGACGACCGACTGACAAGATTAATCGGGCCACGAGCCGAACCGTCGACGATGAGCGCCACCGCGGACGGCGACCGGGTCGGGGCCGTCACCTCGGCGGTCGGCGTCGGCGTCGCCAGCTACCTCGTCGGGCTGGTCTCCGTCACGCTCGCCGTGTCGCTGGCCGGCGCCGTCGTCACCCTCACAGAGGGGACGCCCGCACTGGTCACGGTCACGATGGTAGCTCAGTACACCGGCGTCCTCGCCGTTGCAGTACTGTACCTGGCGGGCCGGGACCGTCCGGTGGCCTTCCTCCGGGTCGGCCGGCCCACGGTCCGCGACCTCGGGTGGGTCGTCGCGGGGCTCGTCGTGCTGTTTACCGCGCTCACCGCCGCGACGTACGTTCTCGACCAGGGAGGCCTCGCACTGCCGGAACACTCGTTCCTGCAGTCGGCCGAGCCGCTCGCGGTGCTGTTGCTCGTTCCGCTCTCGATCCTGATCACCGGGCCGATCGAGGAACTGGTGTACCGCGGGATCGTGCAGACCCGTCTCAAGCGGGCCTACGGCACCGCCCCGGCCGTTCTCGGTGCCGCCGCCATCTTCGGGCTCGTCCACGTCCCCGCGTACGCCCTCGGTGACCCCGGCGGCTCCGTCGCCGGGGCGATCGTGGTCGTGTGCCTCCTGGGGGCGCTGCTGGGTCTGCTCTACGAGTACACGGGCAACCTGTTCGTCGCCGCACTCGCTCACGGCGTCTACAACGCCGTCACGTTCGGCAACGCCTATCTCGAGATGACCGGCGTGGTGTGAGGCCGTCGATACGGGACACCGCCGTTCGACGCCACGCGGGGACCGGTCAGCAGCGTCGTGACCGGCCACGGGGCTACTCGATCCGGAGGGTCGTCTTCGCCTCGACGGCCCCCTCGGCGTCCGCGTCGCCGAGCAGCCCGCGGGCGGCGCGCTTGCCCCACTCGACGGCCGGCTGGGTGAACGTCTCCACGCCGTGGAGCTCGCCGGCGAGCACGCAGGCGGCCTCCATGTCGTAGAGCAGCCGCCCGACGCCCGCCGCGTCGAGCCGGTCGAGCTCGAGCCGGACGTTCGGTACGCCCGACCGGGCGAGCGACGCCTCGGTGGCCTCGAACTCGGCGGCCAGCAGCGACCCGAGCGACTCCCCCTCGAGGTACTCGAGTGCCTCGACGTCCGTCCCCGGGATCGGGTGGTCCTCGCGCGCCGTCGGGCGGAGCAGGGTGACGAGTTTGTCCCGCCGGCCGGCGCGGTACAGCTGGAGCTGGGAGTGCTGGTCGGTCGCCCCGAGCGCCCGCGCGGGGGTCTGCCCGAGGCCGTCCTTCCCGAGGCTCTCGGCCCACAGCTGGGCGAACCACTCGGCGAACGGCTCCAGCGCCTCGGCGTACGGAACCACGGCGTTCGTGGTCGCACCTCGACACTCCAGGGCGAAGGCGACCGCGCCGTAGGCGTAGGCGGGGCAGTCGAACAGCGACGGTGCCAGCGCCTCCCGGCCCGCGGCGCCGCCGTCCAGCACGGCCTCGACGTCCGCGCCGAGCGCCGCCGCCGGGAGCAGCCCGACCGGCGACAGCGCCGCGAACCGCCCGGGGACGCCCTCGGGCACGCGACAGGTCGGGAGGTCGTGTGCCTCGGCCAACTCGGCCAGCGGCCCGGACTCGCCGGTGGTGACGACCGTGCGCTCCGTCCAGTCGAGGCCCGCGTCGGCCAGCGCCTCGCGCACGACGAGGAAGTTCGCCAGGGTCTCGGCGGTCGTCCCGGAGCGGGAGACGACGTTCACGAGCGTCTCCGACAGCGGGAGCGCCTCGAGCACCCGGGCGGTCTCGGCCGGGTCGACGTTGTCCAGCGTGTGGTGCCCCGCGAGGCCGAGGGCGGCCGTCACCGTCTCGGCCCCGAGCGCCGAGCCCCCGATGCCGACCGTCAACACCGTCTCGGGGTCGAATCCGGCGACGGCCGCCCGGATGGCGTCGGCGTCGGTGTCGGCCGGCAGCGCGAGGCTGGCGTACCCGAACTCGCGGTCCTCGATGCCGGCCGCGATCCGGTCGTGGGCCGCCGCCACCCGGTCGTCGAGCCGGTCCAGCGACGCCTCCGCGACCCCCGGCGAGGCCTCGACCGCCAGCGCGTTCCCGATGTCGACCTGCATGCGTTCCCGCGCGTGCCCCGGGAGTAAGGCCTTGGCGGTCCCGCCGGCGGCCGCGCGGCGCCACCGCTGACCCGCTGTGGTCCCCACGGCCGGAGCCGGCCGGCGGCGACCGGGGCGCTTATTCGCGGCTCGGTCCAATCGCCACCGATGGCAGACGAGTACGGCGGCCTCCTGGGCGCCTTTCCCTACGCCGTCCGGCGGAGCGACTCCCGACTGTTCCGCGCTTATGCCGTCCTGGGCGGTCTGTTGGCCGCCGTGCTCGGTGTGTTCTTCGCGTTCGCGCTGGTCGTCACGATCGCCTCGACCGCGAACCTCGCCGGCGGGACCGTCACGTTCGTCCGGTCGGTGTTCATCCTGTTCGGCTTCCTCGTCGTGGCGCCGCTGGTCGCGCCGGTGCTGTTCGTCGCCCGCCGTCACCGGCGGGCCGGCAGCGACCCGCGGTACGACGCCGCCCTCGCGGCCGCCGGGAGCGCGTATCTCGTGACGCTGTACCTCGGCGGTATCGCCTCGATGCCGGCGCGCTTCGAGATCGACGGCGGGGTCACCACCCGGCCCGAGCCGAGCGGCGTCACCGCGCCGGTCGTCGAGGCGCTGTACGCCCTCCCGGAGGCGCTCTCCTGGACGTTGCCGCTGGCCGGCGCGGTCGCGATCCTGCTCGTCCACCGCTGGCTCGCCTGACCGCCCCGACCCGACCACCGACCGACCCCGCCCCAGCTTCCGAACGCCACCACCGATCGTCGACACCGCCCCGACTCCATGGCCCCCGACCGCGATTCCCGGATCGCGGGACAGGCAGCCGGTTTATATCGTGATTCCGCGCGTTTCTGCACCCACAGGAGAACACATGACACCCGAAACAACCACGAACGGACCGAACACGTTCGAAAGCACCCTCGCCGGCATGACCGTGCAGGGGAAGGCCCACGGGCTCAGCGCGTGGTTCGTTCTCGCGCTCCGGCTCGTCATCGGCTTCGCCTTCCTCTACTCGGGCGCCGAGAAGGTCCTCGACGGCTTCGCCGCCGGCGGCTACCTGACGAACGTCGCCGCGGCCAACGGCAACCCCCTCGAGGGGCTGTTCGCCTGGATGGCCGCCACGCCGTGGTTC
>CAZATR010000166.1:0-5341 GCA_964488035.1 uncultured Natronomonas sp.
AGGTCGTCGGCGACGAGGTCACCTTCGTCGCCAACCTGAACAACAACGTCACGACGGCGTGCAACACCGGCTGTCTGTTCTGTAACTTCAAGGACCGCTCCGAGCAGTTCCGCACCGACTACCAGGACGACCACGGCGGCTTCACCAAGACCCCCGCCGAGTCCCGCGAGGTCGTCCGGGACGCCGTCGACCGGGGCGTCTACGAGGTCTGCTCGGTCTCGGGGCTCCACCCCGCCTTGGCGCTGGACGACGAGCATCGCGAGGTCCTCGAGGCCAGCGACCGCGGTGACCTGAACTACCGCCCACCGGGCGAGTACGACGTCGACCCCGCCACCTACGTCGCCCAGATCGAGGCCATGACCGTCGACGGCGTCCACGTCCACTCGATGACGCCGGAGGAGGCTTACCACGCCCGCCGCGGCACCGACTGGAGCTACGAGGAGGTGTTCCGCCGACTCGAGACCGCCGGCCTGGACTCAGTGCCGGGCACCGCCGCGGAGATCCTCGTCGACGAGGTCCGCGACGTCATCTGTCCCGCGAAGATCGACACCGCCGAGTGGCTCGAGGCGATGGAGGCGGCCGCAACCGTGGGCCTCGACACCACCGCGACGATCATGTACGGTCACGTCGAGAACGAGGCCCACCGTGCCATCCACCTCGACCGGATCCGAGAGCTCCAAGACAGGACCGGCGCCATCACGGAGTTCGTCCCGCTGTCGTTCGTCCACGAGGAGACGCCGCTCTCCGAGCGGGGCATGGTCGACTCGGGCGCAAGCGTCCACGAGGACGAACTCATGATCGCGGTCTCCCGGCTCTTCCTCGACAACGTCGATCACATCCAGTCCTCCTGGGTGAAGTACGGGGACGCCCAGGGGTTGAAGATGCTCAACTGCGGGGCCGACGACTTCATGGGCACCATCCTCTCGGAGGAGATCACGAAACGGGCCGGCGGCGACCACGGCGAGTTCCGCTCCCTCCAGGAGTACGTCGACATGATCACCGCCATCGGTCGGGTCCCCGTCGAGCGGTCGACCGACTACGAGCAGCGGCGCCGCATCGACCCCGACGCCGACCCGATCGGGCCCACGCTCGGGCCGAAGGCCGACGGGACCCCCCTCGTGGAGTAGCCGGCCGCGGGCGTCCACACGTTTAGATACCGAGACGAAACCGGACCCCGGCGTGGGCTGACGAGTCGCGGCAGTCCGCCGAGGCGGTGGTGCGGCACACGGGCTGTCGGGCGAACGTGCCGCCTGTTCGCTACGATGCGCCGATGAGCGCCCGGTACCGGCGGCCGGCGGCGTCGTCCGCGTCGACGGCCGCCTCGATGCGGGGCGACAGCCAGCCGTCGGTCAGGTACCGGTCGTGGACCGGGAGCCGCTCGCGGAGCGGGACGCCCGCCACGTCGGCGATCTCCTCCAGCTCCCGGAGCTCCGGCCACGCGTAGTCGGGGTTGATGTGGTCGTCGGTGACCGGCGAGACCCCGCCGAGGTCGTCGACCCCGCAGTCCAGCAGCTCCCGGACGGGGGCGAGGTTCGGGGGCGACTGGACGCTCACGTCCTCGGGGAGCGCGGCGCGGGCCATCGCCGTGACCCGCCGCATCGTCTCGACGTCCGGGGAGCCTTGCCGCCAGCGTTCGTTCTCGACGATGGGCTGGACGATGACCTCCTGGACGTGACCGTACCGCTCGTGGAGCTCGCGGATCGCCGACAGCGACTCGGCGCGGTCCCGCCAGTCCTCCCCGACGCCGACGAGAATGCCGGTGGTGAAGGGGACGCCGAGGTCCCCGGCGGTCGCGATGGTGGCCAGTCGCTGCCCGGGCTCCTTCCGTCGGCCGCCGGCGTGAGCACGGACGTCGGCGGTCGTCTCGAGCATCACGCCCATCGAGGCGTTGACGTCGGCGACCAGCGCCATCTGCTCGCGCGTCTGGTCGCCGGGGTTCGAGTGCGGGAGGAGCCCGCAGTCGAGCGCGATCTCACAGGCCGACCGGAGGTACGAGTGGATGGAGTCGTGGCCCCACGCCTCGAGCTGGTCGTGGATCCGGTCGTAGCGGTCGTCGGGATCGTCGCCGAAGGTGAAAAGCGCCTCCGTGCAGCCGGCGTCGGCGCCCCGTTCACAGATCCGGCGGACCTCCTCCGGCGACAGCAGCTCCGCCTCGCCCGGCGGGTCGTAGTAGGTGCAGTAGGTGCAGGTGTACCGGCACGCCGTCGTCAGCGGCACGAACACGTTCTTCGCAAACGAGAGGGCTGTCGCGGCCTCGACGTCGTCGGGCGTCACCGAGAGCAGCCGCTCGACGTCCGCGTCGTCGACGGCCACCTCGACGCCGTACTCGGCTGCGCCGAACACGATCGAACGCTGTACCGGGGGGAAGGTAAATCGCTCGTCCCCGGCGGCGACTGCCGGCCGACGGGCTACCGCCGGGCGACGACGCGGCCGTCCGTCGTCTCGACCTCGAATCCCGCCTCGCGAAGCCACCCGTCGGCGCGGCCGTCCCCGTGCAGGAGGCATTCGACCAGGTCGCGGGCCTCGTCGACGTCGACGGCGAGCCGGAACGAGTCCAGGGTCGTGAGGTCGGCGCCGACCGCCCGGGCGCGGTCGCGGTGGTCCCGGATCGACGCACCGTGGTAATCGAAGACGAACCCGTCGTGGCGGACGACGGCGGCGTTCGTGCCGCCGCCGAGGCCCGGCGCGAGGACGACCTCGCCGTCGGTCCCGATGAGCCGGTCGATTGCGGCCGGCGTCGCCAGCGCCAGGTCCGCCATCACCACCGCTGTCGGCGGGTCGGTGCGGGCGTTGACGGCGTCGGTGAGCGGCCGGTCGTCGACGACGACGGGCCACGGAGCGTCGACCGGCGCGGTCGAGAGGACGGTGGGCTCGGTGCCGGCGTCGGTGACGGCGTCACAGACGTCGAAGAGCATCGCGCGTGCGAACTCGGCCCGTTCGTCCGGGGCGAGGGCGTCGGCGAGCCGGGTCTTCGGCTCGGCGGCGGCGAACGGGACGAGGACGTCCATCTACCGGAGGCGACCGGGGCCCTGCTTCCGGGATCGGTAGAGGTAGTACCCGGCGCCGAGGACGACGAGGATGACGACGGCGGCGGCGCCGTACAGCAGGGTTCGCTGTGTGCGGGCGTTCCGCTGGGCCTCGTTCTCGGCGCGGTTCGCGAGCCGGTTGGCGTTGTCGTAGTTGCCCGCGTTGAACGCGGAGATGGCCGAGTCGAGCGAGTCGCGGCTCCCCTCGTCGCCGGAGCGCTCCACGACCGCCTGGGCGTTCTCGAGCTCGCCGCGTGCGGCGCGGCTCTCCTGGGTGTAGTGGTGGACCCGGTAGGCGTCGAGGTCCTGCTGGGTGCCACCCTCCCGCTGCAGCGTGAAGGCGGCGGCGGTGAACTGCTGTGGCGGGTCGTAGGTCGGGGTGTCGAAGCTCGGGGTCGTCCCGGTGACCCGGACCTCGACGCGGCTCACGCCGCTCTCGATGTCGACGTCCTGGGAGAACTGCTGGCCGTCGTAGGACTCCTGGGCGACTTGGTTGCCGGCCTGATCGTATTGGGTGACGGTCCAGGTGACGCTCGTGACCTCGGTCTCCCCGACCAGCGTCCACGCCTCGAAGTCGGTGAAGAGGTTCGTCAACTCGTAGGTGGCCTCGAAGTCGGTGCCGACCTCGGCGTCCTCGGGGGCGTCGAGGGCGGTGCTGTCGACGGCCGCGACCGGCGTGGCGAGCATGGCGGCCGCGAGGAGGACGACGGCGAGGACCGACGGGATCGCGTTACGCCTCATCGTCACCGTACTCGATGAGGTCGTCGAGTTCGGCCTCGCTCGAGGCGCGGAGCTTCTCGACGTTCTCCTCGGCCTCGATGGCGAGCCGCTGCATCTCCCGGACGCGAGGGACGTCCGTCACGCCGGAGAGGACGACGATGGCGGCGACGCGGTCCTCGTTCGGGAGCGGGTAGTCGCCGGCGCGGACCTCCATGCAGTCGGTGGACTCCTCGAGCCACTTGCGCGCCTTGTCCATCCCCTTCCGGTTGAGCGCCTCCGGCGGGCCGGAGACGAGCAGCAGCGCCCGTTCCGTCGAGTCGACCTCGCACTGCAGCGTCAGCTTGCCGAGGGTGGCCTTCCGGACGAGCGAGGTGATGCGGTTGGTGTCGTCGCCGGAGCTCTCGAGCCCGTCGGTCCTGTTGCCGCCCTTGAGCCGGTCGAGCAGTCCCGCATCGCGGGTTTCGACCTCCTCGCTGGCGTAGCCGATGGAGGTGATACCGTGGTCGCCGAGGGTGTTGATGATCTCGGAGGCGTCGACGACGCTTTCTGCGATGTCGTCGCCCAGCGCCTCGACCTCGCCGGCGGAGAACAGCGCGCCGAACCGGGAGACGATCTCGGCGTTGATCTCGGTGTAGCCCTCGTGGAGGCTCTCGCCGCCGGTCTTGAACGCGTCGTTGTCGAACGCGAGCAGGTTGTCGACCTGCTCGACGAAGTTCTGGAACGACATCGCGGCGTTGCGGTTGTAGATACCGCCCTCGTCCTTCGCGGGGAGGATGCCGAGCCCGTAGACGGGTTCGACGTAGAGCCGCTGGAGGTGTTCGGCCAGAAGCGGGGCGCCGCCGCTGCCGGTGCCGCCGCCGAGGCCGGCCATGACGAGGAAGGCGTCGATCTCGCTCGTGGTCATCCGGTCGATGGCGGACTGGATCTCCTCCATGTCTTCGCGGGTGCAGCGCTCGCCGAGCTCCGGTTCGGTGCCGGCGCCGTGACCCTTGACGACGGACTGGCCGATGAGGACGCGGTTGTCCTCGGGGACGTAGTCCAGGCCCATCAGGTCCGCCTTCGCCGTGTTCACGGCGACGGCGTGCCCGACGATGCCCGTGCCGCGGGTCGTGTCGTACTCCAGGAACCGGTCGAGGATCTTCCCGCCGGCCTGCCCGAAGCCTATCATTGCGAGTTTCATGGGCGTGCGTACGCGGATAGCCGGCCACCGGAAGGATAAGCTTTCGGCCGAGGTCGGACGTGAGAATGACGCCGCGCCATCCATGGGTTCTCCGGCGACGGCCCGGGTTCGGGGTCGGTGCGCGCCGCTCCCGTGTCAACCGTCGAGCCCGCGAGCCCGGCGATTCCTTCGGGTCGGCGGGCCGGTTACGCCTCGGCCGCGTCGGGATCGACGTCGAGGTACTCGGCGATCGTCGTTAGCTCCGACGGGTCGACGCCGAACGCGGTGACGTCGTTGGCCGCGACGGTGTTGTCGAACTGTAGCGACCGGTACTGGTCCGACCCCATGCGCGGGACGCCGGGGAGGGCGTCGAGGACGCTGGCGGGCACGTGGTCGAGCGCGGAGAGCCCGAGCTTCGCCAGCGGCATCGGGATGG
>CAZATR010000167.1:0-5292 GCA_964488035.1 uncultured Natronomonas sp.
GGCTCGCTCCGCTCGCCGTTCACAACATTCGAGGCGTCTCACTTCGCTCGACGCCTCGCACGCCAGGACTGGGATTTGAACCCAGAATCCCGGAAGGGAACACGCTTTCCAGGCGTGCGCCTTACCGTTCGGCCATCCTGGCCCGCACCGTAAACTGAACCGTCGTTCGCATAAGGACTTTCGTTCTCCGCCCGGGTGAGCGCGTCACTCGGCGTCCGTCTCACCATCCACCGCGAGTCGGCCCTCGACGCAGTAAGCGGCCGCGCCGGCCGTCGCGAACACCACCACGGCCACGGCCGCGACCGGCCCGACGCCGAGGAACGCCCCGTCCAGCAGCAGGTACGCCTGATGGCCGACGAGAAACACCAGCGTGCCCGTCGCGGCCCACAGCAGCGCCGCCTTCCCGCGGGGGGTCACGCCCGTGTGGCGACGGCCTCCATCTCGACTGCCATCCCCAGCGGGAGGTCCCCCACCTCGACGGCGGACCGCGCCGGCGGATCGGCGTCGAAGTAGTCGCCGTAGACCCCGTTGACAGTCCCGTAATCGTCGATGTCGCCGAGGTAGACGGTGACCCTGAGCGCGTCCTCGAGGCTGGAATCGGCGGCCTCGAGGACGGCGGCGAGGTTCTCGAGCACCTGCTCGGCCTGGACCTCGACCGGTTCGTCCGCCAGCGAGTCGCCGTCCGGCGTCAGCGCGACCTGTCCCGCTGTGAACACGAGATCGTCGGTGACGGTCGCCTGGCTGTAGTCCGCGGCGGCGGGCGGTGCGTCGTCGGTGTGGACCGTGTCCTTGCCCATACGCGTCGGTGTGTCGCGGTTCGACATAACAGTGGTTGGTACTGTGGGAATGAGCTGGGGGTTCACCGAACAGGTTGTTGGCGATATACCTACCCGGACCCCAACCTCCGAAGCCCTCGGCCGGCTCGACGTCCGGCGGACGGTCCTGCTCGCTGGGCTGTGCGGGCTGGGACTGCCGGCGTCACGCTCGCTTTGCTCACGGCTCGCTGGGCTCGCGGATCGCTCAGCTCCCCGCTCGCCTCGAGGCGTGAGCCAAGCGGAGTTGCTGAGCGGGCCCTATCCGAGCGAGCGAAAGCGATCGAGGAGATCCCGCTCAGCAACCGCGAGCCCGCCGAGGGCTTTCCAGGCGGTTGCGGTCGAGGACTAAAATCGGGGAACGCCCCATACCGTCATTCCACACGGACGGTTCGCCTCTCGGAAACGGGCGGAAGCGGCAACTCGGAGAACGAGACAGTGACCTCGTAGGTCAGTTCGTCGGCGTCGCCGCCGAACACCCCGACGGGAACGGTCGTCGTCCCGAGGTACCGCGTCTCGGCGGACATCTCGACGCCGTTCACCGTCACTCGAATGCCGGCTGGCTCGCCGTCACCGTCGTTCCGAACGGTGACCTCCGCCATCGCGTTCTCGCCGCGCCCGATCGAATCCGGAACGCCGTCCCACTCGAACTCGAGGGCGGGGAGCGTCCCCGCTTGCTCGTGGACTCGCTCGGCGACGCCCTCGGCGAGACCGGCGTCGACGAGGCCCGCGACGCCGGCCGCGCGGACGTCGGCCGGCGTCGTCAGGCCCTCGCTCGCGAGCTTGCTGGCGCGGCCCGACCCGATGCCCTCGACGGCGGTCAGCCCGACCGCGTCGGTCTCGAGGCCGTGATCGACGCGGGCCTCGATGCGGCGGACGAGGTTGGCGTCCCGCGGCGCCGCGAACCGCTCGCAGAACGTCCGCAGCGCGGCGAGCATCCGGAGGGCGTTCTGGCGGATGACCCACGCGTCGCTCCGCAACTCGGCCGGCGTCGAGCCGTCCATCCCCGCCCGGAGGATGGCCAGCACCTTCCGGTTTCCGGCGTCGAGGTCGCCGCCCGCGCCGTCCAGGACGGGACCGACGGCCTCCCGCTCGTCGCGGCGGGCGGAGACGCTGTCGAACTCCGCGGCGTCGGCGACCGTCCGGAGGACGGCCGGCTCGTCGATGGGCTCGTCGCCGTCGGTTTCGTCGCCGGCGCGCTGGCAGAGCCGGTGGAACGCCGCGGCCGTCTCGAGCCGCAGGTAGTACTGGGAGGCGAGGCGGCCGAGCGGCGTCGGCTCGATCTCCAGGCCGGACTGTGCGACGAACCCGTCCTCGACGAGGCGCTCCAGCGTCGCCGAGACGCGGTCCCGGAGCGAGTCGCCGGCGTCGTACTGCTCGGGCGCGCTCTTCGCGCGGGCGTAGTAGTACGTGGTCCCGAGCCAGTCCATCACGTCCTCGATGTCGTCGACGACGCCCAGCGCGATCTCGGCGTTGAGGTGGGTCGCGAGCTCCCCGGCGAGTCGGGACTCGATGGGTTTGCCGTCCTGCAGCAGCGCCCTGTAGCGGTCGGCGTCGCTGCCGTCGCAGACGACGTGGGCGTAGCCGGCGTCGTCGTAGCCCGGCCGGCCGGCGCGCCCGAGCATCTGGAGGATGTCCAGCGGGCTCATGTCGACCTCGCCCTCCAGGGGGTCGTGGAGCTTCGTGTCGCGGATGACGACGCAGCGCGCCGGGAGGTTGACGCCCCACGCGAGCGTCGACGTCGAGAACAGGAGCTCGATCTTCCCCTCGCGGAACCACTCCTCGACGCGGTCCTTGTCGGCCTTCGCGAGGCCGGCGTGGTGGAAGCCGACGCCGTCGATGACCGACTGGCGGAGCGTGTCGTTGCCCAGTTCCTCGGCGTCGGTGTGGAAGTCGTAGTCGCCGCGGACGCCGACGTCGACGTCGCGTTCGGCGAGTTCGTCGCGGGCCTTCTTGGCCGCCTGGACGGTGTCCTGGCGGGAAGCGACGAAGACGAGCGCCTGGCCGCCGTCGGTGATGTGCGGCTCCGCGAGGTCCAGCGCGCGGTAGAGCCGCCGGTACTTGTCGGCGAAGGCGTTGTCGCCGTGGGCGTACGTCTCGACGCCGGCGTGCAGCGGCACGGGCCGGAACCCGTCGCCGAACGCGAACGTGCAGTCGTCGGGGGCGTCGAGCCAGTCGGCGACGTCGTCGACGTTCGACATCGTCGCCGACAGCGCCACGACGCGCGGGTCGCAGAGCCGGCGGAGCCGGGAGACGGTGACCTCCAGGACGGCGCCGCGGCGGTCCGAGTCGAGCAGGTGGACCTCGTCGATGACGCAGAGGTCGACGTCGGTGACGAACGAGTACCGCGGCGAGTCGTGCTTTCGGGTCGCCGAGTCGGCCTTCTCCGGCGTCATCACGAGGATGTCGGCGCGCTCGGCGCGCCGCGGGTTGAGGTCGCGCTCGCCGGTGACGACGTACACGGAGTAGCCGAGCGACTCGAAGCGCTCCCACTCCTCTTCCTTCTCGTTGGTGAGCGCCCGCAGCGGCGCGACGAACAGCGCGGTGCCGCCCCGCCGGAGCGTCCGACAGATGGCGAGTTCGGCCAGCGCGGTCTTGCCGCTGGCCGTCGGCGCGCTCACGACGACGTTGTCGTCGGAGTCCAGCACGGCCGGGAGGGCGGCCCGCTGCATCCGGTTGAACGAGTCGAACGGGAACGCCTGGGCGAACTCGGGGACGGACTCCTCGACGCCGGCGGGAGGTACCACGTCGGGACCGGCGACCGCCCGGAGTAAAAACGCACCCCTTCCGGACCGGAAGTGATGGCGGCGACCGCGCCCGGTCCACCTGCTGCTGGCCGCTCACTGCGTGCGGCCTCGTCGCAGTCGCCGCCATCGCGGCCGGCCGCGGTGGGAAGGTTCTTCCGGGCCGCCGGCCTACGGGCGGGCGATGACGTGCGTGGTCGCCGTCCGGCACGGCGAGACCGACTGGAACCGGAACGCCCGGATGCAGGGCTGGGCGCCCACCGACCTCAACGAGACGGGTCGCGAGCAGGCCGCGGCCGCGGGCGCCTGGCTGGCCGACGAGTACGACGTCGACCGCGCGGTCGCCTCGGACCTGCTGCGGACCCGCCGGACGGCCGACCTGATCCTCGACCACCACGACGACGTCCCGGTCGACCACGCCGCCGCGTGGCGCGAGCGCGACCTCGGCGTCTACCAGGGCTTGACGTACGGCGACGTCGAGGAGCGGTTCCCGGAGTTCGGCCTCGGGGAGACCGCCTACGAGGCCGCCCTGGCCATCCCCGAGGGCGGGGAGTCCTATCGCGACATGGCCGACCGCGTGACCGGCGCGTTCAACGACGTCACCGAGCAGCACCCCGAGGAGACGGTACTGCTCGTCACCCACGGCGGCCCGCTCCACGTCCTGCTCGGCTACGCCAAGGGGATGCCGCTGCGGGCGGCGCTCGGCAGCCACCACCAGGCCAACTGCGCGGTCAATGAGATCCGGGTCGGCGACGACGAACGCCGGGTCGTCCGCGAGAACGTCACCGACTGGCGGTGAGGCCGTTTCCCCGGTCCGGGCCGAACGGACGGCTGCCGGGAGCCGCTACCGCCGGTCGGGCGCCTGCTCCCCGAGCCACTCCTCGTAGAACGTGTCGACGTCGGGCTCGAAGCCCTGCCGGACCGGGTAGCCGGCCGGGACGGCGTCGACGTCGAGCTGGGCGTAGCAGCCCGGGCAGAACCACTCCCGGAGCTGGAAGTCCCAGTCCGGGTGCGGCGTCTGGTACTCGGGGTAGATCTCCCGGTGCTCGGCCTCGTCCTCGCGGACGCGGACGCGGGCGTGGTGCTTCCAGTTCTCCTCGAGCGAGCAGAACTCGAGGCCGCAGTCGCACTTGACGATGCGGCCCTGGTCGCTGCCGACGGCGTAGAGGTGGTCGTTGAGCGGGACGAGGATGGGGTTCTCCCAGTCGACGCGCTCCTGGAGCAGCCGGCGGGTGACCTCGAACCGCCGGCCATCCTTCGGGTCCGGGAGGACGTCGTTCCGCAGCTCCTCCCAGCCGAGCTCGCCCTCGATGAGCTTCGCGACCTGCCGTTCGTCGGTCTCGCTCGCCATCAGAACCCGCTCCTGTCGAGGCCCCAAAAGTCGTGGAACTCGGTCTCGAACGCCTCCGAGATGTCGAAGACGTCGCGGTACATCGCGGCGACCTGGTGGGCGACATCGCCGTCGGCGATGCGCTCCCGTTCGTCCTCGTAGAACTCCTCGAACGTCCGGCTCTCCTCGCGGCGGCGCTCGCGGATCGTCTCGCGGGCGTCCTCGGTGGCCGCCTCGTCCAGCTCGAAGTCGCGGTGCTTCTCGTCGAACTCGCCGACGACGCCATACACCGACTCGACGGTGCCGGGCGAGTAGATCTCGTCCTCGACGTCCTCGATCACCTTCCCGATGGGGCGCTCGAGCGGGTCGCCCCAGCCGGGGCCGCCGCCCATCTGGAAGTGCATGA
>CAZATR010000168.1:0-5288 GCA_964488035.1 uncultured Natronomonas sp.
AGGCCCAGACCGACTTCCAGAAGAGCGTCAACATCGACCCCGACGCCGGCTTCGCCCCGGTGCTGGAGCTCGACACCCTCGAGCTGACCGTCCACAAGTTCACGTAACGCCACGGGGTGGCGACGCCGCTCCCGGCACGGGGCCCCGCCACCCGGTCCACCTGCACCCCGTCGCAACGGCGGGGCGGGCGCCGGCAGGCCGACCCGAGGGCCGGCGGCTGACGATCGGCCACGTCTTGGAGGGTCGCGGCGCGTGTCGCCCCGTTGATGACTTAAACAAAGCGGCAAATCACGGTATGTCACGGTGTCACATCGTCAGCGTTAAATAGCCGCTGTCGACTAGTCGCGGACATGGCACCGGATACGGCCACCACGGCTCCGGAGTCCGACTGCGAGGTCATGGCGTCCGTCGAGGGCGACACCGACGGCAAGCGACTCATCATCGCCGAGCTCTGTCGCGACGACGCCTGGCTCTCGATGTCGACGGACGCGACCGTCCCGGTCGAGACGCTCCGTTAGCCGGTGGCCGTCCGGGTTCGGCCGGCGGGCCGACGGGTCGTCGTGGCCCGTCGTCGCCTACCTTTTTGACGACCCACGTCCTGGACCCTGCATGGACTACCAGCGCGTCGAGGGCGACCGGGAGTACGTCGCCCGACTGGACCACGGGCGGGACTGGCGCGGCCAGATCGAGGCCTTCGCCGACGCCGAGGGGATCGACGCCGCCTTTTTCCTCGGGCTCGGCGCCGTCCGGGACGCCACGCTCCTCTTCTACGACCAGGACGACCAGGAGTACTACCCCGTTGCGTTCGACGAGCCCTTCGAGGTGACCGCCGCCGTCGGGAACGTCTCGCACCTCGAGGGCGAGCGGTTCGCCCACACCCACGTCACGCTCACGCGGGAGGACGGCAGCGCCGTCGGCGGCCACCTCGACGCCGCCACCACGTTCGCCGGGGAACTGTACGTCCGCGAGTTCGACGCCCACCTCGAGCGCGCCCACGACGAGACCACCGACCTCGACCTCTGGCCCCTGTAGATGCGCACGGACGACGAACGGTACTTCGAACGGCTCGAAACCGGCCTCGACGACGCTCTCGCGGTCGCCCGCCGGGCACGCGAACGCGGCGGCGACCCCACCGACGACGTCGAGATACCGATCGCCAAGGACATGGCCGACCGCGTCGAGAACATCCTCGACATCGACGGCGTCGCCGAGCGCGTCCGCGAGATGGAGGCCGACCCCGACCTCACCCGCGAGGAGGCCGCCCTCGAGTTGGCCGCCGACTTCGCCGAGGGCACCGTCGGCGACTACGACACCCGCGCCGGCCAGGTCGAGGGCGCCGTCCGGACCGCCGTCGCGCTGCTGACCGAGGGCGTCGTCGCCGCCCCGATCGAGGGCATCGACCGCGTCGAGCTGCTGGAGAACGACGACGGCACCGAGTTCGTCAACATCTACTACGCCGGCCCGATCCGGTCGGCCGGCGGGACCGCCCAGGCGCTGTCGGTGCTCGTCGCCGACTACACCCGGACGCTCGTCGGCATCGACGAGTTCAAGCCCCGCGAGTCGGAGGTCGAGCGGTACGCCGAGGAGCTGGCGCTGTACGACGACGAGACCGGGCTCCAGTACGCCCCGACGGACGCCGAGGCGAAGTTCATCGCCCGCAACCTCCCCATCATGCTCGACGGCGAGGCGACCGGCGACGAGGAGGTCTCCGGCTTCCGCGACCTCGAGCGGGTCGACACCAACAACGCCCGCGGCGGGATGTGCCTCGTGCTCGGCGAGGGCATCGCCCAGAAGGCGCCGAAGATCCAGCGCTACACCCGCCAGCTCGAGGAGGTCCAGTGGCCGTGGCTCCAGGACCTCATCGACGGGAACTACGGCGACGGAGCCGCCGGCGACGACACCGACGACGCGGACGCCGAGGCCGAGGACGACGACGAGACCGAACCCGAGGTCGGCGACGACGCCGGCAGCGACGACGACCGGGCCGCCGGCCCACCCCGACCGGACCCCTCGAAGAAATACCTCCGGGACCTCATCGCCGGCCGGCCGGTCCTCGGCCACCCCTCCGAGCCCGGCGGGTTCCGGCTCCGGTACGGCCGCGCCCGCAACCACGGGTTCGCGACGGCCGGCGTCCACCCGGCGACGATGCACCTCATCGACGATTTCCTCGCGACCGGCACCCAGATCAAGACCGAGCGTCCCGGGAAGGCCGCCGGCGTCGTGCCGGTCGACTCCATCGAGGGCCCGACCGTGAAACTCGCCAACGGCGACGTCCGCCGGGTCGACGACCCCGCCGAGGCCCTGGAGATCCGGAACGGCGTCGAGGCCATCCTGGACCTCGGGGAGTACCTCGTCAACTACGGGGAGTTCGTCGAGAACAACCACTCGCTGTCGCCCGCCGCCTACGCGCCGGAGTGGTGGCGCCGCGACCTCGCCGCGGCCGGTGCCGACGTCCAGGCGCTCGACGACAGCCCCAGGGTGGACCTCGAGCACCCGACCGCCGAGCGGGCGCTGGCGTGGACCGAGGAGTACGACGTGCCGCTGCACCCGGAGTACACCTACCTGTGGCACGACCTGGACGTCGAGCGGTTCGACGCGCTGGCGACCGCCGCCGGCGAGGGCCACTGGGCGGAGGCCGATGGTGCCGCAGTCGAGCGCGGCGACGCCGCCCCGACCGCCGATCGGACGCTGGTGCTCCCGCGAAGCGAGCCCGTTCGCGAGGCGCTGGAGGTCATCGTCATCGAGCACCGGCAGGGCGAGGACACCCTGACCGTCCCCGACGCCCTCCCGCTGGTCCGGTCGCTCGGGCTCACGGAAGCGCTGGAGAAGCCCTGGCGCCTCGCGGACCTCTCGGAGGATGCCCGGACGTACGCCGACGGAGCGAACGCCATCGAGGCCGTCGACGAAGTCGCCCCCTTCGCGGTCCGGGAGCGCGCCCCGACGCGGGTCGGCTGCCGGATGGGCCGCCCGGAGAAGTCCGAGAAGCGCGACCTCTCGCCGGCCGTCCACACGCTGTTCCCCATCGGCGAGGCCGGCGGCTCCCAGCGGGACGTCGCCGCCGCCGGCAAGCACGCCGAGACGATGCGGGACACGCCCGGGCTGGTCGACGTCCAAGTCGCCAGGCGCCGCTGCCCGGACTGCGGAACGGCGACCCATCGGGCGCGGTGTCCGGACTGCAACGGCGTCACCGACCCGCACTACGTCTGCCGGGACTGCGACGTCGACGTCGAGCCGGACGAGGCCGGCCGCGCGATATGTCCCCGCTGCGAGCGGGAGGCCGACGCCGTCCAGCGGAAGACCATCGACGTCAACGACGAGTACCGCTCGGCGCTCGAGACGGTGGGCGAGCGGGAGAACGCCTTCGACGTCCTGAAGGGCGTCAAGGGGCTCTCCTCGGCGCACAAGGTCCCCGAACCCATCGAGAAGGGCGTGCTGCGGGCCAAACACGGCGTCTCCTCGTTCAAGGACGGCACCGTCCGCTACGACATGACCGACCTCCCGGTCACGTCGGTCCGGCCGCGCGAACTCGACGTCGACGCCGACCGCCTCAGGTCGCTCGGGTACGAGACGGACGTCCACGGCGACCCCCTGACCCACGAGGACCAGCTCGTCGAACTCCGCGTCCAGGACGTCGTGCTGTCGAACGGCGCCGCCGAGCACATGCTCCGGACCGCCGACTTCGTCGACGACCTCCTCACCCAGTACTACGGGCTCGACCCGTACTACGACGCCGACGACCGCGACGACCTCGTCGGCGAACTCGTCTTCGGGATGGCGCCACACACCTCCGCCGCCGTCGTCGGGCGGGTGATCGGCTTCACGTCGGCCGCCGTCGGATACGCACATCCGTACTTTCACGCGGCTAAGCGCAGGAACTGCTTCCATCCGGACACGAAAGTCTGGTTCGAGGACAGCGACGGGTGGCGGTACGAACCGATTGCGGATCTCGTCGAAGCCCGACTTGAAAATCCGTATACCGACGACCTCGGGACACTTGTCGAAGAGTTGGATGGAGCGGTCCGGGTCCCGTCGCTCGACGAGAACGGTGATCTCGTCGAAAAACCGGTCGAGGCGGTCTCGAAGCACCCGGCGCCCGACCACATGGTCCGGATCGAAACCCGGAGTGGTCGCGAGCTTGTGGTCACCCCGGACCACGAGATGCTCCAGTACGACGGCGTGATCGAGCGCGTTCCAGCCAGCGAACTCACCGTCGGGGACTCACTCCCATCGAACCCACTACATGCCGGTGATTCACCCGTCACCGGAGCGGCTCTCGCCGACGGTGGGGTTGGTATCGCGACCGACGAGGTGACCGCACTCGAAATCGTGCCATCCGGCATCGATTCGACCTACTGCGTCACTGTCGAAGACACGAATACCCTCGTCGCCAATGGAGTTTTCACGGGACAGTGCGACGGCGACGAGGACTGCGTCATGCTCCTCATGGACGGCCTCGTCAACTTCTCGAAAACCTACTTGCCGGACCAGCGCGGCGGTCGGATGGACGCGCCGCTGGTGATGTCCTCCCGCATCGATCCCGCGGAGATCGACGACGAGGCCCACAACATGGACATCGCCACGGAGTACCCCCGGGAGTTCTACGAGGCCACCCGCGAGATGGCCGACCCCGAAGCCGTCGAGGACCTCGTCCGGCTCGGCGAGGACACCCTCGGAACGGACGACCAGTACCGCGGGTTCCGCCACACCCACGACACGACTGACATCGCGCTCGGACCCGACCTGTCGGCGTACAAGACCCTCGGGAGCATGATGGAGAAGATGGACGCCCAGCTGGAGCTGTCGCGGAAGCTCCGGTCGGTCGACGAGACCGACGTCGCCGAGCGCGTCATCGAGTACCACTTCCTCCCGGACCTCATCGGGAACCTCCGGGCGTTCTCCCGGCAGGAGACGCGGTGTCTGGACTGCGGCGAGAAGTACCGCCGGATGCCGCTGACCGGCGACTGCCGGGTCTGCGGCGGCGACGTGAACCTCACCGTCCACGAGGGCTCCGTGAACAAGTACATGGACACCGCCTTGCAGGTCGCCGAGGAGTACGACTGTCGTGAATATACGAAGCAACGGCTGCAGATACTCGACCGGGCGCTGGAGTCCATCTTCGAGGACGACACGAACAAGCAGAGCGGCATCGCGGACTTCATGTGATCGACCCGTCGGTCCGCTTTTTCGTCAACACCGCTCTGAAACGCCCGTAAGCCTCTCCTTGTGTATGGAGCGATCTAGCTTTCCGTTGTAGAACAGTAGTCGAGACCACCTCGAAAGCCCTCGGC
>CAZATR010000169.1:0-5279 GCA_964488035.1 uncultured Natronomonas sp.
TCGCCGAGGTACTCCTCGGCGTCGTGCTTGATCTTCTGGAGGATCATCGCCGAGATCTGCTCCGGCGTGTACGACTCGTCGTCGACCTCGACGGTGTAGTCGGACTCGCCCATGTGGCGCTTGATGGACTCGATCGTCCGGTCGGGGTTCTGGACGGCCTGGTTCTTCGCCGGTTTGCCGACCAGCCGCTCGCCCTCGTCGGTGAAGGCAACGACGGAGGGCGTCGTCCGCTCGCCCTCCTCGTTCGTGATGATCTCCGGGTCGCCACCCTCCATCACCGCGAACGCGGAGTTCGTGGTACCGAGGTCGATACCGAGAATCTTGTTGCTCGCCATGTTGGTGCTAACTATCGGACTGAACCGGTTAAAAGTTGCTAGATACGGCGACCCACGGTCCGACGCGAGCGCGTCTCCTCCGGCGGTTTCCGCGACCGACGCCAGCCCGGACCGGGAGGTATAAACAGAACCGCTTTTCGTGTCCACGCGTCGCCGGCGTGCGGGCGGTGTGTCCGTCCGGGGTCGCTACTCGGGGTCGCCCTCGCTCACGGTCACCTGGGCCGGCCGCAGCACCTTCCCCGCCATCTCGTAGCCCGGCCGGTGGATGCCCGCGACCGTCCCGTCCGGCTGCTCGCTCTCGACGTTCAACAGCACCTCGTGCCGCGTCGGGTCGACCTCGCTCCCTGGCTCGGGCTCGATGGCCTCGACGCCCTCGGCCGTCAGGACCTCGTCGAGCTGGCGGAACGTGGCCTCGACGCCCTCGCGGATGTCGGCGTCCTCGTCCTGCTCGAGCGCCCGGTCGAGGTTGTCCCGGACCTCCAGCAGCTCCCCGACGAGGTCCTCGGTCGCCCGCTCGCGGATCTCCGCCCGGCGCTGTTCCTGTCGCTTCTTGTAGTTCTGGAACTCCGCGGCCTTCCGCTTGAGCCGCTCCTCGAGGTCCTCCCGCTCGGCGCGGACGTCCGCCAGATCGGCCTCCAGGGTCCGGACCGTCTCCCGGAGCTCGGCGATCTCGATCGCGACCTCGTCGGGGTCGGCGTCGGCGATCCGCTCGGCGATGGCCTCGACGGGCGGCTCCCCGGCCTCGGTCCCCGCCTCGGTCCCCGGTTCCGCCCCGTCCGGGGCATCGGACGTCGCGTGGGTCTCCTCCACCGCGCCGGCCAGCTCGTCGTCCGGAGCGGCGCCGTTTCGCTCCGGCTCCGTCCCGTCGGCCCCGGCGGCCTCGGCGTCACGGTCGGCCGTCGGTCCGTCGCCCCCGCCGCGGGCGCCGGTCCGGTCGCCGTCGGCGCCCTCCCCGTCGGCCGGCCCGTCGGCCGCCCCGGCGTCGGCGTCCGTCTCGCCCTGCTCGTCGCTCATGTGCGGGTGGAACCGTTCCGCACCAATAAGGGTTGAGAAACCGCCGCGGGCCCGCCGTCGAACGGCGGTCGTCCTGCGTCGGAGTTAAGCCGGCTCGCCGCGGAGGGCGAGCGTGGTCAGGCTCCGCTACGACGAGGGCACGCTCCGGATCGACGACGCCGACGCGGCCGCACTCGACGGGCTCTCCTTCGTCGAGCACGACGACCGCTCCGAGAGCCTGCGGGCCCCGGCGTTCCGGTACGCGGTCCTCCGGGCGACCTGCCGCGACCGCGGCCTCCCGCTCGAGGACGCGGTCCTCGACACGCCCGAGATGGACCCCCTCACCACCACGTACGACCTCCGCGGCTACCAGGCCGACGCCCTCGCGGCCTGGAACGACGCCGGCGACCGCGGCGTCCTCGAACTCCCCACCGGCAGCGGCAAGACCGTCATCGCCATCGGCGCGATGGCCGACCTCGACGTCCCCACGCTCGTCGTCGTGCCGACCATCGACCTCCTCGAGCAGTGGCAGCGGGAACTCGAGACGGAGTTCGCCCGCCCGATCGGGCGGCTCGGCGGCGGCGCCCAGCGCGTCGAGCCGGTCACCGTCGCGACGTACGACTCGGCGTATCTCCGGGCCGACGAGCTCGGCGACCGCTTCGGCCTCCTGGTGTTCGACGAGGTCCACCACCTCGGCGGCGCGGGCTACCGCGACATCGCCCGCCTGTTCGCCGCCCCGGCGCGACTCGGCCTCACCGCGACGTTCGAACGGCCGGACGGCGCCCACGAGGCCGTCGAGACCCTCGTCGGTGCCTTGGTCTACCACCTGGACGCCGACGACCTCGCCGGCGAACACCTCGCCGACTACGACATCAAGCGCCTCGAGGTCGAGCTGACGCCCGACGAGCGGGAGCGCTACGACGAACACCAGGGCACCTTCACCGACTACCTCCGCGAGTCGGGCCTCCAGCTCCGCAGCGGCAGCGACTACCGGGAGCTCGTCAAACGCTCGGGCTCGGACCCGCGGGCCCGCGAGGCCCTGCTCGCGAAGCAGCGTGCCCGGGAGGTGATGATGAACGCCGACCGGAAGCTGACCGCGCTGGCCGACGTCCTCGACCGCCACCGCGAGGACCGCGTCATCGTCTTCACCGCCCACACCGACCTCGTCTACGCCATCGCCGACCGGTTTCTCGTCCCGCCGATCACCAACGAGACCGGCGCCGCCGAACGCCGCCGGATCCTCGAGAAGTTCCGGGCGGGCGAGTACTCCAGGGTCGTGACCGCGAACGTGCTGGACGAGGGCGTCGACGTCCCCGCGGCCAACGTCGCCGTGGTCCTCTCCGGCTCCGGATCGGAGCGGGAGTTCACCCAGCGACTCGGCCGGATCCTCCGCCCGACCGAGACCGACGACGGAGCCGTCGGCCGCGCGCTGCTGTACGAGGTCGTCACGACCGACACGGCCGAGGAGCGGGTCGCTCGTCGTCGTCGCTGACGGCCGATCGCCCTCACGGCGGCGCGGCCCCGTCACTCCTCGATGGGCGTCTGTTGGTGTGAGGCGAGCCGCCAGTCGTCCTCCCGGACGTACGTCGACGTGACGAGGGCCGCGTATTCGGAACCGTCCGCGCGACGGACTGCCTCGGCGCGGTACACCAGTTGCACGGCGTCCTCGCCGAGACCGACCAGTCGGTCGTCGCGGAAGTCGACGCTCCGCCACCGGTCGGCGGCGCCGAGCGAGTCGATCACCGCTGCCCGGTCGAGCACCCCGGTTGGCGGCGGAAACACCATCACGGCGTCCTCGGTGAGCGTCGCGTCGTAGAACGTCGCGTCACCGTGCCAGAACCGCCGTTCCAGGTCGATGAGGGCCGATGAGTCGACCATACCCCACGAACGAGGGCGATGCCCAAAACAGTACGCCGCCGACACCGCGAACCCGTCACCCATTTGGCCATCCGGCGAAACGACCCGCCATGGCCCCCGACCTCACCGACCTCACCGACCTCCCGATCGGTCGCGCGGTCGCTGCCCTCCTCCTGCAGGTCGTCGGCTACGCGGCGATGCTGGTGCTGTTCCCGCACAGCAGCCCGACGGACCTCCTCGCTGTGCTGTCCGGTGTGCCGCCGGTCGTCCTCATCCCGCTCGCCATCCCGGCCATCCCGGCGGTGTTGCTCACGATCGCCTTGGGGGCCGCGCTGGGCGCCGCCGGGGTGCCACCGGCCTCGCTCCCCGCGCTCCTCCTGGCGCGCGGCGACGTGGTGTTCTTCGCGAGCGCCACGGTCATCGCGGTCCTCGCCGCGTGGGCGGACGACCGCGTCTCGGCGATGCGCTGACACCGCGGGGCCCGGCCCCCGTCGTCGCTGTCGAAACCCCCAACCGTGGGCCGCCCGACGCTCGGCCATGGCCGATGTGACGACGGCGCTCAGCCGGCTCGAGGGGTGGCGGAGCGAGGGGTACGCCGCCCGCGTGCACTACGAGGGTGCCACCGACCGGTACAGCGTCGAGTTCTACGAACCGACCGAGCGGGTCGTCTACTGGCGCGTCCGCGGTGACGACGAGGCCGTCCCCGTCGCCCGCGACTCGGTACCGACTCCGCTGCGGGAGCGCATCCGGCGGGACCTCGCCGAGTCCGGGGTCGACCCCGACGTGGAGCGGAAGCCGTTGTAGCGTCACGTGCCCGGTCGCCGGCCGCCGACCCGCGCCCCGGTTACAGCAACGAGAGCGAGCCGCCGATGAGACCGATGACGACGAGGAATCGACCGACGCTGCCGGCAAAGGTCGCCAGCGCGAACTTCACGTCGTCCTCCTCGATGACGGCGAAGGCGTACACCGAGATCGTGTCCGGGAAGAAGGGGACACAGAGCGCCAGCGCGAGCCCGACGTAGCCGAACTCCCTGACGATCTCGACGGTGCGCTTCTCGGACCACTCGATGACGTCGAACCGGGAGCGGCGGAGCCACGACACGACCGGCCCGGAGTGCTTGACGCCCTGGCCGACCTTGAACGCGACCACGCTGCCGGCGGCCTTCCCGACCGAGGCGACGAGGATGATGAGCGTCAGCTTGCCGGCGTAACTGAGCCCGAGATCGAGCGGGGCGACGAGGACGACCTCGCTCGGCCCGGGGAGGATGAACGCGATGAGGAAGGAGTACGTGAAGATGATCCCCAGACCCGGCCACCCGGTCGCCGACTCGACGAACCCCTCGAACAGCCGGACCGTCCCGTGGACCACGCCATCGAGGAACCGGACGATCCCGTGGACGACGTCGAGCGGGACCGACGGGTGGACCGCCAGCAGGACGTCGATCAGCGGGATGGTTGAACTCGTCACCGTCTCGTGTGTGGAGTCGTGTCGGTCGTGGCTGTCCGGCGTGTCCGGGCAGGGCGGTGCGTCGTCGGGTGAACGTGGGTGCCAGGGGCACCTCAACGTTTCGAGGTTCGGTCCCGACGGGTCGGGCCGTGAATCCGCGCCCGGTCGCTACTTGAACCGGAACGTCTCGAGGTTCTTCGGGGCGAACGTCCGCATGTTGAACTCGTGGTACAGCGCCGACGAGAGGTCCTGCACCGAGGACTCGTCGCCGTGGACGCACAGCACCTTCTCGGGCCGGGGGTTCATGGTGCGGACGAAGTTCTCGAGGCCCTGGCGGTCGGCGTGGCCGGAGAACCCGTCGACCGTCTCGACGTCCATGTTCAGCTGGAGCGTGCTGCGGCCCTCGACGCGGTCGTTCATCGGGATCTCGTCCCAGCCGTTCTGGATGCGGCGGCCGAGCGTCCCCTGGGCCTGGTAGCCGACGAACGTGAGCGTGGAGTCGTCCTCGGGGCCGACGTGGTTGAGCCAGGACATGATCGGGCCGCCCTCGACCATCCCGCTCGTGGAGAGGATGATGCAGGGGCCGCCGTCGGCGACCTCCTGGCGCTCGTCCTCGCCGGCGTCGATGTGGTTGAACTGCTCGGCGA
>CAZATR010000170.1:0-5245 GCA_964488035.1 uncultured Natronomonas sp.
CGCCGCCCGAGAAGCCGGCGTTGAGGTACCGCTGGGCGAACTTCTCGTCCATGTCCAGCAGCGCCATCTTCTCGGCGAGGATCTCTTGGAACTCGGCGACGCCGACGTCGCCCTCGTCGGCCGGCCCCTCCATCGGGGAGGTCTCGTAGCCGGCGGCGTCCTCGTTCGTGTCCCCCTCGTCGGTCGTCTCTTCCGCGTCGTCCTCGAAGAGCTCCTCGCGCTCCTCGAGCTTGGCGTTGAGCGCCGTCCGGAGGAAGTTCACCATCGTGACGCCCTCGATCTCGGCGGGGTACTGGAAGCCGAGGAAAACGCCGAGGGCGGCCCGCTCGTTGGGCTCGAGCTCGAGCAGGTCCCAGGTGGTCTGGTCGTCGTCGATGTCGACGCCCTCGAACTCGTCGGGGTCGATGTGGAGGCGGACGTCGCCGTCGGTGACGTCGTAGGCCGGGTGGCCGGCGATGATCTTCGCCAGCGTGGACTTCCCGGAGCCGTTCGGCCCCATCAGTGCGTGAATCTCGCCGGAGCTGACCTCCAGATCGACGCCGCGGAGGATGGTCTCGCCACCCTCCTCGGCGACGTCCGCGTGGAGATCGCTGATTTCGAGCGTAGCCATGGTCGTGCGTGCGTCGAGATGGGAGCGTGACGGCCATAATGGTTTCGGGTTCGGTGTGATTTGGATTGTCGTTTCGAAAAATAATTTTTCTTTGTGAAAAAGCCACACGCGGTTCGGCGGCCCGGACGCGGCGCGCCGTGACGCCGCTCAGACGAAGCTCCCGAGCCCGGTCTGTTCCTGGCCGCTCCTGACCTCCTCCCAGGAGATGTCCAGCGCCGCCAGCACCCGCGCGATCGGCCCCTTCAGCGTCTTGTCGAGCATCTTGTCGTGGTCCACCTCGAAGGCGTCCGGCACCTGGTCGTCGAACTCGAAGCAGATCACGTCCGGGTCCCGCTTGAACTCGCCGTACAGCGCGTCCTCCGCCGGGTCCAGACCGCGTTCGGCCTCGATCTCACGGAAGAACTCGGGGTGGACCTTCTCCAGGTAGAGTCGCTTCGGCTTCGAGCCGCTCGCGAAGTTCGTGCCGAGCAGGAGGTTCGCGTACTTCGCCCCTCGGACCTGCGCGGTGTCCGTGTCGTAGTTGTCCAGCTTCTTCCCGATGCCGCCGGGGATGCCGATCTCCTCGAGGCTGACGTCGCCGGCCCGCACCCGCTCGATGACGTCGTGGACGTAGTCCTTGATGTCCTCGCGGTCCGCGCCGGTGACGATCATCTCGAGGACCTCCTTCTGGACCTCCTTCGTGATCGGGGCGATATCCGACCGTTTGTACTCGAAGCCCGTGATGTCGATGTCGTCGACGTCCTTGCCCTCCTTCCAGACGATGTGGCCCGCGTAGCGCTTCTTCTTGCCGGCCTGGAAGAACCGCCGGTAGAGCTTCTCGAACTCGATCTCGAACCGGTGGCTGTCGGCGTTCAGCTCCGCCGCGAACTCGTCGTAGGCGTCGTTGATGTGGTCCTCGATGGCGAAGGACTGTTCGATGGCCTCCGCCTTCGAGACGTCCGCGCCGAGCTCCAGCATGACGCTGTCGGTGTCCCCGTAGCAAACCTCGTAGCCCAACTCCGAGGCCGCGGTCTCGGTGAACTCGATGACGTCCCGGCCGGTCGCGGTCACGGCGGCGCCCATCTCCTGGTCGTACAGCCGGAACCGGTTCCAGCCCAGCACGCCGTACAGCGAGTTCATGATGACCTTCACCGCCGCCTGCTGGCGGTCGTAGGTGTCGTACTCTGCGGTGTCGGGGTCGTGGTCGTCCCGCAGCGACTTCTTCTGCTCCCGTTCTTCGAGCAGCTCGTCGACCATCTCGCGGATGACGCCGTCCGGCTCCTTCCGGAAGTGCGTCCCGTTCGGCGCGACGTACGTCTCCCCGTCGAACGACGCCGGGTCCACCTTCGTCTCCGGCGACGCGTTGACGGTCACCATGCACATCGGGTACAGGCTCTTGAGGTCGAGGACGCTCACCATCTCCTTGACGCCGGAGATGGGGTCGAAGACGGCGCCGCCCTCGTACTCCTCGCCCTCCTGCTGGCCCTTCGACGGCAGCGCGAACTCCCCGTGGGTCTTGTGGAGGACGTACATGTCGACGGCGTCCCCCGGCGTGGTCGCGTCCTCGAGCTTGCAGCCGACGAACGCGGCGACCTCCCGCCAGAACGGGACGATGTTCTGCTTGCGGTCCAGCTCGACGCAGAGCTCGACGTCCCGGAGGTTGTACTCCAGCAACTGCTCGGGGTCGTCCTCCCAGAGGTCCCCGATGTCACCGGGGTAGCGCTCCTTGCCGACGCCGAGTTCCTCCTCGCCGACGGCGTCGAGCCGGTAGGAGTCCAGCTCCGAGAACTGCGTCCGCTGGTACGCATAGAGGAGGTCGAACACCACCCGGCCCTTCACGTCCGGGCCGCCCCACCCGGAGTGCCACACCTCCTGGACCCGCGACAGCCGCTCGGCGTCCAGACCGTCCGCGTTGCGCTCCAGGCGCTCGATGCGGTCGACCAGGTACGGCGCGTCGAAGTCGTCGAAATTCCAGCCCGTCAGCACGTCCGGGTCCGTCGCCTCGACGTACTCGAGGTAGTCGACGAGCATCGCCGCCTCGTCGCCGAACCCACGGACGTCGACGTCGAGCGGCCCCGCACCGATGGGCTCGTAGTCGTCGACCGCGTCGGGCCCGGGCACCCCCTCCGGGGACTCGTACAGCCAGACCACGTACTCGTCCCGGTAGGAGTCGTGGCTCGTCAGACAGACGATGGTCTCCTCGCCGTCCTCGGGGAAGCCGTTCCGGTCGTCGACCTCGATGTCCAGCGTGTGGACCCGCGGCTCGACGGTACAGTCGACCGGCTCGACCTCCGTGTGGTGGACCTTCAGGCTCCCGTCATCCAGCGCCCGGGTCGGCACGCGGACGCCGCTGTTGATGTCCCGGTCGATCATGAGCCGGTTCGGGAACAGGATGTCGGCCTCGAAGTGGTCGAACCGGTCCCGGAGCTCCCCGACGTCCCGCGGCGTCTGTCCGAACACCTTCACCAGCTCCTCGCCGCGGATGGACTCGTAGACGACGAGTTCGCCCGGCGCCCGGTCGGCCGGCACGCAGCCGGGTCGGTCGCCGTAGGTCTCGACGCCCGTCAGGCGGTCGTGGTCGAGCCGCGAATCCACGAGGTCGACCGCCTCGAGCGGTGCCTCGGCGTCGACGGCGACGTCGAGCTCCGAGACCGGCGTGTAGAAGTACGGGCGGAAGTCGTAGACGCGGACGTGGACCGGTTCCCGCTCGGTGGTGCGGCCGTGGACGTGGAGGACCGGGTGCTCGTCGTCGCCGTCGCCTTCGATGGTGTAGTCGACCTGCGTGACCGAGCACTCGACGTGGCCCTCGGCGTCGGGGAACCGCCGCTCGGAGCGCTCCACGACGTCGGCGTCGGCCGCGTCGGGCGACGTGACGGCGGCTGCCTCGTCGGCGGGCCGGTCGGCGTCGCCGCTCGCGCCGCCGTAGGCGTCGAGGGTCCCCTGCTCGTTGCGCTGGGTCATGTGACTCGCTCCGGGCCCCGTCCCGGTAAAGGCCCCGGTGTCCGGCGGCCAACCACCCCGAGTCCGGGGCAGACACCCGTGCCGTCCCCCGTTTCGAAACGTGACACAGCCACAAGGGATTTACATTGATACGACCTACCACAGACCGGTGACACACCATGCCCGACCCTGATGCGACGGCCGAGCGGGACAGCGCTGGCGAGCGACCGGAACCGGTGGTGACCGACGCCGTCGAGACGACGGAGTCCTACGAGACCGAGGAGGGCGTGGTGTTCTACGACGCCGAGAACCCCTTGGCGTGGATGCAGGCCGCGGAGGTCGTCGACCTCGACGAGGCCGCGTAACTTTTCACCCCGGAGCGGCTGTCTCCGCCCGTGACTCCGGACTCGGACGGCGATGGCGAGGCCGCGGTCGATCCCGACGTCTCGTTCCGGGAGCGGCGCGGCCGGGCGGCCCCGTCCGTCTCCAACGCCCGGCCCGACGCCGGCGGCCTCGACGCGGCCGAGGCCGACGAGGTGCTCCTCCGGACGTTCTGGGGCTGCGTCATCGCGGTCAACGTCGCCATGGCCGCCATCCCGCTCGGTCTGCTGTTGATCCACTTCCGCGGCGACTGGGACCTCGGCGGCCTCGCCATCGCCGTCGGCGCCGTCGCGGCCGTCGCCGCCGTGCGCTTCTACCTGATCTTCCGCGCCGACCGCCGCGAAGATGAGGGGGCGGTGTCGTGAGGACCGTCGAACACGACGGCGACACGTACCTCCTCGTCAAGCGGTCCGCCGACGCCAGCTTCGTCCGCGACCCCGAAACCGGCGAGACGCGGTACCTCCCGACCGACGAGCTCACCGCGAGCGGCGACCCGCCGCTCGCGGTCGCCGCTCGACGCGTCCCCGCATCCACTCGCCGACTCCTGACCGCCGTCCACAGCGAGGCGGCGCTCGGGCTGCTCGTCGAACTCGACCGGCGCGGCCCACTGGCCGTCCGGGCGGTGCTGGGCGACACCGAGCTCTGCGAGTCGGACCTCCACGGCCTCGTCGGCGAACTCCGGGCGGCCGGCCTGGTCGCCGAGGCCGACGTCGACGGCGAACGCGGCTACCGGCTGACGGACGTGGCTCGTGCGGGTCT
This sequence comes from uncultured Natronomonas sp., assembly GCA_964488035.1. Taxonomy (GTDB): domain Archaea; phylum Halobacteriota; class Halobacteria; order Halobacteriales; family Haloarculaceae; genus Natronomonas. The sequence continues at coordinate 4,670 of CAZATR010000170.1, forward strand.
CGCCGGTCTCCAGGACTCCCAATGACGCAGCGTGCGGATTCCGGGACGGGGACGTTCTCCGAAATATGCGCTTCACCTGGCCTGCGTACCGGGCGAATCGGGTTTCTTTGATCGAGCGGTCGAGACCACCTCGAAAAGCCCTCGGCGGGCTCGCGGTCGCTCAGCGACATATCCTCGCTCACGTGCGTTCGCTCGGATAGGGGTCGCTGAGACGACTCCCCGGTGGCGCGACCCGGGCGGTCGGCTCCGCCGACCGCCTCTCCCGTGGCGGCCTGCGGCCGCCACGCACGCCTCGCCCTTTCAATCCACCAGGCGGATCGAAATTCGAGCGTGGCGTGCGCGCGTCGACCGCCGCGAGCACCCGGCGAGCGGCGGTCGACAAGCTGCGCGCGAGGGACGCCCGCCCGAGCGCAGCGAGGGCGGGCGTCGGCTGGGGAGGCACGAGGTGCGATCGCGGGGCGGTGCCTGGTGGATTCGAAGGGCAAGGCCCGCGAGGCGCGACCGGAGGGAGCGCCTCGAACGCGAACGGCGAACGAAGTGAGCCGTGAGCGGGTCGATCCCGCCCGGACGACGGTG
>CAZATR010000171.1:0-5230 GCA_964488035.1 uncultured Natronomonas sp.
CGGTCGACCCCCGGGCCGCCGAGCTGCCGGGACGGACGCCCGACCGGTCAGGTCGGCGTGGTCTGGATGTTCAGCGACTTCCGGATGACCTGGGTGAACGCCATCGAGCAGAGGAAGTACCAGACGATCCAGATCTGGAGCGGGCCGACGATGCCGGCCGTCCACTCCTGCTGGCCGGCGAACGGGATGACGATGGGCTCGATGAGCTCCGCGTACTCCCCGGCGCCGCCGCGGAACCCGATCGCCCAGTACATCCACAGGAAGACGGGGATGGTCAACAGCATGATCCAGACCATCGGACGGAACTGCTCCTTGAACATCCCGAGATTGTCGGCCATCGCCTCCATCTGCTCCTCCTGGATCTGGTCCAGCGCCTCGTCGTCGCCGCGCTCCTTGGCCTCCTCGCGGCGGTTCTGGATCTCCTTCATCCGGGCCTGGTACTCGCCCATGACCTCCATGTCCATGAGGTTCGCCTGCAGCAGCGTCGAGTACAGCCCGGTGAACAGCGCCAGCACCATGACGACGGCGAAGAACGGGAGCAGCTGGATGAGCGGGCCGAACGCGACGTCGAGCGCCTCCGCCAGCGGCGCCCGGACCTCGCTGAACGTGTAGCCGGCGAACATCGCCACGGACACGACGGCGGCCATCTTGTCCCACTTGGTCCACGAGGAGTCCTTGTCCGGCGCGTCGGGGATGTCGAGGTCGTCGTCCTCGAGCGCCGACCGGACGCCGTCGGGGTCCTCGACGTCGAACCCCTCGCCGTCGGAGTCGACCAGGATGCCCTTCTCGATGAGCCGCCCCCACTGGCCGCTCGTCAGCTCGTCGGAGACGTCGCCCCACGAGACGGTGCCCTCGTCGGCCCGCTCGAGGACGTACTCAAGGGCGTCCTCCATCTCGGGGTCCTCCGAGACGAGCTCCTGCACCTTCGAAGCTGTCCGTGCCATTACCTCCGGTTACGGGTCGGGCATAATCAACTTTTTACCTTCCGTGCGTCCGGGCTGCGCGACGGTGTGCGGCCGGTGGGGTCGGTCGATGCCCGCTCGGCGGACGTCGGGCGCCGGCGCGGAGTCCCGGCCGTCGGGTCGACCTGCGGTCAGGTGGCGTCCTCGATGGCCGCCCGGAGGTCCGTCCAGACCGCGTCGGGCGGCCGTTCGCCGTCGATGCGGACGAGGTCGCCCTCGTCGTCGTAATACTCGACGACCGGCCGGGTGTTCTCCTCGAAGACGTCGAGTCGCTCCTTGACCGTCTCCTCGTTGTCGTCGTCGCGCTGGACGAGCTCGCCACCGCAGGCGTCGCAGACGCCGGGTTCCTCGGGCGGGCTGAACTCGACGTGGTAGTTCCGGCCGCAGTCGTCGCAGATCCGGCGGCCGGTCAGCCGGTCGATCAGTTCCCCCCGGGCGACCTCCAGCAGCGCGACGATGTCCAGGTCGGTGATCTCGTCGAGGTACTCGGCCTGGGCGATGTTCCGGGGGTAGCCGTCGAGGACGAAGCCGTCGGCCTCCTCGAGGGCGGCGCGGACGATCTCGTTGACGACGGGATCCGGGACGAGCTCGCCGGCCTCCATGTACTTCCGGGGCGTGCCGTGGTCGGTCTCCATGTCCTTGTTCGCCCGGAGTGCGTCGCCGGTCGTGACGTGATCGACGCCGAACGCGTCGACGATGTTGCTGGACTGGGTGCCCTTCCCGGCGCCCGGCGGCCCGAGCAGCAGGATCTTCGGCTGGCTCATGGTCGGCGGTTCCAACCGCCGCCTAAAAGAGTTGTCTGAACACGCCGGGCGTCGCCTTCATACCACGGCGGGGGTAAGCCTGGGTATGGAACCGACCCCGGCGGAACGACGACAGGCCGTCGTGGCGGCCGTCGTCGAGGCGCGGCGGGCCGACGCAGCCGTGCGGTTCGTCGCCGAGCGCGCCGCCGGGCCGCCGGTCGCCGTCGAGTACGAGGACCGGACGCTCCGGCTGGAGGTCGACGACGAGCGCCGAACGCGGCTCGAGTCGCTGCTTTCGGACTACCACGTCTTCAAGGTCGAACAACCGGCGACCCGGACGGCCGACCCCGGCGTCGTGTACCTCTCGGCGGTCACGGACCCGAAACACCTCGCGGACTTCGTCGAGTCGCTGTTCCGGGACGTCTACGGGGCGGCCGAGGACTATCCGCTCCGCGTGGAGTGACCCATCGGGTCGGGCGCCTCGACTGACGGGGCGGCGTCCGGCGCGCCTCAGCCACGGCCCTCGAGCCCGCTGACGAACAGCGCGAGGACGGGCACGATCTCGAGGCGGCCGAACCACATGAGGAGGATCATCAGGAGTTTGCTGGTGTTCGGGAAGAACAGGTAGCTCCCGAACGGGCCGAGCTTGCCGAACCCCGGCCCGATGTTCCCGATGGTCGCCAGCGACGCGCTGAGGGCCTCCAGCGCCGACAATTCGACGCCGACGCGGGCGGCGTCCAGCATGATGAAGACGGCGGCGAACCCGAAGAGGACGAAGTACAGGAGCGTGAACACCACGATGCCGCGGACGGCGTCCTCGTCGACGACCATGCCGCCGAGCCGGACCGGTTCGACGGCCGACGGGTGGGCGGTGGTGTACAGCTCCCGGCGGATGGTCTTCAGGACGACGATCCAGCGGACGACCTTGATGCCGCCGCCGGTCGACCCGGCGGAGCCGCCGACGAACATGGCGAACAGCAGCAGGAGCTGTGCGTGGGGGTCCCACTGGGCGAAGTCCGCGGTGGCGAACCCGGTGGAGTTCAACAGCGACCCGATCTGGAAGGCGGCCTGCCGGAGCGAATTGCCGGCGACGCCCTCGGTCGTCCCGCCGAGGTCGAGTGGCGGTGCGGCACCGCGATACAGGACGAACGAGAGGACGGCGGCGATGACGGCTAGCGCCCCGGCGTAGGCGCGGAACTCGGCGTTCCCCAGGACGACCTCGATTTCGCCGCGGATGACGTGCCAGAACAGCGCGAAGTTGACGCCGGCGACCACCATGAACGGAATAATGATCCACTGGACGACCGCCGAGAAGGCCGCGATGCTGTCGGCCTGCGGCGAGAACCCGCCGGTGGGGAGCGTCGAGAAGCCGTGCGCGACGGCGTTGTAGAGGTCCATGTTCGGCGCCCGACCGGCGAGGTGGAGCCCGTACAGGAGCGCGACGAGCAGGACGGTGAACCCGACGTAGATGACCCACAGCGCCCGGGCGGTCTCGGCGATCCGTGGGGTGAGCTTCTGGAGGTCCGGGCCCGGCGCCTCCGACCGCATGAGCTGGGCGCCGTTGACGGCCAGCTCCGGTAGGATCGCGATCATCAGGACGATGATGCCCATCCCGCCGAGCCACTGGGTGAGCTGCCGCCAGATCAACAGCGCGTGGGAGTGCCGGTCGAGGCTGATCTCGCCGAGTACCGTCGCGCCCGTCGTCGTGAAGCCGCTGGTCGATTCGAACAGCGCGTTGACGAACGCGTCGACGAGGGCGCCGGCGACCACCTCGAAGGGCGCACCCGGAGGGATCTGCGGTCCGACAGTGGACGCGGTCCCGAACCCGGCCAGCAGGTAGGGGACCGTCCCGACGAGTGCGGCGGCTGCCCAGGAGAAGGACACGAGCGCGAGCCCCTCCCGGGCGCCGATATCCGGGTCGGGGTCGAGTCGCTCCATCGCCAGCCCGACGGCGACGGCCACGGCGATCGAGGCGACGAACACCCACACGTCCTCGCGGTAGATCACCGCGACGACGAGCGGAATCACCATCGTCACCGCGAGATACTTGACGACGGTCCCGACCAGGGCGAGCGTCGCCCGCCAGTCGAACCGCCAGGTCATCGAGGCGACACCGTTTGCCGGGGTGATTCGCGGCGCGGTAAAGAAGCCGTCGGTGACGGGCCGACCCGGGAACGGTGGGCGAGGAACCGGTCCGTTCTGGTGGGCGGCTCGGCCGGACGGGGACCCGTCACGACGTCCAGAACGCTCTCGTGAGCAACACCAGGACCGGGACGAACTCGATCCGTCCGATCCACATCAGGACGACCATCGCGGCACGCGTCGTCCTCGGGAACGACGCGTACGTCCCGTACGGGCCGGCGTCGCCGAATGCGGGCCCGATGTTGAGGACGGTCGAGGCCGCCCCGCCGAGGGCCTCGAACTCGGTGACGGTGTCGTTCAGCCGTGCGCCGTCGACCACGATGAACACCGCAAACAGGGTGAACACGACGATGGTCAACAGGAGGTAGCCGTAGAGGTCCCGGATGGTGTTCTCGTCGACCGGGTCGCCGGACACCCGGACGGGGCGAATCGCCTCCGGGTGGATGCTCGTGAACAGCCCCCGCTTCAGCGACTTCAGCGTGACGAGCCACCGGATGCTCTTGATGGAACACGTCGTCGAGCCCGCCATGCCACCGACGAACATGCACAGAAAGAGGACGTGCTTGACCGCCGGCGACCACAGCTCGTAGTCGGCGCTCGCGTAGCCGGTGGTCGTGACGATCGAGGCGACGTTGAACAGCGCGTGGCGGAGGGTCGCGCGGGGACCGTAGTCGACCGTCGGGTCGACGGCGAGCGCCGCGGCGACGAGAGCGGTCCCGACGGCGACGACGCCGAGGAAGAAATGGAACTCCTCGCTCTCGAGGAGTCGGCGCGGGCGGCCGGACGCCACGATGTAGATGAGCACGAAGCTCGTCGCGCCCACGAGCATGAAGGGGATGATCGTCCACTGGACGGCCGGCGAGAACGCCCCGATGCTCTCCGGTTCCGGCGAGAAGCCGGCGGTCGATACCGACGTCAGCCCGTGGGCGACCGCGTTGTAGAGGCCCATGTTCGACGCCAGGCCCGCGAGGTGCAGCGCGTAGAGGACGGCGATCGCCAGTCCGGTCAGCGCGATGTAGAGGCCCCACAGCAACTGCGCCGTCCTGGAGATCCGAGGCGTGAGCTTGTTCACGTTCCGGGTCTGGGTCTCGGTCTCCATCAGCTGGGCGCCGCCGACGCCGAGCTCCGACAGTACCGCGGTCGCCAGCACGAGGATGCCGAGCCCGCCGAGCCACTGGAGGACCTGCCGCCACATCATGATCCCGCGACCGTGCACCGAGAAGTCCCGGAGGACCGTCGCGCCCGTGGTCGTGAGGCCGCTCATCGACTCGAACATCGCGTCGACCGGATGCCCGAGTATCCCGGTCCCGGCGACGTAGAACGGGATGGCGCCGACGGCGGCGACGAGCAGCCAGATGAGCGAGACCGCGAGGAACGCCTCGC
>CAZATR010000172.1:0-5208 GCA_964488035.1 uncultured Natronomonas sp.
GGCGCGTACCAGCCGTCGAACCACTGGTGGCCGAACGCCAGCCCGATGAACGCCGTCCGGAGGACGTTGAGGACGTAGATGACGGGGATGGCGACGCCGAGCGCGCGGAGCTTCCGGCGCCAGGGCGCCCTGACGGCGGCGATGCAGCCGGCGAAGATGGCCATGCTGCCGAGCGCCGTACACGCCATCACGATGTTGTAGACGATGCCGCCGTGGTCAGGGTCGGGCGTCTCGAAGTGGAACGCCGCCAGGAAGCCCTCGTAGGCCGGACGACCGGGCCCGACGGGACGCAACGCGGGGTCGTAGCCCAGGAGGTTCATCATCAGGTGGGTCTGGGCGGCGACGTGTTCGACCAGCAGCCGTCGGACGACCGTGATGGTCTCGGCCGGGAGGTAGACGAGGGCCATCACGGCGACGGCCCGCGAGAGGACGAACAGCGAGTCGCGACCGTCGACGACGAGATAGCCCGCGTACAGACAGCCGGGGACGCCGACCAGCGCCAACAGCGCCTCGAGGACGCTGTTCTGGACGTAGAAGAAGAACGGCGCCAACAGCAGCCAGAACACCGCGAACAGCGCCCACGCGGCGCCGACGACGTACCGCGACGCGTCGGGGAAGCGGCGCTCGGCGAGGGTGCCGCCGACGAACAGCACCAAGAGCACCCACGCGAGCGGGTCCGTCACCGCCATGACGTCGACGGGGAGCATCCGTCGGGGGCAAGGGCCGGTCGCCTAAAGGCCTTGTCGGCCCGTGTCCCGTTCGCGCGGGACCCGGCACGCCACCGCCGGCGGACCCCGAGCGGTCACCAGTAGACGTGGGTGGCGCGGTGGCGGTCGTCGTAGGCGGCGAGGCCACGGCCCAGCAGCTCGGTGGCGTGGAGGTCGTGGTACAGCGTCGAGTGGGTGTAGTCGACGAACGTCATCGGGACGACGAGGTCGCCGTCCTCCCGGACGGCCGACGCGACGCCCGTGTAGGCGTGCTTGTGTCGGGCGTCCCGGACGTAGGCCGTCGCGACCGGCGTGCGCTGGACCCAGGGGGTGGCCGCCTCCAGCGCCTCCATCGACCGAACGGCGAACTCCCAGCAGAACAGGCCGGTCTCGGGGTCGCCGGAGAGCAGGGCATCGTAACTGACGTCGTGTTCGAAGTGCTGTCTGAGGTCCGCGGCGCCGAAGATGACGTTGTCCTCGATGGACCCCGCCGCGTACCGCGTGAAGTCGTAGGAGGCGTGCTCTCGAAACGCCCCGACCATCGCGTCCGTCAGGGCCTCGGGTCGCCGCGGGTCGACCCCGGCGAACCGCTCGATGACATCGGGCTCTACGGTTCGGTCGCCACGAGGCCGGAGCGCCGCGACGACGTCCGGACGGGCCCCGGCGGTTCGAACGCGGTCGAAGAACGCCCCCGGCTGACTGAACGCGAACCGGAACTCGCCGGCCCGGACGGCCCTGACGTCGGCGTACAACGCCTCGAGGCGACCGCCCAGTTCCAGGTCGGCGTCAAGCTCCGCTGCCGTCCCGCGTTCGTCAGCATCGAGCGGAAGGTGGCGCTCCTGCTCCGTCCCGACGACCAGCGTGTCCTCCACGACCCGTACGCGGTGGTCGCCGATCCGCTCGTCGTAATCGATCACCAGGTTCTCGGTGACAACCGCCGCCAGGTCCTGCTCGAGGAGGTTGGTGCCGTTGCCGGTCTCGCCGTAGCCCAGGAAGATGTTGTCGATGGCCCGGAACGCGCCGACGCCGGTCAGCAGGCCGCCGGTGCTCGCGACGGCCTGCCGGCGGGTGAACTCCGGTGGGTCACGCAGGTTCTGGTCGTCGCTCACGCCTTCGGGTCACCCCCGTCCGTTGCCGTGGTCGGCGGACGGAGCCGAACCTCGTCGCCGGTCACCAGGTAGAGGAGGTCCTCCGCGACGTCCAGCAGTTCCGGGACCCACCGGGAGACCAACCACGCGATCCCCACCAGGGCGAACAGCGCCAGGCCCTGTGAGATGACGCGGTCGGCGACGTAGAACGATACCCGGGAGGGGTCGGACAGGCCGAACAGCAGCATGACGGGATCGACGAGCGCAGGGTGGTCGAACCACAGGTAGCCGTTGGCCGCCGCGATGAACGCGTTCCGGGCGACGTTGAGCACCCAGATGACCGACAGGGAGACGGCGAGCGCCACAGCCTTGCGCCGGAGCGGCGCCCGCACGGCGCCGATGAGGCCGCCGAAGATGGCGATGCTCCCGATGCCGGTACAGGCGAACACGATCCGGGACGAGCGGCCGGTCGGCGGGAAGTAGAACGTGTTCCGGAGGGCGGTTCCGGGCTCGGGGTCGGTCACGAGCCGCATCCCGTCGCCGAGCCCGACGGCCTCGAGCAGCCACGCCGTCTGGTGGGCGACCGTCTCGATGAGGAACGCCCGGACCGGCGTCGCCGTCTGGAACGGCAGGTAGATCAGGCCCATCAGCGCCACGGCACGGGACAGCACCAGGAGCGAGTCCCGGCCCTGCAGGAGCGTCCAGCCGACGTAGAGACACATCGGCACCGCGACGATCACCAGTACGGTCTGTATGATGCTCCGGTGGATGAACGCGAACTGGTGGATCAACAGCAGCCAGAACACCGCGAACAGCGCCCACGCCCCGACCGTCAGCCGTCGCGCCAGCGGCCGCCGGTCGAGGACGTCGGCGAGCGCGCCCGCGAGGAAGACCGCGACGACGATCCAGGCCAGCACGTCGGTGACGGGCAGCACCGAGACCTCCGTCAGCGACTGTGCGGGCAGGCTCATTGTCTGGTGATACGGCAGGACGAGTAAAGGTCTTGTCGTAGTGGGCGGGGCGACGCCACGACCGCCGGCGCGACGGGCGGGCCCGCCGTGCTGTCGACGGTCGCGTCGCTGTCCGTCGCGGCGCGCGAAAGAATGAAAACCGCGGATGACCGGCCGATCCGGTGGTTAGAAGTCGCGCCGACGGGCTGCCAGCAGCGCAGCGCCGAGGAGCGCGATGAGGGCCAGCGCGGCACCGAACCCGGGCTGATCCTGGGTCGGCGTCGGCGTGGCCGTCGGGCTTTCGGGCTCGTCGGTCGGCGTGGCCGTCGGCGTCGCGGTCGGCGTCGCGAAGGTCACCGAGGCCGATGCCGTGACCGGCTCGTCGCCGGCGGTGTACGGACCGTCTTCCTCACCGTCGCTGGCGACGAAGTCGTAGGTCTCGTTCCCGTTGGTGTCCTGGTGCGGCATGGCGATGGCCGTGCCGTCCTCCGTGTACGGCGTGTCGAGGGAGACCTCCACGTCCGTGTGGTTCGTGTCGCCCTCGAGGTACCCGGAGGTACCGCGGACACTGTCGATCACGGCGCCGTCGTTCAGCGTGCCGTCGTGGATCGTGACGAAGCCACCGTTCGGCAGGTACGCGCGGTCGACCGTGACGGCCGACAGCTCGTCCTGGTCAGCCGGGACGGTGATGTCGCTGAGAGCCACGCTCGCGGGCGTGCCCTCGACGATGACACCGTCCTTCTCGGCTGCGTCCTCGAACCCGCTGCCCGGGGACGTCACGACGAACTGGCGTCCGACGTCGTTGTCCGAGAAGTCGAACACGTCCGAGGAGAACGTGCCGTCCTCCTGGACCTCGACGGTGTCACGGGCGAAGATCGGCGTCAGGTCGCCCGTCTCCGTGTCGTTGGCGCGGCGCGTCCGGCTGGTGGAGTCGACCTGGATGGTGACGTTGGTGCCGGGCGCGACGTTCGTCTCGCCGGAGAGGGTCTGGTTGACGTCGTTGTTGACCGTGACCTGGTCGGCGTCCTGCGGATCGAACTCGGCCTCGCGGTCCTCGACGTCCAGCTGGGTCGTCGTGTTACCCGAGGGAACGTACTCGTCGATGCCGCCCTCGAAGAGGACTTCGAGGCCGGGCCCGACGCTGAAGTTCATCTCGAAGTCGTCACCGGTCTCGACGACCTGGTCCTCGGTGCCAGTACCGGTGTCCCGCGTGAGCTCGAGTTCGCGGACGTCGGTGACGAGGTACAGCGTCTCGTTGTCCTCGTCGATGACGAACTGGAACTGGTCACCGTCGACCTCGCCGCCAAGGAAGGTCTCCTCCTTGGGCTCCCGGTTCTGCCTCTCGTTGATCTGCGTCAGGTTGGCGCTGAGGATCGGCTCGTCGAGGAAGGTGCCCCCAGACTGGGATTCCGCCAGAACAGCGTTGCCGCTGGCGTCGTCCAGGGACCCGGCCGCGGTGTCGTCACCTTCGTCGATCGCGTCGAACAGGGCGAACGCACCGTAGAGGCCGCTGATGTCGACCTGGTAGACGAGGACGTCACGCTGATTGCCGGAGCGGTCCCGGTCCGTCATCGTGACCTCGCCCGTCTCGCTGAGGTCGCTGTTGTTCGCGAGGTTCTCCTTCTCGTCGAGCGAACCCAGGGAGGCGTCGGGGTGCCGCATCTGGGTCAGACTGTTGTAGCTCGACTCGCGGATGTTGAGGACGCCGCGGTCGAACTCGTCGCCGTCGGTGTTCTCGATCGTCAGGTCGTACTGACCCTCGTCGAGCACGCCGGTGAGCTGTTCGCTCTGGCGGTTGACGGTGACGATACTACCGTTACCGTCGTAGGTCTCGAAGACAATTGTCTCGTTGTCGACGAGGGTCCCACCGGCGAGGAACGTGTTCATCCGGAGGTCAACGCGACCGTCGTCGTTCGGTTCGACCACGACGGTGGTCTCGTAGTTGTTCCGGTCCTCGTCGCCGATGCGGATGACGAGGTTGTCGACGTCGTCGGCGTTGTCGACGGAGATGGTGGCGTTCTCGTTGCCCTCCGGGCTCTGGATGTCGCCACGCTTGACGCTGAACGCGCCACTCTCCGAGTCGAACTCGCCTTCGCCGTCGAGTTCCTCGACGACCTCGATCTCGGCGGTGTCACTCGGTGTCGTGTCCGTCGGCGAGAGGGTGAACGAGTAGTTCCCCGTGGACTCGCCGGCGAAGTCGAACTCGAGCTCCGCGCTGCTGGAGATGCCGTTCACGCGGACCGCCCCGTCGCTCGGCGCGCGGTCCTCGTTGATGGGGCCCGTCTCGGAATCGTTGACGATGTTTGCCAACTCGCTCTGCGAGAAGTTGTCGGAGTCGACGTAGACGTCGTAGTTGTTGCGGTTGGAGTCGACCTCCAGCGTCGCGTTCTGGTCCTGGCGGACCTCGTCCTCCGTGAAGTTGGCGTCGATCGTCTGCGGGACGATCTCGACCCAGTCGTTGGT
>CAZATR010000173.1:0-5186 GCA_964488035.1 uncultured Natronomonas sp.
TCGACGACACGAAGGGGATCCAGCACCTCAACGAGACGATGGAGCTCGTCGTCGAGGGCCTCGAGGAGGCGCTCGACGACGGCCCGCTCGCCGCCGAACCCGTCGAGGGCGCCCTCGTCCGGCTGCACGACGCGCGGCTGCACGAGGACGCCATCCACCGCGGCCCCGCCCAGGTCATCCCCGCCGTCCGGCGGGCCGTCCACAACGCCCTCATCGACGCCGAGATCAAGCTCCTCGAGCCGATCCAGGAGGTCCGCATCGACGTCCCCGGCGAGCACATGGGGCCCGCCTCCGGCGAGATCCAGGGCCGCCGCGGCCGCATCGACGACATGTACCAGGAGGGCGACCTCCAGGTCGTCGAGGGCATCGCCCCGGTCGACGAGATGATCGGGTTCTCCAGCGACATCCGCTCGGCCACCGAGGGCCGCGCCTCCTGGAACACCGAGAACGCCGGCTTCCGCGTGATGGCCGACAACCTCCAGCGGGAGACCATCACCGAGATCCGCGAGCGGAAGGGCATGAAGACCGAGCTGCCGGAAGCGATCGACTACTTCTGAACCCGCTTTTTACCCCCGCGGGTTCCGCTCCTGCGGCGCGAAACCGCGTGGCGGCTCCGCCGTGGTTCGAGAGAGCTCCGCTCTCTCGTCATCACGAAAGGCGCGTAGCGCCTTTCGAACGACCACAGCGCCTTTCGAACGACCACGGATTGAGGTGCGGGCTCCGCCCGCAACTCGCTCGGTCGCAAAGACGTGGGAACACGACCGCCCCGGTCGCTCACTGCGCTCGGCGTCGGCGAACCGCTCGACGCGCTCCGCGCGCCTCGCGGATGCTTGGACATCCGGGGGTCACCGTTCGTAGACTGCGACATCATCGATCCGATTCCCCGCTCCGGGTTTCCTGCCGCTGGGGGCCGACGACGGCCCGGGCCGGTCGAACCGGCTTGTCCGTCCGAACGGGGACCGAGTGGTCGACCGGTCGATTCGGCCGTTGACATATAAAGAGCCGATGTTGCCCGGCGTAAGCCACTACCTTCCGTACGGGAAAGTGAAGGTGTGATGAGGGAATCAGCACGGAAACTGGTAATTACACTCATGGCGATCGGACTGTTCACGGGCCTGTCCGTCGCCCCTGCCGCAGCGCAGGTTGGAAACGACAGCCTCCTCGACGAGGACGGCATCTCGATCGGGGGCGACAGCGGCGTCGACGTCGGCGTCGACGACGGGGTCGAGGTCGGCGTCGGTGGCGACAGTGGCGTCAACGTCGACGCGACCACCGACGAGGGGGTCGGTGCCAGCGTCGCCGGCGAGGAAGGCGTCGACGTCGGCGCGAGCCCGAACGAGGGCGTCGATGCGAACGTCGCCGGTCGGGACCTGACCGGCGGCGCGCCGACCGACGTCGCCTCCGGCGTCGACTCCATCGGCGGCGGCTCCGCCCCGGACGTCCTCGGGAGTTCCACGCTGCCGAGCGCGGAGTCCCCGCTGCCGAGCGGCGAGTCCCCGCTACCGGGGGCCTCCGGCGAGGGCATCAACCTGACCGACACGACCGGCGTCCAGGTCTGTGACTTCACCCGGCTCGACAGCAGCAAGCTGCCCACCAGTACGCTGCCCGGCCTCGACGCGCTGCCGCAGGACATGGCCCCGCCGGGCGTCCCGACCAACCTGCTGACGGCCGAAACCGTCCTCGGGCTGGCCACCGGACCCGTGCCGGGCCTCTGTGAGGCCGTCGACCTCAACGACCCGCAGCTCGACCCGAGCGACCCGCCGACCGAACCGGACTACACGGCGAGTACCCTCCGGTTCCAGTCCAGCAACGGGCAGTTCGCCTACTGGGGCGTCTACAGCGGGACCCTCAACGAGAGCGGCGACGGCCCCTCCTACCGCGCCGAGCCCGGCCTCGTCGTCAACAGGGACACGCTGAACGCCAAGCCCGAGTTCCTGTTCAACGTCGGAGAGGGCGACTACGGCTTCAATCCCGTCCTCGAGCGCGACAACGACTCCGTCCGACTGCGCGGCGTCGCGGTCTTCGTCGGGAAGGGCGCCGGCGGCGAACTCGCGTGCAGCGACCTCAAGGAGTTCGACGGCGACCTCAGCCAGGAGAACCTGGCCGACCTCGGGCCCTGCGAGTACGAGCTCGTCGGCATCCCGAGTCTCGTGACGCCGGAGGACTTCTTCCAGATCATCGGCTCCGCCGGTGAGGGCGGCCTCCCGGTCGATCCCGGCGGAGGGCTCCCCATCGACAGCCTCCTGAGCCTCTGAGGCGTCGATGGACCGACGCCTGACGCTTTTCGCGGTGCTCGTAGTCGTCGCCGGTACGGCCGGATGTTCGGCCCTGCTCGATGGCGGCGGTACCACGCCGACGGCGACGCCCGACGGCGCCACGCCGACGCCGACCTCCCCGACGACCACGCCGACGGCCACGGGCGAGCCGACGGCGACGGGCACACCCACGCGGACCGCGACGCGGACGGCCACGCCGACGCCGACCTCCCCGCAAACCCGCACCTTCGACGCCGCGGCCCTCCAGAACACCCACGTGGAGGCGCTCGAGAACGCCGGGAGCTTCCGGAGCTCCAGTGCGCTGGTGACCCGCAACGCGAGCGCCACCCGGTACATCAACGGCAGCTACGGCGTCGAGCGGAACGGACCGTTCATCAACACCGCGAACATCACGTACGTCCGCGACACCGGGACGCAGGACTTCCCGGTCACGACCCGCTACACCGAGGGCGACACCACCTACGAGCGCCGGATCGGGGACAACGGCACGACGTACGACAAGGGCACCGCGCCGTACAACGAGTCCGACCCCGACCCGGTCGACGAGGTCGTCGCCTACCAGCTCGGCCGGATCGCCCGGAACGTGATCGACGGCTCGACGTGGACCGTGACGGGCAACGGCACGCTCGACGGCGCGAACGTGACGCGGTACGACACCGGGGGCAACGCGTTCGGGGCGGCCGGCTACGGGGACGCCACGGGGAACGCCACGCTCGTCGTCGACGAGGCCGGCGTCGTCCGCTACGTCGCCTACCGGTTCGTCGCCACGACGGGCGGCGAGCGCACGGAGTACGTCTACGAGGCCGGCTACGCCGACGTCGGCTCGACGACGGTCCAGGAGCCCGACTGGACCGAGAACGCCTAGGCCGGTCGGGGCGGCCGGATCCGGTTGGCCGCGACGTCCGTCGACCGCACGCCGGCAGCGATCGACCCGGCGTCGGTCGGCCGCAGCTCGCCGTCGCCGCATCGGAGAGTATTGCGAACCCCATCGTTCTTATAGCGCCCGACGCGTGAGTCACGCCTAATGTCCGAGCGTCACGGGGTGAGTCGATGAGCGAGGCTGACCTCCGCGCCTACACCGTCCGGCTGGAACTCGTCGACGAGCCCGGCGAACTGCTGTCCGCGCTCGAGCCCATCGCCGACAACGGCGGGAACCTGCTGTCGATCTTCCACGAGCGCGGCAACGTCACACCGCGGGGCCACATCCCCGTCGAGGTGGACCTCGAGGCCACCGAACCGCAGTTCGACGCCATCGTCGACGCGCTCCGGGCGGCCGGCGTCAACGTGATCCAGGCCGGCGCCGAGCGGTACAGCGAGGAGCTGACGGTCGTCCTCGTCGGTCACCTCGTCGAGACCGACCTCTCGGACACGCTCCGCCGGGTCCAGGACTGCGGCGGGGTCTCCGTCGCCGACGTGTCGCTATCGGCGCCGGCGGGCACGGCGGACGCCTCCAGCGCGCGGCTCCGGCTGGTCGCCAGCGAGGGCCGGACCGACGAGGCGCTCGACGCCATCCGCGCCGTCGCCACGGAGAAGGAGCTCCGGGTCGTCGAGCCGCTCACGGAGGGGTCGGCGTGAAGCTGGCCGTCGTCGGGGCCGGCGACGTCGGCTCGGCCGTCGTCGAGCTGGCCGGCGAGTACGGCCACGACGTCGTCGCTGTTGCGGACTCCTCGTCGGCCGTCGTCGACGGGGACGGCCTCGACGCCGAGGAGGTGCTGTCGCGCAAGCGGAGCCGCGGGGTCGTCGGGAGCGCCGACGTCGAGGCGGCACTCGACGCGGACTACGGCGTTCTCGTCGAGGCGACGCCGACCACGCTGGGCGACGCCGAGCCCGGGTTCTCCCACCTGCGTCGCGCCCTCGAGCGGGACCGGCACGTCGTCCTCGCCAACAAGGGCCCGGTCGCCGAGCGGTACGACGACGTGCGGGCCCTGGAGGCCGATTCGGCGGGGACCGTCCTGTTCGAGGCCACCGTCGGCGGCGCCATCCCGGTGCTGTCGTCGGTCGCGGACCTCGACGGCCAGGTCACGGCCGCCCGCGGCGTCCTCAACGGGACGGCGAACTTCATCCTCTCCCGGATGGCCGCCGAGGGCCTCGGCTACGAACACGTGCTGGCGGAGGCCCAGGACCTCGGCGTCGCCGAGGCCGACCCGACGTTCGACGTCGAGGGGACCGACGCGGCGCTGAAGTGCGTCATCCTCGCGAACGTCCTCTACGAGGACACCTACGCGCTCGCCGACGCGTCCGTCGAGGGCATCGCCGACCTGCCGGGCAGCGCCCTGGAGCTGGCCGCCGAGGACGGCCGCACCATCCGGCTGATCGGCGAGGTCACCGACGAGGGCGTCCGCGTCGGCCCGCGGCTCGTCCCCGAACACGGGACGCTGGCCGTCTCGGGCACGCTCAACATCGTCCAGCTGGAGACCGAGCACGCCGGCCGGCTGAACATCTCCGGCCGCGGCGCCGGCGGCCCGGAGACGGCGGCGGCGGTGCTGGCAGACGTCGGGCGACTCCCCCCGCTGGAGTAGCGCCATCGGACCGACACGGCGTCGGCGGTGGACTGGCTGCCGGCAGCGGACGACTGTGGGGCGGTTGGCGCCGGATGCTCCACCATCCCTTGAGCCGTGCGTCCGGCGGTCCCCCGAACCCCGCATCCCGTGGCATCGGGTCGCAAACCGCCCGAGGCGCCCGGTTTCGGCCGGACCCCTTTCGAAATCGTTTTACGGGGCACCGACAAACGAACCCGATATAGCGCCTCAGCGCGTGAGACACCCATGAGCGACAAACCGCACCAGAACCTGGCCATCATCGGCCACGTCGACCACGGCAAGAGCACGATGGTCGGGCGGCTCCTCTTCGAGACGGGGAGCGTACCCGAGCACGTCATCGAACAGTACCGCGAGGAAGCCGAGGAGAAGG
>CAZATR010000174.1:0-5158 GCA_964488035.1 uncultured Natronomonas sp.
CGGTTCGCCAACGGCATGGTCTACGTCTTCTTCATCATCGTCGTCACGCGCCACCTGGCTGCCGACGCGCGCGTGCTGGGCGTGTACCTCGCGCCCCCGGTGCTGTTCTCGGTCCTGCTGGTGATCGAGATGGCGGTCGCCCTTCTGAGCATGGTGCCCGCGTCCGCGGCCGCCGAGCGCGTCGGCCTCAAGCCCGTCGTCGGCGCGGGCTTCGCGGTCTACGCCACTTTTCCGATCCTCCTGATCCTCGCCCCGGCGGACCCGCTCGTGCTCGCTGGCCTGTTCGCGTTCTCCGGGCTACGCTTTGCCGGACTGCCCTCCCACAAGGCGCTGATCGTCGGCCCGGCCGAGGCGGATGCCGGCGGACGCGTCACCGGCGCCTACTACCTCGTCCGGAACGTCATCGTCGTGCCCAGTGGCGCGCTGGGCGGGGCGCTGTGGGAGTTCGCCAGCCCGGAACTCGCATTCGGCCTCGCGACCGCCGTCGGCCTCGTCGGCACGGGCTACTTTCTGGTCTTCGGCGAAGAATTCGAGGCCTACCGATAGTCAGGTCGTCGCGACTTCGCGTCGGGTGGCGGTGCGGTCCTCGAGGTACCCGAGCCGTTCTCCAACGGTACAGTCCGCGTCGCCGGCACGGTACGGCGCCACGTGGACGAGCTCGTCGCCCTCGTACTCCGCCAAACACGCCACCGGCAGTCGGACGGCGGTGTAGGACTCCCCGGTGATCTCCCCCGTCACGGATCGCGTCTCGAAGAAGGGTGCCATGGTCCCACCGCGGTCGGCCGCCCACGCCCGAAACGCCGCGACTCGGTCGACGATGCACTTGCCGACGCGCGTGCGGAAGGCGGTCGTCGTGAGGCCGACCTCGTCCCCCCAGACGACGACGGTTCCCGCGTCGACCCGCCCCGAGCGGTCGAGTTCGCGGACCCGCCGTGCGTGATCGCCGCCCGCCGCGTTTCCCCCCGACAGCGAGCGGACGTACAGTTCGAGCCGCCGGTCGCCGAACGTCCCTGGTGGCATGCCCGTGTGGGCCTCCCGGCGGGAAAACCTAATAATTTCCTGCGAATGATACGTTTTCTCACTTATCTCTATATAGTCGTTGGCGGGCCCTGCCGGAAGATACTTGAACGAATGAATAGGTATACAGGTATGAACCAACGGTTGGAACGGCTGCTCGTCGAGCGGGTTGGGGAGTGCCGCGACGGCGACGTCGAGGCGCGGATCGACCGGCTGGAGACGCGGGCGTTCGCCGCGGATCAGACGGCGGACGCCGACGTGTCCGTATTGGACACGCTCGGCGACGGCACCCGGTACCGGCTGGCCCGGCTGCTCGCCGCCGCGGACGAGGAGTTGTGTGTCTGCGAGCTCGCACCGGTCGTCGACGTCAGCGACAGCGCTGTCAGCCACGCGCTGTCGGACCTGCGGGACGCTGGCCTGGTCACTCGGCGCAAGGACGGCACCTGGCGGTACTACGCGGCGACCGACCGGGCGCGGGCGCTGTTCGACGCCCTGGACGAGACCCGGGAGGCGGTGGCGTGACCGTCCGCGTCGCCTTCGTCTGCGTCCAGAACGCCGGCCGGAGCCAGATGGCCACCGCCTTCGCCGAGCGCGAGCGGGACCGCCGCGGGCTCGGCGACGTCGTCGAGATCGTCACCGGCGGCACGCATCCCGCCGACGCCGTCCACGACGTCGTCGTCGAGACCATGGCCGAGGTGGACGTCGACATCGCCGGCCGGACGCCCCGCGAGATCTCGACCGCCGAACTCGACGCCTGTGACTACGTCGCGACGATGGGCTGCTCGACGCTCGAGCTCGACGCCGATACCGATGTCCGGGACTGGGACCTGCCGGATCCGGACGGCGCCGACCCGGTCACCGTCCGCGAGATCCGCGAGACGATCCGCGGACGCGTCGTCGACCTGTTCGACGAGATCGAGGCGGCGGTTTCGGCCGCGTGACGCTCGAGCTCCTCGTCCTCGCGGCGGCGGGCGGCGCCTTCGGGGCCTCCATCGGCGCCCTGCCCTCCTTCGCCCTCGCGGGCCTGTTCGTCGTCTTCGGCGAGGTCGCCGACCTGACCGCGGACGCCGCCGGCGCCAATCTTCCGGTCGACATCACCGGCTCGATCGGCTTCGGCGTCGTCCTCGGGCCACACGTCGCCTTCGGCGGCGGCGCGGCCGCCCTCGCGTACGCCGCGAAGCGCGGCTACGTGAACGGCATCGACGCCAAGGCGGTCACGCGCGGGCTGGGCAACCGGCCGGACGTCCTCGCCGTCGGCGGTGCCTTCGGCGTCGCCGGCCACCTCGTCGCCACTGCCTCGGCCGGCCTATCGGTCCCCGTCGACCCGGTCGCGCTGGGCGTCGTCGGCTCCGCGCTGTTGCACCGCGCCGTCTTCGGGTACTCCCTCGTCGGCGCTCGGCCCTTCGGCCTCGGCGCCGCGCCGGCGCGGGCGGACGGCGGGCCGGCGGCCGACCACTGGCTCCCGTACCAGCAGGGCTGGGCCGCGGTCGCCGGCCTCGGCGTCGTCATGGGTCTGCTCGGGGCCTACGTCGCCTACCTGACCGCGAGCCCGTTCCTCGCTTTTGGCCTCAGTGTCGTCGCGTTGGCGCTGCTCTGTGCCGACGTCTCGCGCATTCCGGTCACCCACCACATGACGCTGCCGGCGAGCACGGCCGCGCTCGCACTCGCCGGACCCGGTGCCTTCACGCCCGCGACCGTCGCCGGCGGCGTCCCCCTCGGAGCGGCGCTTTTCGTCGGCGCGGCCTTCGGCCTCGTCGGTGGCCTGGCCGGCGAGGCCCTCCAGCGCGTCTTCTACGCCCGCGCGGAGACGCACCTCGACCCGCCGGCCGCGAGCATCGTGGTCACGACGCTCGCCATCGCCCTCCTCGCCATGGCCGGGATCCTCCCGTCGGCGGTCTGGATCCCGCTGCCGTAGCTCACTCGTGGGCGTAGGCCATCTCCCGCTCGACCTCGCGTCGCCGGGTCCGTATCCGGTCGAGGACCTCGGCGTACGCCGACAGGACGGGGTACTCGACGTCGATAGCGTGGTAACAGAACTCGCGGTAGTCCGTCGCGTCGACGGGCGAGAGCGTCCGGCGCCGCAGCCGGGCGATCGTCTCCTGGCGCCGGTCGACGCCGTCTTCGCAGCGGTCCTCGAGGTTGAGCAGGCGCTCCCTGGCCGACTCGAGCGTCCCGAAGGCGACGTCCGAGAACTCCGCGTCAGCCACCGCGGCCAATTCGTCCCCGACCGTCCCGAGCTCGTCACTGGCGCGGTCCACGGCCGCGCGTTCGTCGTCGACGAGACGCGCCATCGCCTCCCGCCCGGACCGTGCCTCCGCCGCCGCGGACACCAGCACCGACTTGTGCTGGGGGGTGAACGACGAACACCCGAGGACGGCGGCCGCCACGTCGGGCCCGAACTCCTCGACCAGGCTCACTTCGCAGGTATCGCCGTATTCCTCCTCGTAGTGTGGCACGGCCATCACGGTCCGCTCGTACGCCGACCTGACGGCCGCGAGTCCGCCCGCCTGCTGCGAGACGGCGCCCGGCCCGATGACGGCTGGCGCTCCGTCGTCGCCCGGTGACGGATCGATAGAGCGGACGGCGTCCTCGAAGGCGGCGAACGCGGCGAGTTCGTCCTCGATCCGCCGCCCTTCGACCGCCAGCCGGTCGCCTGCGGCGGACAACACGTCGGTTTCGGTCGGTGACACGGGGCGCTCCTCCATGCGCAACGGACCGACGGCACCCGCAAAAGCGGTTATATGACCCCTCCGGTGGGGTATATAGTACGATAGAGACGTGGTGCTACCCCGGCACCACTGCGTTGGTCGGCCGGGACAGGCCAGAGCCGAGCTTCCGGGCCGCGGTGACCGCGGGTTAGGACTCGGCGTCGAGCCCGATGGAGACGAGCCCGCCGGCGGCGTCGGTTGCACGCTCGAGGGCCGCGAGCGCCCGGCCGTACCGATGGGCGTCGGGATCGGCCGTCCCCGCGAGGGCCTCGTCGACGTCTTCGATCCGCTCGCGGGCCGCGTCGACCGCGGTCCTGGACTCCGGACGGTCCGCCTCGTCCGCGACGCGGACCGCGGCGCGGACGGCGTCCCCGGCGGCGACGAACCGCTCCTCGATGTCGGCCGCCGGCGGCTCGTCCTGCGCGACCGCGACGGCCGCGATCGCCTCGGCGGCGGTCGCGGCGTCCGCCAGTGCGTGGGCGACGGTTACCTGCCGGTACGCCGCCGACCGATCGCCGTCGAGCTGGTCGACTTCGCGGACGTCGACGAGGGCACCCTGGAACTGTCGCTCGACGAGGGACACCAGTCGGTCGACCTCGCCGACGCGATTTTCGGCGGCGCCCGCGGCGCCGTCCTCGCCGGCCACCAGCGCCCTGACGGCCTCGCGGAGGGCGGACAGGGTCTGCTGGCGGACTTGGGCGAGGGTCTGGTCGAGCGACACCGCCGAAGCGTCGAGCGTGTTCCGGCCCTCCAGCCCCGCGGACCCCTCGTCGACGATCTGCATGCCGACCAGGCCCGCCAGCGCGTCGGCCGCCGCGGACCGCCGGACCGGTGCGAGGTCTCCCTCGCCCTCCACGACGGCGATCGCGTCGAACCCGGCCGCGTAGGCCCCTCGGACCTCCCGGGCGACCGCCGCCGGATCCAGGCCGGAGACGTCGATCTCGACCCGCCGGTCGCCGCGCTCGCGTTGCCCAGGCGCGACGACGACGCGGTCTTCGAACGGGTAGAGGTAGACCGTCGACCCGGCGGCCAGGCCCTGCTCGGTCGCCCACTCCTTGGGGAGGGAGACGGTGAACGTCGACCCGCCGGTCCGCTGGACCTTGCGGGCGGCCGGTTCGGTCGCGTCGTCGGCCCCAGCCATTAGAACAGCAGCGAGTCGTCGTGTTTGACCATGTACAGTGTCCTCGCGGCGATGTTCACCGCGTGGTCGCCGACGCGCTCGACGTCGCGAAGCAGGAGGAGGAGACGAGAGGCCGACCCGGGGAGTCTGGCGGCGGTCCCGGGATCGGCACGGACGAGTTCGGCCATGACGGTCTCCCCAGCGCCCTCGCACGCTCGGTCGAGGTCTTCGTCGCGCTCGGCGATCTCCCAACAAGCTGCCACGTCGTCGGTCGCGTAGGCCGCAAGCGCGTCCGCGACCATCGACCGCGCGT
>CAZATR010000175.1:0-5128 GCA_964488035.1 uncultured Natronomonas sp.
GATAAGGGCTTTTATCGCGATGTCTGACGTACATTGATTATCGTGGAGTGTATGTCCCCGTCCATGGGCAAGAACGACCGCGTCTCGGTCCAGACCTACGTTCCGGCCGGACAACGGGAGGTCTGGCGCGGTGAGGCCGACGAGATGGACATGAGCCAGGCGGAATACGTCCGGTCGATGGTCCAGGCGGGACGACGGAGCTTCGATTTGGGTGACGGATCGGGTGACGGATCCGGGACGCCCGGCGAACCCGGTTCTCCGGGCGTGCACCCCGGGGGTAGTGGCCTGAGAGACCGGATTCTCGAGGTGCTCCGCCGTGAGGAGACCGCCGGCTGGGACGACCTCCGGGCCGGCGTGACCGACGACATCGACGAGCGGCTGGAGGACGCACTGTCGGAGCTGCAGTCCGAGGACGCGATCCGGTACAGCGGCCGTCGCGACGGCTACGTGGTGGTCGAGGATGGGGGTTGAGGACCGGACAGGCGCCTCGGCGACGGAGGACCCCGTCGCGTACTTCCTCCAGGAGATGACGTTCCACGGGCGGAGCGACCGGACGAAGGTGGCCTACGAGCGGGTCCTCCGGAACTTCGAACGGTTCCTGGACGCCCGCGGAACGACGCTGGAGGGTGCCACACGGCGAGCCTGTATGGAGTGGGTTCACTCCATCCGCGAGACTCATGCGGACAGCACGGTGGCCTCCTACGCCTCCTACGTCCACCGGTTCTACGGCTACATGACCCAGGTCGGTGAGTTCGAGTCGAACCCGATGGCGCTGGTCACCGAGGAGATGGACGAGTCCATCGACGCCGACCCCGCACGGCGGGACATCACCGTGTCCGAGATGCGGTCGTTCCTTGCCTCGTTCGGTCACCCGCTAGAGCGGGCCGGCGTCGGCACGCTCCTGAAAACGGGTATGCGAGTGGGGGAGTGCTGCAATCTGGATCTTCGAGATCTCTACCTCGCGGATCCCGAGGTCCAGGCGGCCTACCCGGTGGACCATCGTGGGGCACTCGATGGCCGGCCGGATTCGGTGTTCGTGCCGAGCGACCCGGACCGGGGATCGGTCTACAACGGAGAGGAGCGAACCGCCTCGAACAAGCGGAAGCGAGATACCGTGATTCCGGTGGATGCGGAGCTGAAACGGCTCCTGAAGGCGTGGCTGGCGATCCGGCCCGACACCGACTCGCCGGCACTGTTCTGTTCGACCAGCGAGTGGGGCAAGCGCGCGACGCCGTCGATGGTTCGATCGTTCGTTTCCGACCACGCACGCGAGCGGGGCTGGTATCGAGTCGGCGGCGACGCTACGGAGAACGTCACACCGCACTACTTCCGGCACTTCTTCACGACCCACCTCAGGGACCGGACCGGCGACCGTGGCGTCGTGAAGTACCTCCGTGGGGACGTCGCGAGCGACATCATCGACACCTACACCCACAACTGGGGCGACAGGGTTCGAGAGGTTTACGAGGCGAACATCTACCGGCTGCTGTGATCGCCCACATGCTGGGTTTCCGGTCGGCTATCCGTTTTCCGTCCGTTACTATCCAACACTTTCCGTGTTCCCGTTCGAACTGATAAACCATATATCGCTATATCAAATCGGGAGATGATCTCGATCGACGGTTTTGGGGTTTCGAGGCCCAATGAACGGGCTTCTGGCACTCTCGGGACATCGTGGATCGAGACGTTCGGGTGCCAGCTGCCGCGGTCGCTCAACCGACGGCACACCCAAACCGACTCGGTTTCTCCATCCAGGAATCGAGCGTAGTCACGCGACGACCGGCTGTGAGATGATCCACAGCGAGAGGACCGTATAACAGACCATCAGCACGACCAACGGAAGGTGGGCCCGACGAGCAGCCGAGAGGGAGGCGTACCGTTCTACGGCGACCTGGTTCGCTGCCACGACGGCGATCACGTGTCCGACGACGATGAGGACCACTTGCGTGCCCCAGAACGCCGGGAGCGAAAGCCAGCCCAGCGGCGCGAGTGGACCGGTATCGACGCCGACGCTGGCGACGACGAGTTCGAACAGTCGGGCCGAGCTGCGGACGACGTAGGGATAGTTGTGGGCGACGTCGTAGGCCGCCGCGATCGGGAGTACCGTCGGGGCGAACGCCCCGAGAGCGTCACGCCACCCGCTCCACCGCGGTTCGGGTCCGGATGCTCGGTCGACGGCCCCTGTTGGGAGTGCGTTCCCGGCCCCGATCGTCGCGACGAACGCGGCGAGAAAGGCCACGAGGCCAACGGCGTACAGGAGGATGTCGGTCGGTGGGCCCGTCCCCAGTGTCCCTCGAGCCGTGAACAACACCGTCCGGTAGAGCCTCGTGTTCGTGAATCCGTCGAAGCTCACGGTGTAGACGGCGGCGACGATGAACGCAACGATCGGGAGTCCCGAGACGGGGACGGTACAGCCCTGCCACGGTGGTCGGACCGATAGCTCGACGGCGCCGTCGTCGGTCCGGTCGGTGTCGAGTCCGGCGACGCGGCCGAACAGGCGGTACAGAACACCGAGCGGATCGGCGCGCTCGAACCATTTCGGTCCGAACAGCACTCCGCCGGCGAGCATGGCCAGGGCGTAGACCGCGATCACGACCGTCGTCGCTGCTGGGGATCGGGGGATGACGGTCAGGTTCTCGACGATACCGACGAGCAGGAGGAACCCGGCGAGGGCGGGCCAGGAACCGAGCCTGGCCGGATACCGTTTCAGGACGGCGGGCTGGCCACCTTCCAGCCAGCATAGCCCGCGGTAACAGTTCCGCCACGGGGAGAGTGCGGGCCACGGGGAACCGATCAAGATGGCGAGCAGGCCCAGCCCACGGAACCAGACCGGCCAGGTGAATACGGTGGCGACGTTCTCGGCGGCAACCTGGCGGCCGACGACGCCGACGACGAGTGCCGCGACGACGCCGAGGAAGAACACGCCACCCGCACCCACGCGGAGCCGCCGGGCCGTCCGGGCGTCGACCGTCGCGACCGCGCGACTGTCCGTCGACGTCGATGTCCGGCCCGTGACCGCCAGCCACAGGGCGGTCACGGCGACGGCGCCCGCGGCGCCGACGAACAGCCACGAGAGGGGAAGGGGTGCGTCGAACCGCGACCCGGTCACGTCGTGGGCTCGGACGGTGTCGGAGCCCACGAGCAACAGCGAGAGGACGGCGAGCACGACGGCCCCCGACCGAACGGTCCGGCGACGGGTCATCGAGTTCGGCTACGAATCACCCCCGAAAAACACCCGTGGTTCGGTTCTCGAATCGCGCGGGGAACCGAAGGGGTCGTCGCGACCCGTCTCAGGCGAGGAGCCGCTCGAGGAGTTCGATCGCGAGGTCCTTGTCGAGCGGATCGTTCGCGTTGCCGCAGTGGGGTGACTGGACGCAGCTTGGACAGCCGTCCATACACGGGCAGCCCCGGAGCATCTCCAGGGTGGTGGTCGCCAGGTCCGTGAACCGTCCGTAGCCGGTTCGGGCGAGGGCGACGCCGCCGGGGTAGCCGTCGTAGATGAAGACGGTCGCCGCCCCGGTGTGTGGGTGCAGCGGTGTCGAGAGCCCGCCGACGTCGCGGCGGTCACAGAGGACGGTGGTGGGGAACATCGCGATCATGGCGTGTTCGGCGGCGTGGATGCCGCCAGGGAGGTCCCCGCCCGCCTCGAGGGCGTCGGCGGCGTCGTCCGGGAGCGCGAAGTACAGGCCACGGGTGCGGAGGCTGGTTTCGGGGAGCTCGAGTTCCTCGGTACCGAGGGACTCGCCCGTGGAGGCGTCGAACCGCTGGAAGCCGGTGATCCGCTTGCGCATCTCGACGTCGGCGAAGTGGATCGTGACGTCGTCCCGCGTCGAGAGGGGTTTCGAGGCGAGGTCCTCCTCGACGGTGATGTGCTTGTCGTGGAGCACGCGGGTGAAGTAGTCGGCCCAGGTCGTCCGGAGCTGGGCGACGTCGGTGCGGAGGTCGAGGTCGGTGACCTCGTAGGTGCGGCCCTGGTGGTGGTAGATGGCGCCGGGGTGGGCGTCCCGGAGCGCGTCGTCGAACGGGAGCTCCGCGAGGGTGTCGCCGTTCGGGCCGCGGAGCTGGACCCGGCGGTCGTCGACGTTCCGGAGGCTCATCTCGTAGTGCGGGTCGGCGCCGTCGTGGAGCCACCGGAGGCCGTCGCCCGTCTCGCGGCGGGACAGTCGGCCGTCGTCGGTGAGTGCGGCGACGGTGGGGGCGAAATCGTCGCCGAAGTAGCGGTCGTCGTCGGGGCCGAGCCGGGATTCCGCGGCCGCGGCGCAGATGTGGTCGGGCAGGAGCTGCTCGTTCTCGGGGTTCGTGACGGCCCGCTCCGGGTCGCCGTCGAAGAACGCCGACGGGTCGTACATGAGGTACTGGTCGAGCTGGTCCTCGCCGGCGATCATGACGACGAGGGAGGGGTCGGTGCCGCGGCCCGCGCGGCCGCCCTGCTGTCGGGCGGCCATCCGGGTGCCGGGGTAGCCGTCGAGGATGACCGCGTCGAGCCCGCCGATGTCGACGCCGAGCTCGAGGGCGTTCGTGCTCCAGACGCCGCGGACCTCCCCGGCGTCGAGGCCGGCCTCGATCTCGCGCCGTCGCTCGTCGGTCAGGGCCGCCTGGTAGGCCTCGACGCTGCCGGCGAGGTCGGGGTCGCCGCGATCGCGGAGCGTCCCGGCGCTCCTGGAGGCGTACCGCTCGGCGGTCTGGCGGGATCCGGTGAACACGAGCGTCTGGAACCCCCGCGCCACGAGGTCGCAGAACAGGCGCTCGGTCTCGGTGTGGCTCGATCGGCGGCGACCCCCGGTGGTGCCGGCCTCGCCCCAGCCGTCGTCGCCGTACTCCGGTGGGTTCCAGAGCAGCCAGTGGGTCGGGCCGGCCTCGCTGGTGTCGGCGTCGACGAGGCGGACGCCGTCGGGGTCCCGGCCGGTGACGGTCGCGGCGTGCTCGACGGGGTTGCCGACGGTTGCCGAACAGCAGACGAACTCCGGGTCGGCGCCGAACTCGGCACAGCGCCGGGCGAGCCGGCGGAACACGAGGGCGACGTGGCTCCCGAAGACGCCGCGGTACTCGTGGACCTCGTCGACGACGACGGTTTCGAGCCGCTCGAAGAACCACGACCAGAGCCGACGCGCGTGTGGGAGGAGCGCGT
>CAZATR010000176.1:0-5107 GCA_964488035.1 uncultured Natronomonas sp.
GTCGAGCGACGCGAGACGCCTCGAATGCGAACGGCGACCGACGGGAGCCGTGAGCGGGTCGACCCCGCCCGGCCGACGCAAGCACGCCGACCACAGGGAGGCGCACGCAGCGAGGCCCGGCGGGTCGAGCCGGCCGAGGGCTTCGGAAGTCCAGTCGGTCCATCCGCTGGCATCAAGCCGGCCGAGGGCTTCACAAGACAACTCTTTGTCTCGGATACAAACCGTTGAATCACCCGCAATATCGTACACCTGTACGGAGCATTCCGCAAGGTTCAGTTTCCTCTCGACTCGGACCGATATCTAATACGCCGAGTGCCCGGTCAGCTCCGACCCCACCACGAGCTTTTGGATCTCGGTGGTGCCGTCGGGGATGGTCGTGGTGCGGGCGTCCCGGAAGTACCGCTCGAGCGGGTAGTCCGTCGAAAGGCCGTTGGCGCCGTGGACCTGGATGGCGTCCGAGGTGACGTCGACGGCACGCTCGGTGGCGTAGCCCTTCGCGAGGGAGGCGAGCATCCGGGCGTCCTCGTCGCCGCGGGCGAGGTGGTCGGCCGCGTGGCGGGTGAGCAGGCGGGCGGTCTGGAGGTTCTCGGTCATTCCGTAGAGGAGGTCCTGGACGAGCTGTTTCTCGGCGATCGGGTCGCCGCCGACGTCGCGCGCTTCGGCGTACGCCACTGCGTCCTCGTGGGCGGCCTGCATGATGCCGACCGCCATCGCGGCCATCCCGGTCCGCATGTAGGAGAACATCGCGTTCAGGGGGTCCTGGGCGGTCCACATCGGGTTGTCGACGATCTCCGTGGCACCCTCGCCGGCCATCGTTGCGATGACGTTCCCGAGCTTGTTCGCCGCCGGAATGCGGCACTCGTCGAGGAACAGCTGGCCGGTCGGCGACCCCCGCCAGCCGAGCTTGTCCAACTCGCGGGCCTCGAACGGCGCGGTCTCCCGGTCGACGAGGAAGAAGTCCCGGGCGCCCGTCCCCTCGTCGGTGGCGAGCACCAGCGCGACGTCGGCGATGGTGGCGTTGGAGACCCAGGTCTTCTCGCCGTCGATGACGTACTCGTCGCCGTCCTTCGTGGCGGTCGTGGCCGGGCTCGTGGTGTCGCTGCCGCCGGCCGGTTCGGTCACGGCGAGGGCGCCGATGACCTCGCCGGCACGGGCGCGGTCGACAAGCGCCTCGCGGGTCCGCTCGCCGGCGTACGGCACCAGCATCGACGGGAACGGGAAGCCCATCGTGACGATCATCACGAGGCTCGGCCACACCCGGGCGATCTCCTCGACGGTAACGGCGTAGGTGACCGGGTCCTCGAGCGACGCGTCGTCGCCGGCGCCGGGGCCGACGCCCAGCTCGCCGAGCCGTGTCTGGTACTCGACCGCCTCCGCCTTCGAGACCGGCCCCGCGTCGGCCGCCGGGAGGTCCGGCTCGATCTCCACCTCCAGGAACTCCCGGAGCGTGTCGCGGACCAGCCGGTCGGAGTCGTCCAGGTGCATAGCCCCCGAACGCACCCGGAGCGGAAAACCGCTGTGCCGGTCGCTCGGTGAGCCGTCTCCCCCGACCCCGATCCTTATGGCGGCATGGGCCGCCGTGGGTCCATGGAGTACCTCGTCACCGGCGCCACGGGCCTCATCGGGACGCACGTGGTCCGACAGCTCGACGCGGCCGGCCACGACGTCGTGGCGCTGACCCGCGACCGGGCCAACGCGGCCCACCTGCCGGACGCGGTCGACATCGTCGAGGGCGACGTCACGGAGAAGGCGACCGTCCGGCCGGCGATGACGGGCGTCGACGGCGTGTTCCACATCGCCGCCTGGTTCTACGTCGGGCCCGGGCCGCGAGCGGAAGGGCGGGCCGAACGGATCAACGTCGGCGGCACCCGGAACGTCCTCGAGCTGATGGACGAGCTCGACGTCGAGAAGGGCGTCTACACCAGCACGGTCGGCGTCCATCCGGGCACGAGCGGTCGGGTCATCGACGGGACGGTCGAGCCCGCGAAGCCGACCTACGCGGTCTACAACCGCACGAAGTGGGAGGCCCACTACGAGGTCGCCCGCCCGATGATGGACGGCGGCCTCCCGCTCGTGGTCGTCCTCCCGAGCGGCGTCTACGGCCCCCACGACAAGCCCCACGGCTCGATCCGGGGGCTGGTCAGGGACTACCTCACCCGGGACCTCCCGGCCATCCCGCGCGGGCTGACGCTGTCGTTCGACCACGCGGGCGACGTCGCCGACGCCCACGTCCGGGCGATGGAGCGGGGGAGGCCCGGCGAGGAGTACATCGTGGCCAGCGAGGCCCGGACCGTCCCCGAGGTGCTCGACTGCGCGGAGCGGCTCACCGGCATCGCGCCGCCGCCGGCGCTGCCCGACGGTGTCTTCGACGCGCTCGCACGGGTGATGCGGGTGTACGAGCGATTCGGGACGCCGCCGTCGAACCTCGAACCGGAACTGCTGTCGTTCCTGGCCGGCCGCCGGTTCGAGGTCGACAACGCGAAGGCCCGTCGCGAGCTCGGCGTCGAGTTCCGGTCCCTCGAGGCGGGGCTGGCGTCGTATCTCGAGTGGGAACTCGACCAACTGGGGATGGACGACGTGACGGTCGAGCGGTGAGCGTGCCGGGGACGGGCGAGCCGGTCGGCGCGGAATCAGAGGAGATCCAGGGTCCGGGCGTACCACGCCCCGGTAGCGGGCACGGCGAACGCGGCCAAAGCCAGCAGCCACCGGTGGGGTTCGAGGACGTCGGCGGTAGAAACCGGGCCGAGGATTACCCGGTCGGTCGTCAACTGCAGCGGGACCTCGCTCGGCACGGTGACCGCCCACAGGACCGCGACCGCGGCCAGCGCGAGTCCGAGCCCCACGCCGACGCCGGCCGCCGTCGGTGGGTCCGTCCGGTCCTCACGGCCGGCGGCGAAGACGACGACCACGACCAGCGCGAGGAGGCCGCCGAGCCACGGCGATACGGTCCCGGCGCCGTAATACGTGCCGACATCGGCGGCGTCGAGGACGCCGTAGGGGACGAGCAACAGCGCGAGCACCGCGAGCGACGCGACGATACCGAGCGTCGGCGCGAGTCGACGACCCTCCATGGCCGGCCCTCCGGCCGGGGGCGTCTTAACGGGGCCGGATCCGCTCATCGAGGACCGGCGGCCGAGGCGGTCGCCCCAGCCGGCTCTGATCGGTCCGTCGCGGGCGGACGCTCCCGGTACCGCAAGGCCCAGGGTCCCCGGTCTCGAAGCGACGGTATGCCACTCGGAGGCGCGACGAAGAAGATCCAGAAGATCCTCGACACCGCCGAGGAGCTGTACAACAGGGTCGTCGAACTCCGCGAGCAGGTGATGGAGGTCCGGGAGACGGTCCAGGGGACCAACGAGCGCGTGGCGGCACTGGAGAACAAGCTCGACCAGCAGGGCGCCATCCTGGAGGCGCTGGCCGCCGAGCAGGACCTCGACGTCGAGGAGCTGGTCACCGAGGTCGCCATCGAGGAGGCCGAACCGGCCGACGGGACCGAGAATGGTGGCGACGACACCGGTGACGGCCCGGGGAGCGGCGACGCCGAAGTCCCGTCGGCCGACGCCGGGACCGACGCGTCGGACTGACTACATCAGTCGCTGGTACTCGACCTTCAGGCACCTGTCCTCGACGTACCGCTTGCCCGCCGCCTCGACCCGCTCGCCAGCGTCGGGGTCCCGTATTCCGAGTTGGGTCCAGACGACCCGGACGTCCTCGCGCTCGAGGGCCCGATCCACGATGCCGGCCACCTCCTCGCTCGGGCGGAACACGTCGACGATGTCGACGCCCTCCTCGATCTCGTCGAGGGAGTCGTAGGCCGCGCGGCCGAAGACCTCGTCGGCGTAGGGATTGACCGGGATGACCTCGTAGCCGTGGTCCAGCATGAACCTGGGGATGTCGTGGGCCGCCTTCCCCGGGGTCGTCGAACAGCCGACGACGGCGATGGTGTCGAGTTCGAGGATCCCGCGGAGTTCGTCGTCGCTCTCGACTGGCATACCCGCCTTACGCGCGGCGCGATGAAAAGCCTCCCGCGGCAGACCCCGAGGGTCACACGACACCGACCGGCGCCGTCGCCCCGGCGGTCGCCCGCCCCCGACCCGCCGGCCGCCGGCTCAGACGACCACGGCGGCACGTCCGACGACGAACGCGAACGCGGCCGCGAACATCGCTGCCTTCAGCCACCCCTGCCCGGTCGACGGCGAGTCGAACGACCGGTACATCGCCGCCGCCATTGCCGTGACTGCCGGCGCCAGTACGAGGAGGTACGGCAGCCCGAACGTCCCGCGGATGTACGGAACGGGGCTCGCGACGACGGCCGCGGTGACGAACGCCGCGGCGACCGCGAGCGCGCGTCGCTCGCCGAGGACGATCGGGAGGGTCCGCAGGCCCTCCTCGCGGTCGCCCGCGACGTCCTCGACGTCCTTCACGATCTCGCGTGCCATCGTCGCGCTGGCCGCCAGCGCGAACAGCGCCACCACCGGCGTGAGGTCGCCCGCGACGGCCGCGCCGCCGTAGAGGAACGTGCTCCCGGTCAGGTACGCGACCAGGGCGTTGCCCACGCCGGGCAGGCCCTTGAACACCTCCGTGTAGGCGACGAGCGCAGCGAGGTTCACCAAGGCGATGCCGATCGCGAAAAGCGGTAGCAACAGCGTCAGCGCGACCGCGGCCGCGAACAGCAGGAGGCTGAACGCCAGCGCCCCCCGGGGCGAGACCGCGCCGCGGGGGATCGGGCGGTCGGGCCGGTTGATGGCGTCGATCTCGCGGTCGAAGTAGTCGTTGATCGCGTTCCCGCCGCCGGTCGCGAGCACGGTCGCGAGGACTGCGTAGGCCGCCGGCTGGGGCGCCGACAGGCCGCCGGCGACGAAGGCACCGATGAACGTCAACCCGCCGGCCGCGACGGCGTTGCCCGGCCGCGTCAGCTCGAGGAGCCCTCGCGCCTGTGCCATATCCGAGGCTCCGCCGCCCGGCGCTTGAAGCCTCCGGAACCCTGCACGAAAGGACAGCGTTAACTTCCGCACTCGAGTTAGCTATCGCTGCGGGCGCTTAGCTCAGTCTGGACAGAGTGCGTGGCTTCGGACCACGTTGTCGCGGGTTCAAATCCTGCAGCGCCCAT
>CAZATR010000177.1:0-5071 GCA_964488035.1 uncultured Natronomonas sp.
GCACGAAAATCTAGCAGATATTTCATATCGGGACCACGAAATATTCGGAGATATCTCCGCCCGTCCGGAGTGAACGGCCAAAACACGTGTCTTCCGAAGTTACAGACCGTCTCGGAGCCAGGAGGGTTATTCCCTCTCGTGCCGCTGGTGAACTTTGTTCAGTTCGATGAGCAGCCGGAAGATGGCCTTCACGAGGTTGGCGTCGACGTCGAACTGCTCGGCGTTCTCGCCGGCGCGCTCCATGACGGCTTCCTCCTGGGACTCGTCGGTCGTCGGCATCCCCCGCTCGCGCTTGACGGCGGCGATGCTCTCGGCGACGTAAGTCCGCTGAGCGATCAGCTCGACGATCTCGCGGTCGATCGACCGGATCTCGGTGCGGAGCTCCTCGAGGTCCATCTCCTCGGCCGCCCGTGTCGCCGGGTCGGCGTCGCCCGGCCGGTCCGACGCCCCGCTCCGCTCGCCGTCCCTATCTTCGCTCACAGCGTCCTCGCTCCCGTTTGATGTGTCGTCGTTAGCCATGTGTCTCCACTCCGCTCGCTCCAGACGTCGCGCAGGCTCTCGAGCGCCTCGCGGTCGCCGACGGCGGTGTAGCTCGGTCCGGTCCCGGACAGCGACGCCGCGGCCGCCGGCATCGCCTCGAGGAGCGGGTCGGTCGGATAGCCCAGCGCCGCACAGAACGCCAGCCCGTTGATCCCCATCGCGCGCTCGTGGTCGCCGTCCATCGCCAGCTCGTGGACCACGTCGGCGATCGGGGCGACCCGTTCGCACCGGGCGACGTCCGCATCCGCGGAGTAGGCCCGCTCGTCGGGCGTGTGGACGAGAACGTCCCAGTCGGGCTCGTCCCGGCGGAGCAGTCCGTCCTCGGTGTTGTCGGTGACCGTGACGCCGCCGAGCATCGACGCCGACGCGTCGTCGAACGCCCCGGTAACCGTGACGCCGACGTCGCGGGCTGCCGCGACACCGAGACGGCAGGCGTCCTCGCGGTCGACGTCATCGAGCGCGTCGAGCGCGTCGAGCGTCGCGAGCACCGTGGCGTTGGCGGCAGCGCTCGAGGACTTGAGCCCCGATGCCATCGGCACGTCGCTCTCCGTGTGGACGTGGCCGCCCTCGCCGTCGCCGAACCGCTCGACGACGGCCTCGACGCAGCGTTCGATCAGCCGGGTGTCCGCATCGGGTGCGTCGGCGACCGCGCCGGTCACCGGCCCCGTCGCGTCGAGGTCGACGGTCGCGCGGGTGTGGGCGTCGATGGCGAAGGCGGCGCCGTAGCCGTTCGCCAGGGCGTTCAGCACGGTGCCCGCCGCCGGGGCGGCTGCGCGACCCTCCATCGTCCGCACCTCGCCGTGGCGGCTACAAAGCGGTGGCGGTTAGCGCAACCGGACGGCAACCGGGCGCTCACGGCGGCGAAGTCGAGCAAACCGTCGGCGACGACCGACCGCCTTTTCACGCCGCCGAGCGAACGGACGAGCATGTCCCAGCGGAGCGACGTCGCCCCGGAGACGCTCCGGGTCGCCCTCGAACCGGAGGGCGTCGAGGTGGAGTACCTCGACGACCGGTCCGTGTTCTACCACGGCGTCCCGGAGAAGCGGGAGGGGAGCGTCGTCTGCGGGCCGGGGCGGGACGTCCACGTGCTGGTCACCTCGCCCGACGGGACGGAGGGTGTGATGGTCTACGTCAACGACCGCGCCACCCACGACGAGATCCTCGAGTCGACCGGCGTCGGCCGCGTGCTCCTCGACGGCGGGGAGACCGAATCGTTGTTCCCGGGGGTCGAGGCGACGAACCACGGCTACCGCGTCGAGGTGACGGCCGACCCGGCCGCCGCACGGGGCCGAGTGTTCGTCTTCGCGGAGGACGAGATGGGCGAGGCCGCCTACGAACTCGTCGCCCCCGACGAGGCGGACGCCGCCGACGGAACCAACGACGACACCGCCGACGGAACGGACGTCGATGGCGGAGCGGGCAACGCCGACGGAGGTACCTGATGCCGCTTGCAAAGCCCTGGAAACCCCTCGAACGGGCGACGATCGGGTCGGTGCCGGACAGCTACGGGGTCTACGAACTCGGCGACGAGGACGGAACGGTCCTGGCGGTCGGGGCCGGGCCGCTTCGCGACGAGTTGAAGGAGGCGATCGCCTACGGGGACGGCTCCCAGGTGCGCTGGGCGGCGACGCAGAACCGGAGCGAAGCCGAGCGGCTGCTCGAGGAACAGCGCGAGCGGTTGTAAGCACCCTTGGCGACCGGTGGTGGTCGACCGTCGAGCCGCCGGGGGCGAATCGGGACGGCGGGTCCCGGAATCAGTTGCCGGCCGCCGAGCGGGCGCCGCAGGCCTCACACCGGAGGATCTCGGCGCCGTTCTCCGTCTCGAGGCGCGTGTCGGGCAGCCCGCACTCCGAACAGAGCACGAAACCCTCGGCGTACTCTCCCATCGCCGCGCGGACGCGGCCCGTCCGGAACTCGCCGGTGAGCCGCAGGCGGCCGCGCTCGTCGATGGAGGCGCTCGTCCCGAGCTCGTTCTGGAGGTACTTCATCACGTGGCGGTCCTCGCGGTCGAGCGTGTCCAGCGTCGACTGGAAGTTCTCGTACACCGTGACGTTGCCCTCCTGGCGGACGTTCGGCTCGGGGAGCGAGAACCGGCTCCCGGAGCTCTCGATGTCCGGCGACGCCTCGAGCGCCCGGTCGAGTTGCTCCTCGTAGTCCATACCGATCCGTTGACCGTCGGCCCGCAAAAACTTTTCAGCCTAGGAGCGGCCGAGCCGGAACCGGCACACCGGGCAGGCGGTGCGGCTCGTCCTCGAGCGGGGTAATCCCACGATACCGGGGGCAGGGGCCCGCTACCGGAGGTACGTGTTAACCTGTCTCAGGATACTTCTATAAGCCCCGAGTCGTTACGCCGAAGTGACCATGAAGAAGCAGGAGCTCATCCATCTCCACGGCCTGCTTGCAGAAGTCTGCGAGCACTACGAGCAGATGGCGGAGTGTGACGTAGAGCACGCGAAATACACGGAGCTCGGGATCCGACCGACATCGATCCACAAGTCGAAGACCGACCACAAGGCTGCTGTTTTTGCGCTCGCGGACGGTATCACCGACGAGATGGGCCTGGAGACCGAGGCGCCGGTCTCGGCCGCTGCTGACTGACGACGGCACGGTGCGGTTCTCCGGATCGCTTCCCGGACAGCGACGGCTCCCCGTCCATCGGATCGGTCCCTCGCTCCGAACCCTACTCGTCCATCAGTTCCTCGAACTCCGGCAGGACTTCCTCCTCGTCGCCGCCCCCGGCCCCGCCGGCGGCGCTCGACCCCGCGGCCGTCTCCTCGTCGGTCGCGCTCGACTCCGCCGACTCGTCCTCCTCGCCCCCGGCGTCCTCGTCGTCCTCCTCGAGCACCTCGACCTCGAGGACCTCCAGCGGGATGTTCCGGAGCCGCTGGCCGATCTCCTTGCGGGCCACCCGGGAGGCGTGCTCCTCGCGGTCGACGTTGAACACCGTCATCTCCAGCTCGAGGGCGACCAGCCCCTCGTCGGCGGCGATGAAGGCCGGCTCCATCCCCTCGCCGCAGTGCGGGCACGCTCGCTCGCCCATGCTGATCTCGACGTAGTTCAGGTCGGGATTGAGCATCTCGCCGGTCTTCGAGATCGATATCCGTACCGCCTCGTCGGCCGTCTCGACGTCGTACACCGGAACGGCGGCCTCCACGACAACCCGACAGTCCATGTGAATGGGTTGCGCACGCACGGACATGAAGGTTCGGCTGGCCCCTCTGTTCGGCCGGCCACTGCCGTCCCCGGGACGGTGACGTGTCGGTGTCGGGGTCGAACTGCCGCCGGGGCCACCGGCTCTCGGGCGGAACGCGAAAGGCCGATACCCCCGGGCGACGATGGGTCGATATGGACGCCGGGAGCCGGTCGGTCGCGTCGCTCGACGGGGGCCTGAACCTCCGGGCGACCCTCGAGAGCGGCCAGTCGTACCTCTGGCGGCGCGACGACGGCCGCATGTACGAGGACGGCGCCGACGACGCCGTCTGGTACCACGTCGCCCTGCCCTCCACGGCCACCGAGACGAACGAGCCGGAGGTGATCCGCGTCCGCCGGGCCGACGGAACCATCTCCTGGGAAGCGTCCACGCCGAACGGCCACGCCCGACTAGCGGACCTGTTGCGGTTCGAGGACGACCTCGAATCGATCATGTCGGCCACGCCGGCGGACCCGCTGCTCGAGCGAGCCCTCGACAGCCACCGCGGGATGCGACTGGTCCGGGACCCGCCCTTCGCCTCGCTGGTCTCGTTCATCTGCTCGGCCCAGATGCGGGTCGCCCGCATCCACGGGATGCAGACCGGTCTCGCCGAGCGGTACGGCGAGACGGTTACCTTCCGGGGCGAGACCTACCACGCGTTCCCCACCCCGACCCGGCTCGCGGAGGCGTCCGAGGCCGACCTCCGTGACCTGGGCCTCGGCTACCGCGCGCCGTACGTCCAGCGGACCGCCGAGATGGTCGCCGACGGCGAGGCCACCCCCGGCGAGGCCCGCGGCATGGACTACGAGGCGGCCCGCGAGTCGCTGACGCGGTTCGTCGGCGTCGGGGAGAAGGTCGCCGACTGCGTCCTGTTGTTCTCGCTCGGTTACCTGCAGGCCGTCCCGCTGGACACGTGGATCCGGACCGCCATCGCCGAGCACTACCCGGATTGCGACCGCGGGAGTTACGTCGAGACCTCCCGGGCCATCCGAGAGCGGTTCGGCGGCGAGTACGCCGGGTACGCCCAGACCTACGTGTTCCACCACCTTCGGACGGGCGCCTGACGGCCCGCGGGGTCTCGATGCCGTTCCCTCGGAGGGCCTCGAGAGGGTCGACGAGCCCCGGCGGGAGGCGGCCCCTCGGGTCCGACCGTGCATGGGCGAGGACCGGAGCTTTTCCGGGTGCGGGCCGAACGCCCGGCCATGAGCGACCGGACGCGCGCCCACGTGTTCGTCTCCGGCGAGGTCCAGGGCGTCTACTACCGCGCGACCACCCGCGACGAGGCCCGCGAGCGCGGCGTCGACGGCTGGGTCCGCAACCTCGAGGACGGCCGCGTCGAGG
>CAZATR010000178.1:0-5041 GCA_964488035.1 uncultured Natronomonas sp.
CGAAGTCGATGGCCTCGTCGGCGAGCTCGACGGCCATCCGGTTGAGACTCTCCATACCCCGTTGTCGGGTGGTTCGGGTGAAAAGGGTTCGTGACTCGGGCGTCGCTCCGTAGCGGGTGCCCGTCGATCAACGGGGTCGACGACCCGTCAGCCGCGGGTGACCGGCGACCGGCCCCACACCCGGCCGGCCACGGGCGACGGGCGGCCGTGCCCCCGCCGGTCCGTCGAGGCGACTGTCGGCGGCTCGGGCCCTCAGGCGGGGTCGTCCGGGAGGTCGGCGGGCGGATCGACCGGCAGGTCGCCGGTCGGGTCGGTGCCGCCATCACCACCGGGTGCCTCCGGGAGCGATCCGCCCGGGTCTTCGCGTCGACGCCGATTCCGAGCGCCGAGCCGGCGGTGTTCGGAACCGCGACGAAGGCGCCCGGCGTGTACGTGCCGTCGTCGGATTCGGTGAGGGGCTCGCCGTCCTCGCCGGTGACGGGGTCGTACTCGGGGACTGCGCCGCCGTCGTCGCCGGTCGTCCGCGTCAGCGAGCACTCGCCGTCGCGCCGACGCCCTTGAGGAACGTCCGTCTGCCGATCGTCGAACCGTCGGACACGTCGTACGTGGATGGTGTCCGCTCGGGGACATGAACGTTCTAACAACGACGTCGAAACGACCACGGCGGGCAGCTCGGGGTGGCCACCGGACCCCTCGTCTTAAAGGGCCGGAAGTGCCCGGAGGTAATCGGATGTTGATACGGTCCGTTCGTGATGGTAAGGGTAACATGCGCACCGGGGAGACGCGGGCCGTCGTCGTCGCCGGAGTCCTCGTTTTGGTCGCCTGCCTGGCGGCGGGGCTCGCCGGGCCGGCGGCGGCGTGGGACGGGAACGCGACCGCGGACGACCGCGGGTTGTCCGACCCGTCCGAACCGGTCGACGAGCGCGTCGAGGAGACGGTCGAACGGACCCGGGACACGGCGGATTCCGCCGTCGACGGAACGGTCGACGCGGTCGACGGCGACAGGAACGGGCCCGCGAGCGATGCGGACCGACCGGCGACGGACACGGACGCGACGCCGGTCGATCCGGAGCCGGTGACCGACGCCGTCCGGACCGACGGCGGCCTCGGTGACGGCGCGCCGCTGGGACTCGACGTGGCCGGGGTGGGTGCGGTCCACCTCGGGATCGGCGTCACCTGGGGGGACGGCGACAGTGACGGGCTCGTGGTCGCGCTCGACCCCGTCGAAGGCGGGCCCCCACCCGCCGCCACGGCGCCCGCCGGTCCGGACGGGCTCGACCCCGGCGGTGCCCGGGCCCCGGGGCCGTCCGGCAGTACCGGGGCGCCGGTGGCCCCGACGTCCGGCGTGACCCGGTCGGCGGCCGGTCCTGCCGCCGCGGATCCCGCCACCCGCCGGGCGCAACGGGCCGCGGCCGCGATGGCGGACGGCCGGGCCGGCGCGGACACGGCCGCCGTTCGCGGCGGGTCGATCATCGACTCGCTGGACCCGTTCGTCGGCGTGCCCCTCCCCGCCATCGCGATCCCGGCCTGGGCCGTCGTCGTCCTCCTGTTCGTCAAGCCCCTCGCGAGCGCCCTGTCGGGTCTCCTCGCCGTCTTCGGCGAGTGGGGCGGCCGCGTGGTCGCCGCCTTCCGGTTCGGCAAGGAGGACGAGGGCCCCCTCGAGCACGAACTCCGGGCCCGAATGCACGACCTGGTCGGGCGTTCGCCGGGCGTGACGCTGACCGAACTCGCCGACCG
The DNA here is from genome assembly GCA_964488035.1 of uncultured Natronomonas sp. GTDB lineage: Archaea > Halobacteriota > Halobacteria > Halobacteriales > Haloarculaceae > Natronomonas. The sequence continues at coordinate 1,738 of CAZATR010000178.1, forward strand.
CACGGACGCGTCCCTGTCGACGGTCCGCCACCACGCCCGCGTCCTCGAACGCGAGCGGCTCGTCAGCTCCGACAAGATCCGGGGCAACCGCCGGTTCTTCCCGAGGGGCGCCGAACACGAGGAGCTGATCGCGGCGCTGGACGGCGAGATGTCCGGCCGGATCATCGAGGAACTCCGCGACCGCGGAGCGGCGACGGTCGGCGACCTCGTCGACGCCGCCGACCGGAGCTACAGCACGGTGTCGTACCACCTCGAGCGGCTCGCCGAGGACGGCATCGTCGTCAAGACGCGGGACGGCGCCCACACGGTCAGTCGGCTCGCACCCTGGGCCGAGGCCGCGCTGGACCGCCGGGCCAACCAGCAGGCTCCCGACCGCGGCCGCGAGGTCGGCGCCGACTGACCCTTTCGCCCGGCCACGGCGCCCGAACGGGACGCTTCGCCGGATTCGCGCGGACGGTCCGACGCCTCGACCCCGCATCGGGCCGAACGCGCCGACCGACGCCTATTTTGCGGCGCCGACCCACCGGTGGACCGTGAGCCTGAAGCGCGCCGTCGCGGCCCCGTTCCGGGAGGCCGGGAGCCGCGAGCTGGGGGAGAGCGCGTTCGTGGTGGCGCTGTCGCTCGACCGGGACTGGTTCTCGCCGGACCAGGCCAAGCGGCTCGTCGACGTGGCCGCCAGCGAGGGCCTGCTGGACCGCGGGGACGACGAACTCCGGGCCCGTTTCGACCCCGGCGGGGTCGACGTCCCCGAGGGGTTCGAGCCCGGGGAGGACATCCTGCAGGCGCGCTCGACGTTCGAGCGGGTGCTCGACGACCTCGTGGCCGCCGGCCACGAGAAGCAGGAGGCCGTCGCCGCCGTCAACCGGCTCCAGTCCGAACTGGCCGTCTCGGTCGGGGCCGCGGCCGTCCTGTACGCCCACGGCGAGGGGATCGACGTCCAGGACCACGTCGCCGCCGCGCGCCCGGAGGAGTAGATGGTCCACGACGAACTCCGGGACGGCGAACGCGTCGCGCGCCTGCTCTCCTCGGAGATCCACGGACACGAGCGCGGCGCGCTCGGCGGCCTCGCCGTCGTCGACGTCCGCGAGGACGTGGCGCCGACCGAGGCCGGCGCGTACGCCTACGCGGTCGAGACGGACGACGGTCGCCGGGTCGCCGAGGTGTACGTCCACCCGGACCGGTGCCACCTCGAGTTCCACGCGGCCGTCGACGCCGCCGCCGACGCGGGCCAGCGGGCGGGCCTCAGGGTGCGGCCGAAGGCGGTCGAGCCGCCGCGGACGCTCGTGTTCGTCGAGACCGGTGCGGAGGTCAAACCCGGGTTACGTGTCGTCCGTGCGGTCGGCGAGGCCCTCGATGACGCCGGGTAGGGAGGCCAGCTCCGAGCGCCGGACGGTCGCGGCGGCCAGCGAACTGGGCTCGGGACCACCCTCGTAGCGGACCTGGACGGGCACCATGCCCGCCGTCGCCGCGCCGTCGACGTCCCGCTCGGGGTCGTCGCCGACGTAGACCATCGACTCGGGCGGGACGCCGAGGGCGTCAGCGAGCGCGACGAAGCTCCCGGGCGCCGGCTTCGGCGCGTCGATGCCGCCGGTGACGACGACGGCGTCGAAGGCGTCCGGCCAGCCGAGCCGGCGGAGCTTGTCCCGCTGGGTCCGCTCCGGCCCGTCGGTCAACAGCCCGAGTCGGTACCGGCCGGACAGCGTCTCCAGCAGCGCGCCGGCGCCGTCGACGGGCTCGATGGCGTCGCCGATGGCCTCCCGGTAGGCGCGCGTGAGGTCGGGCGCGTCGGCCGCGTCGTCGACCAGCGCCTCGAAGACGGGTCGGCGGCTGTCCGAGCCGCTGTGCTCGCGGTGGGCCTCGAGGTAGTCATCGCGGTCGAAGGGCGCGGGGACGTCGGCCTCGTCTGCCGCCGCCCGCAGGAGCGTCTCGCGGTCCCGCCGGGTGACCGCGAGGGTGTCGTCCAGATCGAAGGCGACCGCACGGAACACGGCCGTCGGTTGGCCCTGCTCCGGTATAGCTCCTGTGCACTCCGGGGTGTCGGGTGTCGTCCGGGCGGCGCGAGCCGCGGCGACGGCCGGGCACCGGCACCGTTTTGGTCGGCGACCGCCGACCCCCGACGATGAGTTTCTTCGACGACCTCCGGGCCCGCATCGCGGCGACCGACGGCGTCGTCTCCGTCGGGCTCGACCCCGACCCCGACCGGCTCCCCGCGTTCCTCGAGGGCGACCTCCCGCGGTGGCAGTTCAACCGACGAATCATCGACGCGACCCACGAGCACGCCGCCTGCTTCAAGCCGAACGCCGCCTTCTACGAGGACCCCGACGGCTGGCGTGCCCTCCGGGAGACGGTCGCCTACGCCCACGGGAAGGACGTGCCCGTCCTCCTGGACGCCAAGCGGGGCGACATCGGCAACACGGCCCGCCGCTATGCGGACCTGCTGGCCGACGACGGCCTCGGCGTCGACGCGATGACGGTCAACCCCTACCTCGGCCGGGACGCCCTGGAGCCGTACCTCTCGATGCCCGAGAAGGGCGTCATCGTGCTCTGCCGGACGTCGAACCCCGGGGGCGCCGACTTCCAGACCCTCGAGGTCGGGAACGGCAAGCCGCTCTACGAGTACGTCGCCCAGCGCGCCGCCGAGTGGAACGACAACGACGACGTCGGCCTGGTCGTCGGCGCGACCGCGCCCGCGGAGCTCGAGGCGGTCCGCGACCTCGTCGACCTCCCGTTCCTGGTCCCCGGCGTCGGCGCACAGGGCGGCGACGCCGAGGCCGCCGTCGAGTACGGCCTCGCGGACGGCGTCGGCGTCGTCAACTCCTCCCGCGGCATCATCTTCGCCGGGGAAGGCGCCGAGACCGAAGCCGAGTACTTCGGGGCAGCCGGTGAGGCGGCAAAGCGGCTGAAGAAGCGGCTGAACGAGTACCGGTAACGCCTCGGAATCGAGATCTCGGGCTCCTGTTGACGGACGTTAGTTTGCGGCCCCGGCGTCGTGATGGAACGCTCCGTTCGGACCGGTCGGTGGAGGGGCTGGATGTTGCGGGTGGTTCGGGACGTTGTGTCTGAATGGCAGTGTAGCCTTCCGAAGCCCTCGGCCGGCTCGACGCCAGCGGATGGACTGACCGGACTTCCGAAGCCCTCGGCCGGCTCGACCCGCCGGGCCTCGCTGTGCGCGCCTCCCTGTGGTCGGCGTGCTTGTTCCGGAAGACTCCCTCGCTCACGGCTCGCTGCGCTCGCCGTTCGCGCAGTCGGCGGCGCTCCCGGTGGTCGCGCCGCCCGCCGGTCGTCGTCCGGCGTTCGCCTCACT
>CAZATR010000179.1:0-4941 GCA_964488035.1 uncultured Natronomonas sp.
CATCAGGGCGTTGAACCGGTCGCGGTCCTCCGCGAGGTCCATCGCCTCGACGGAGCTCCCCATGATCTCGCAGTCGAGGCCGCGGCGCTCGAGTTCGTCCTCGAGCGGCTCGCCGACGTTGACGGAGGTCTGGCCGCCGAACTGGACCATCACGCCGTCGGCGTTGGTCTCCTCGACGATGTCGGCGACCTCCTCGGCCGTGATCGGCTCGAAGAACAGCCCGTCGCTGGTGTCGTAGTCCGTCGACACCGTCTCGGGGTTGTTGTTCACGACGTGGGCGTCGATGCCCGCCTCCCGCAGCGCCCGGACGGCGTGGACCGCACAGTAGTCGAACTCGACGCCCTGCCCGATCCGGATCGGGCCGCCGCCGACCACGACGACGCTCTCGACGTCGCGGTCGACCTGCACCTCGCTTTCCCCCTGGCCCGTCGGCGGCTCCCGCGCGGAGTAGTAGTACGGCGTCGACGCGCGGAACTCGCCGGCGCAGGTGTCGACCTGCTTGTACGTCCGCCGCGACGTTGCGGCCTCGACGTCGTCGACGGAGACGTCGCCGGCCGCCGGCGCAGTCGCGGTTCCGCCCGCCCCGCCGCCGTCGGGTTCGACGCGCTGCCCTTCGTCGGGCTCGTCGCCGGCGTCGGCGACAGCCGAGGGGATCCAGGAGGCGTGGGTGTCGTTGAACTCGCCGCCGGCGATGGCGGTGACCTCCTGGTTCGTGAACCCCGCGTCGGCCGCAGTCTGGAACTCGCCGTCCTGGGCGGCCTCGGCGGCGTCGGCGATGCGCTTGAACCGCTCGACGTACCACTCGTAGATCCCCGTCAACTCGACGACGTCCTCGACGCTGTAGCCGCGGTCGAACGCCTCGAACATCGCGTACGGCCGGTCCGGCGTCGGCCGCTCGAGGTAGTCGGTCTCGAGCTCGTCGTCGCCCACGGTCGTCCAGTCGACGGCCGGGTCGTACTCCGAGGACCGCAGCGCCTTCAGCAGCGACTCCTCGAACGTCCGGCCGATGGACATCGCCTCCCCGGTGGACTTCATCGCCGGGCCGAGCTCGAACTCGACGTCGGCGAACTTGTCCTTCGGCCACCGCGGCACCTTCGTGACCACGTAGTCGATCGCGGGCTCGAAGGCGGCGGTGGTCTCGCCGGTGATCTCGTTGTCGATCTCGTGGAGGCGCTTGCCCATCGCGACCTTCGCGGTGACGCGGGCGATCGGGTAGCCGGTCGCCTTCGACGCGAGCGCCGAGGAGCGGGAGACGCGGGGGTTGACCTCGACGACGCGGTACTCGCCCGAGGGCGTGCCGTCGTCGCGCCAGGCGTGCTGGATGTTGCAGCCGCCCTGGATGCCGAGCTCCCGGATGACCTTCAGGGCGGAGTCGCGCATCTCCTGGTGGGCCTCGTCCGGGATGACCTGGGAGGGCGTGACCACGGTGGACTCGCCGGTGTGGATGCCCATCGGGTCGATGTTCTCCATGTTGCAGATGATGATACAGGAGTCGTCGGCGTCCCGCATCACCTCGTACTCCAGCTCGACCCAGCCGGCGATGGACTCGGTGATCTGGACCTCGTGGTTCCGCGAGAGCTGGAACCCCTTGCGGGCGATCTCGCGGAGCTCCTCCATGTCGTCGACGACGCCGGACCCGGAGCCGCCCAAGGTGTAGGCGGTGCGGGCGATGACGGGGAGGCCGCCGACGGCCTCGACGGCGTCCTCGAGTTCGTCCATCGACTCGATGGTCTCGGAGCGACACACCGGCTCGTCGATGTTACGCATCCGCTGGCGGAACTTCTCGCGGTCCTCGGTGGCGTAGATGGTGTCCAGCGGCGTCCCCATGATCTCGACGTCGTGCTCGTCGAGGACGCCCCGTTCGGCCAGTTCCGCGGTGACGTTGAGCCCGGTCTGGCCGCCGAGGCCGGCGATGACGCCGTCGGGGTCCTCCGCGCGGATGACCTCCGTGATGGCCTCGGGCGTGATCGGTTCGACGTAGACCTTGTCGGCCATCTCGGGATCGGTCATGATCGTCGCGGGGTTCGAGTTGACGAGGACGACCCGGGCGCCCTCCTCCTGGAGCGCCCGGCACGCCTGGGCGCCGGAGTAGTCGAACTCGGCCGCCTGTCCGATCCGGATCGGTCCGCTGCCGATGAGCAGGATGGTGCGGTCCTCGTCGTCGGGCATTACCCCCACCGAGTTCGTACATCGTAATAAGCCCGGCGAAATTGTACGGATTTCGTAACCCAGGTACGAATTTCGAATCGTGCAAGCCTCGCCGTCAGGGCGCGTGCGGACGGCGGATTCGCGGGCGGTCGCCCCCGATCGGGCCGGTCCTGCCGGTGCTCGGTGCGACGTTCGTAAGGATCCTCCGGATCACGCAACCACGACGGGAGGCCCCGCGACGTGTCCCGTCACCGATTCCGGTCACCGACCCCACACCCGCCCACACCCGACCCCGACGACCTCAGCTCCCCTCGCCGAACCGGTACCGGTACGGCCGGCCGTCGATGACCTCGACCTCGCCCTCGTCGGCCCGCCGGCCGAGCACGGTCGCGACCCGGTGTGCGCTGTCGAACTCCTCGCCGTGCTCCTCGAGCAGGTCGAGGATCTCCCGGGCCGTCAGCGGTTCCTCGGGGTCGGCCTCGTCGAGCACCGCACGGATCCGCTCGTAGTCACCCCGACGCGCGTGCATGGACGAAACCACGTGCCGGCGGCCCATAACACCCCGTCAGACGGTCGTCCGACGGCCACCGCGGCGACGTCGCATCGATGTCTAGCGCTGTCGGACAGACCGCCCGGTCGTCTATCAAATGTCTAGCGCTGTCCGACACGTCGAGTGAGGCCCGACACCGTCTTCCCGGCGGAACCGCCCGACGAGTCGTCCGTTCGACGGCGGAATCAGCGGGCTGCTGGCCGCGGGATCGTCTAGCGGTGTCCGACAGGTTCGACGTATTTGTCTAGCGAAGTAAGACGGACGGCGACGGGGCGTGCGTCGGCGGACCGTCCCGAGGACCGACCCCCGACGCCCGCTGGGGGCTCAGACCGGCGTGTCGACCTCGGACTCGAAGTCCCGCTCGTCGCGGTACTGCTCGACGAACGCCTCGACGTCGAACTCGCGCATCTGGGCCTCGAACTCCGCTGCGGTGTCGTCGTCGCCGTGGCTCGCGGCGTGCTCCATCAGCTCGACGAGGAGTTCGACCACGACCTCGTGGAGCCGGCGGGAGTCGAAGTCGGTCACCCACAGCAGCGCGTAGCCGACGTGGCCGTCCTCGGCGACGTCCGCGACGGCCACCCGGTCGGGGAACTCCTCCAGCACCATCCCCATCACGTGGGGCGTGCCGAACTCGGGGAACTCGTCGTCGGTCTCGACGGTCTCCCGGAGCACCCCGACGATCTCCTCGGGGACGAACCGGGAGACGGGGTGGACGTCGACCACGACGGCGTGGCTCGCGCCGCAGCCACACCGGATCTCCCGCATCCCCATGTCGAGGTCGTGGACGTGGACGGTCTCGCCGCACGGGAGCTCCAGGCTCCCGTCGTCGCCGCCCGGCACGCGCGGTTCTGCCATCGACGGAGGTCGGCGGCGGACGCTGTTAAACACAGCGTTCCCGGGCGGCCGGACGAGCCCGGACGAGGCGACATCGCTCGACAGCCACGGTGGCCGTACTCGACGGCCGGCGCATCACCAACGGGCTACTCCGGGATGTCGTCCGGGCCGAGTGCCGCGTCGTAGGGGTCGGCCGGGTCGTCCGACTCCGAGACGTCCGCCTCGGTCAGTTGCAGGTAGGCCTGCGTGACGACCGCGGCGCCGAACGCCGCGAGCACGCCGCCGAGCACCGCCGCGACGAGCGTGCCGGCCAGCGGCGAGACCGGACCGATGACGAGACTTGCCACGACGTCGAGCTGGGAGACGACGACCACGAGCAGCCCGAGCGCGAACACGTTCAGTCGGTTGCCCTCGGTGAGTCGATAGGATGCGGCCATCGCCTCGATGAAGTTCCGATCCTCCAGCGCGATCTCCTGTCTGAGGAAGTAGAACACCGTGGCTGCGAACAGCCCGGGCACCAGCACGAGGATCGAGCCGGCGATGATGAGACCCCAGACCACGATCCCGCCGACGAAGCCGTTCAGCGTCGCGAGCCCGAGCCCGCCGGTCACGCCCTCGAGGGTCGTCGCCTCGGGGTCGTCGGTCGCGAACGTACGGACGGCGACGATGGAGACCGCCTCGGCGACGATCGCGGTGGCGAGCAAGCCGCCGGCGGCGACCGACAGCGGCACGTCGAGCGCCAGCGGCGAGTTCTCGCGGGCCGTCCGTATCTGCGTCTCGAGCGTCTCGACCTGGCGGTCGTATTCGGCCTGTGAGACGCCGAGCTCCTCCGGTGACGCCGCCCGGACCGTCTCGAGGAGCGCCTCTAGGCCCTCGACCTGCAGCGTCTGGGAGACCACGGCCGACGCGAGCGCAACGACGGCGAAGGCGGCGGCGAGCACGACGCCCGGGCGGCCCGAGAGCCGCGCGACGCCGTCGCCGAACGCCTCGCCGATATCCAGCGACATACCGGACCCACCGCCCGCCCGTACTTAAGAACCACCGAATCGGACGACTGCCGCGGCGGCCAGGGCGTACCCGAGGCCGACGACCAGCCCGACGACCGCCGCCCACCGGAGCGACCCCTCGAAGCCGCCGGCGACGATGACGAGGCCCGCTACCACCCCGCCCAGCACGCGAACGGCGGCGTCCTGGACCGTCGCGGCCATCTCGACCACTGCTCAGGGCCAGTCGTCGCGGCCCTCGTCGGCCGGCTCGTCCTCGCCGTCCTCGGGGTCGCCCAGCGCCCAGTCGGCGGCCTCGGCGGCCTGCTCGACCGGGAGGTACTCCCACCCGACCTCGTCGGCGAGGGCGGCGTCCTCGTCGTCGACCCCGACGAGGACGTGTCGGTCGGTGTCGAACTGCGCCTT
>CAZATR010000180.1:0-4931 GCA_964488035.1 uncultured Natronomonas sp.
TGAAGTTCTGGTGGGGCCACATGCCCGGTCACACGGCCTACCCGTGGGTGTTCCCAAACGACGATACGGTCGCCCGGGTTGGCCTCACGATGCCGATCGGCATCGACCTCGGTTCAGTCCGAAACCGCGAGGCGTACGCCTTCCTCCGGCCCGACGACGAGCGCGTGCCCGCCGGAGGCGAGTACGTGCGGCGCCTCCTCGAGCACGCCTACGGCGACCGGTACGACGTCGACGACTTCCCTCTTGTAGAGGACCGGGGCAAACGGAACGGGACCGAGACCTACCCGATCTCCTCGACCCGTCCCGTGGACTCGCCGGTCGGGGCGAACGTCGCGGTGACCGGCGGCGCGATGGGGGCGACATCGGCGTTCCACGAGGGCGGCGGACACGTCGCCGTGCGGACTGGAGCGATCGCTGGCGAGCTCGCGGCGACGGACGGACTCGCCAGATACAACCGAGCGTGGAAAGCGGCCATCGGCAGCGAGGTCCTCCGCAACGTCGCGATGGCCGAGCTCGTCCGGGACTTCGAGCCGGCCGACTGGGATCGAGCCTTCCGGACCGCGTCCAGGTTACAAGCGCTGGGGGCCGACGGGGGCATCACGCTCTGGCGCGGGGCCCGCGCGGCGGGGGCCGCGGGGCTCCGACTCGCCGCGGGCTATCAGTGGCGCAAACGCCGCTACCGAGACGGTCGGTACGTCCAGATCGCCGAGGACGAGTACAGCGTATGACCGGCGGGCCCGACGCGATAGCGTTCAGAGCGGATACTCTCTCGGCTCCCGCTGGATCGAGACCCACTTCGTCTCCGTCAGCTCGTCCATGATCCACTCGCCGTTGTAGCGGCCGATGCCCGACTCCTTCACGCCGCCGAAGGGCGTGTGTGGGTCATCGTTGATCGGCTGGTCGTTGATGTGGATCATCCCCGTCTCGACGGCGTCGGCGATGTTCCGGGCCCGTTCTAGATCGGTCGAGTGGACCGAGCCCGAGAGGCCGTAGCGGGTGTCGTTGGCGATCTCGACGGCTTCAGCGTCGTCGGCGAAGGGGATGACAGGCGCGATCGGGCCGAAGTGCTCGTTGCAGGCCGTCGGCATGTCGTTGGTGACGTCCGAGAGCACAGTCGGCTCGACGAACAGTCCGTCGTGGCTGCCTCCGGTCTCGATCGTCGCGCCGCGTTCGACCGACTCCTCCACGAACTCGATCATGTCGTCCCGCTGGCTCTCGTCGATGATCGGTCCCACGTCAACGTCGTCCTCCAGGGGATCGCCGACGACCAGGTCGTCCGCCCGTTCGGCAAGCCGTTCGACGTACTCGTCGTAAACCGCTTCCTGCACCAGGTGGCGATTGATGGAGATGCACACCTGTCCCTGGTGAACGAAGCTGCCGAAAGTGCCGGCGTCGACCGCCCGCTCTAAGTCAGCGTCGTCGGTGACGATGTGGGCGTTGTTGCCACCGAGCTCCAACGAGGGCAGCGCGAGGTTGCCGGCGGCGTTCCGGGCGACTTGCTTGCCGACGCTGCCCGAGCCGGTGAAGGAGACGACGTCCGCCGTCGGATGGGCACTAACCGCCTCGCCGGCGTCGGCGCCCGACCCGGTTACGACGTTGAGCACGCCGTCGGGGAGGCCCGCCTCGTCGAAGAGCCGGGCGAGGACAAGGCCGCCCAGGAGCGAACTGTTCGAGGACGGTTTCAACACGACCGTGTTCCCGAGGGCGATGGCAGGGGCGACGGCACGCATCGAGAGGTGGAACGGGAAGTTCCACGGGGAGATGACGCCGACGACCCCAGTCGGCTCGCGCTCGATGATGTTCTCCTTGCCAGGGACGATGGAGTCCTTGTGCCCCCCGTCCAGCGCAAAGGCCAATCCCTCGCTCACCTTCATCATGTTCCGTGCGATGTCGAGCTCGATCCCGGCCTTGAGCGGCGTCCCGCCGATCTCGACGCCGGATAGGTGGACGAGGTCGTCCTCGTACTCCTCGGTGAGCTCGCGGGCGCGCTCTACGACCTCGGCTCTGGCCTGGGGAGGTCGATCGGCCCACGCCGACTGGACCGCGGCCGCGGCGTCGTAGGCGTCGTCGACGTCGTTCGCGGTCCCGGCCGGGACTGTCCCCATGTCCTCCCGCGTCGACGGGTTGGACACCGTGATGCTCCCGTCACCGACGTCCGTCGTCCACCCGCCGTCGAGGTACATCGCGTCCCAGCCGTCGACTGGCGCGAGATCGAGGTCGGCTACAGCCGCGTCGCTACTGATCGGCTGGACTTCAATCCCAGACATATGCGACCGAAACTAGGTCCGTCGGACGGGTAAGGTTTGGCCTCCAAGGTTTCCCAGCGACTACGTCGGCGACCACGTGACCGCCCGGCTCCACGAGGTCGCCTTGCCCCAAAGCCCCGAGCGAATACACTCGAGTTCGACTATCTGAGAGATGTCGACGAAGGGTTGACGTTCGGCTCGAAGTTCTTGCCGTACCACTCGAACATCTCCGGCCCCGGGGCTTCGAAGACGCAGTTCTCGAAGCCGAGCTCGTCGGCCTCCTCGGTGGCCCTCCCGTTCGGCGCGCGAAAGCTCGCCGAGAACGAACACTCGCTTTAGGCCTTCCGGGCAGGAGCCGCGTTCAGCGTGCAGTTCCCCCGGCTACGACCTCGAGATGGCCGAGCGGATCACGAAGAAGCACGTCGACGAGCCCCAGCGGACGACCGACGCCAGCGACAGCCCCTCCCAGCGAACTTCGAAGGATCCCGGGACCCGACCGGGTGTTCGACAACTTCCTCACGCACGCCAGACGGTCGGCCGGGTAGCCGGAGGGGAGTCCCCATCCGCCATCGCGCGCCGATCAGTCGAGCTGGCGCTTCTTCACGCGGTCAACGACGTCCGCAGAGAGCGCGTCGTATCCGCTGATTCCACGAGTTCGTCGGTCGTGGTCATCGATTTTACTAAGGCCGCCCGTTCAGTCCTGCGCTCCGATCTCGATCCGGGTGGAGTTTTCACGGCCGGTATCGAACCGCCGGCATGCCCCACACCTTCGATCCGGCGAGCGCAGACAAGCTCGAGGACGTCGGCCGCTACCGGTTCTGCTCGCGCGACGAGCTCGTGGCGATGCTGGATTCCGGGCCCGACGCCACGGTCGCCGACCTCGGCAGCGGGACAGGGTTCTACACGACCGATGTCGCGCCCTTCGTCGAGACGCTCTACGCCGTTGACGTCCAGCCCGAGATGCACGAGAAGTTCGAGGCCAAGGGCGTGCCCGCAAACGTCGAGCTAGTGACGTCCGAGGTGGCCGATTTGCCGTTCGACGACGCCACGATGGACGCGGCGTTCTCGACCATGACGTTCCACGAGTTCGTCGGGACCGGTGCGCTGGCGGAGCTCGCGAGGGTCATCGTCCCGGGCGGCCGACTGGTGACCATCGACTGGTCGGCACGGGGCGCCGGCGAGGCTGGCCCGCCCATCGGCGAACGGCACGACCTCGAGTCGGCGACCGAGTTCGTGGCGTCGGCCGGCTTCGCGGTGGAGCAAGGGGCCGAGCGGCCGGAGACCTTTCTGCTGGTGGCGACGCTCCCTGAGTAGGCTGCCTGGCCGATCAGTCCGTCACGACGGTCACGTGCAGGCGTCGAGATCGTGGCCCGTCGCACTCGACGAAGAGGACCGACTGCCAGGTGCCGAGGGCGAGGTTGCCGTCCGCGATCGGGATCGTGATGCTCTCGCCCAGGACCGTCGCCCGAAGGTGGGCGGCGGCGTTGTCATCGACCGCGTCGTGTCCGTAGCCTCGGTCCGCCGGGACGAGCCGCTCGACGAACGCCTCGAGATCCGTGAGCAACCGCCCCTCTGCCTCGTTGACGACCACGCCGGCCGTGGTGTGGGGGACGAAGACGGTGGCGACACCGGCTGCGACGTCGTCGGGGACGGCTTCGTCGACGCGTCCGGTGACGTCGATGACGTCGGTGGGGTCGCTCGTCGAAACGGAGAGTCGCATGACGCCGGGAAGGCCCCGGCGGTGCTAAAAGTCAGCGGGTGCCGCGTTATGCGGCGACAGCTTCTTCGATGATTTCGCCGGCGATGCCGTCCTCCCACTCCCGGCGGGCCTCGAGCTCCCGCTCGCCGCGCTGGGTCAGCGTGTAGGCGTTGGTCCGGTCATCGATCCGGCCTTTCTCGACCAGGCCCTTCTCGACCAGCGCGTCGAGGTTGGGGTAGAGCCGGCCGTGGTTGATCTCTGCGCCGTAGTACTCGTCGAGTTCGTCCTTGATCGCGAGGCCTTTCGGGCCATCGAGTCCGGCGATCACGTAGAGGAGGTCGCGCTGGAAGCCAGTCAAGTCGTGCATGACTAGCCACGAGTAATGTCTACGAAGCATTAAGTCTGTCGTGGTCGGATCACTATCGCTGAGTGTTACCACGCCACTCGATCCGGCCGGTTCGGGCGGAATTTGGGGGACTTCGCCCGGCCGACGGGAGCCACACAGTGGCCATGTCGAGGGGCAGTGACTGCCGAACGTGCGACGATCGGACCTTCCAGACCCTCAATCCTTTGGGTGGGGTATCAGAGTCGCTAGACGCCTCTCGGAACACACGGCACTGGTCGAAACCGCCGTTGGCATCGTGGTCGCGTCGTTCTTGGGGTTCCTGACTGTAGCGATGACCTACCTGGCCATGTTGAGCCTGGGGAACGAGGTGCACTCGCCGCAGCTGCCGCCCGACGAGACGGCGGGGCTCGCGGCCGGTGGACTGCCGTGAATGCAGTCCGCGACAAACGGAAAGGGCTCGGGAACGTATCGAACGCGGGTTGGGTCGTCAGCTTCCACATGGATCATGGTTTCCGATCCAACCCGCTTCGACACCTCGCCAGCGATGGCTGCACCGATGCGAATCGACGGAGCCCTCCGGGACGTTGACGAACGGACGAAGCCGGCGGAGGGAATTGAACCCTCGACCTATTCCTTACGA
>CAZATR010000181.1:0-4904 GCA_964488035.1 uncultured Natronomonas sp.
AGGTCGAGGACGTCACCGAACAGGTCGAGGACGCCACCGAGGACGTCAACCCCGCCGCGTAACGAGACCCGCGACCGAATCAGCGTCGTTTCTTCGGCGACCGTCCGAGGTAGCGACGGCAACGGCATCCCGTCCGGCTTCCAGCCCGTCCGTTGTTCCGTCGAACAACGAATTCCGAACGCGTCCGATCTGCGGAGGCGCTGAACGCCGTGGTCCGACGGCTCGGCGCGGTCCCACGCGGTCCGGGACCCGGGGCCTTATATCGGCGCCGCACGGACGCCCGCCAATGACCGAGGCGGTCTCGCGACGGCGGGCCTGGCTGATGGCGGCCCGGCCGCAGACACTGCCGGCCGGCAGCGCCCCAGTCGTCGTGGGCACGGGCCTCGCGCTCCACGACAACGTCTTCGCGCCGCTCCCGGCCACCGTCGCCCTCCTCGGGGCGCTCCTGTTGCAGATCGGGACGAACTTCGCCAACGACTACTACGACGCCGTCAGGGGCGCCGACACGGCCGACCGGGAGGGGTTCACCCGCGTCACCGCCGGCGGCATCATCGAGCCGGCCGCGGTGAAGCGGGCGATGGTCGCCACGTTCGCCCTCGCCGTCCTCGTCGGCGTCTACCTCGTCTACGTCGGCGGCCTCCCCATCCTCGTCGTCGGCCTCGCCTCCGTCGTCGCCGGCGTCACCTACACCGGCGGCCCGCTCCCGTACGGCTACCGCGGCCTCGGCGACCTCTTCGTGTTCGTGTTCTTCGGGCTCGTCGCCGTCGCCGGCACCTACTACGTCCAGGCGGCGGCCCACGCCGGCGTCGTCCTCCCGGTCGGACTCCCGGCCGGCACGCTCCCGGTGGCGGCCGTCGTCGCCGGCCTCCCGGCGGCCGGGCTCTCGACGGCCATCCTCGTCGTCAACAACATCCGGGACCGCGAGACCGACGCCGCGGCCGGCAAGCGCACCCTCGTCGTGCTGCTCGGCTACCGACTGAGCCGACTCGAGTGGACCGCACTCGTCGGGATGGCCTACGTCGTCCCCGTCGGCTTCTGGCTCGACGACTACTCGCCCGCCGTGCTGTTGCCGCTCCTGACCGCACCGCTGGCCGTCACCATCGGCAGCACCGTCTGGACCCGGACCGACGGCGAGGCGCTGAACCCGGCGCTCGAGCGGACCGGAAAGCTCCTCTTCGCCCACTCGGTGCTGTTCGCGGTCGGCCTCGCCCTCCCGCCATGAACCTCGAACGCTTCTCGCTTCCGCTGGCCGAGCCGCTCGAAACGGCCGCCGGCACCATCCAGGAACGGACCGGCGTCCTCGTCCGCGTCACCGTCGACGGCACCGACGGCGTCGGCGAGGCGACGCCGCTACCCGGCTGGACCGAGCCCATCGAGGCCTGCGAGGCGGCCCTCGAGCGGGTGTCCGACCCGGCCACGGCCCTCGCGGATGGAACTCTCGCCGATCGGTCAGCCGCCCGCCACGGCGTCTCGCTGGCCGTCCTCGACGCCCGCGCCCGCGCGGCCGGGCTCCCCCTGTACCGGTATCTCGGCGGAACGATGGAGCGGCGCCGCGTCCCGGTCAACGCCACGGTCGGGGACGGCTCGGTGGCGGCGACGGCGGCCGCGGCCGCCGACGCGGTCCGGGCCGGGTATCCCGCGGTGAAGGTGAAGGTCGGTGCCCGGTCGCCGCCGGCCGACCGCGACCGGATCGCCGCGGTTCGCGACCGGTGTCCCGACGTCGAACTCCGCGTCGACGCCAACGGCGCGTGGGACCGCGAGCCAGCCGAGCGGACGCTGGCCGCGCTCGCCACCCACGACGTCGCGTTCGCCGAACAGCCGCTCCCGGCCGGGGACGTGACCGGCCACGCCGCCCTCCGCGGCGGCCCGGTCGACGTCGCGCTCGACGAGGGGCTCGTCCACCACGGCATCGACGCCGTCCTCGACGCCGAGGCCGCCGACGTCGTGGTCTGCAAGCCCATGGCGCTCGGCGGCGTCGACCTCGCCCGCGACGTGGCCACCCGGGCTCGCGCGGCCGGCCTCGACGCCGTCGTGACGACGACGGTGGACGGCGCCGTCGCCCGCGCGGCGGCCGTCCACCTCGCGGTCTCGCTGCCGTCCGTCCCGGCCTGCGGGCTGGCGACCGGCGACCGGCTGGCGAGGGACCTCCGTGACGGCGTGGCGCCGGTCGCCGACGGCGCCGTCGCGGTGCCGCAGGGAAAAGGCAATGTCCCTCCACCGTGAACGGGCCGGAGACGATGCGGGACTGGCTGGCCATCCGCGCCGACGCAACGCCGGAAGCGACCGCCCTGGCGGCCGGGGCCGACGTCGAGGCGACCGCGAGCTACGCCGCCCTCGACCGCCGCGTCGAGACGCTCGCCGGCCGACTTTCGGCCCGTGGCGTCGGCGTCGGGGACCGTCTCGCCGTCTGCTCGGGGACCAGGGTCGAGTTCGTCGAACTGGTCCACGCCGCCCAGCGGCTCGGCGCCACCCTGGTCCCCCTCCACGCCCGTGCCACCTCGTCCGAGCTCGAGGCACGCCTCGACCGGGTTGATCCGGCCGCCGTCGTTTGCGAGGCCGACACCGAGCCCGCCGCCACGGCGGCCGCCGACGCCCCGGTGCTCGCCGTGGACGCCCCGGAGTCCGGCGCCGAGCCGCTTTCGGCCGTCGACCCCGAACCGTTCGACCTCCCCGAGTGGGCGGCGGACGACGCGCTCGTGGTGATGTTCACCTCCGGCACCACCGGCGACCCCGACGCCGCCGTGCTCACGCTGGCCAACGTCCTCGCGAGCGCGACGGCCTCGGCGTTCCGGCTCGGCGTCACGCCGACGGACTGCTGGCACGTCACCCTCCCGATGGCCCACATGGGCGGGCTCGCACCCGTCTACCGCTCCGTCGTCTACGGGACCGCACTGTCCGTCCAGCGGTCCTTCGAGCCAGCGGCGACCCTCGAGGCGCTCCGAGCGGCCGACGCCACCTGTCTCTCCCTCGTACCCACGATGCTCGACCGGCTCCTCGACGCCGGCGTCCTCCCGGAGCTCCGGTTCGTCCTGCTGGGCGGCGCGCCCTGTCCGCCCGAGCTGCTGGCGCGCGCCCGGGACCGCGGGGTGCCCGTCGCGCCGACATACGGGATGACCGAGGCGGCCTCACAGATCGCGACCGCACGCCCCGACGAGGCCGCCACCACCCTGGGATCGGTCGGCAACCCGTTGATGTTCGCCGAACTCGCCGTCGTCGACGACGATGGCGTCCGCCGTCGGCCGGGCGAGTCCGGCGAACTCGTCGTCAGCGGCGCCATGGTCTCGCCCGGCTACCTCGACGACGAACGGACCGAGGCGGCGTTCTGCAACGCCGGCCTCCGGACGGGCGACCGGGGCTACCGCGACGAGGCGGGCCGCGTCTACGTCGAGGGCCGCATCGACGACACCATCGTCACCGGCGGCGAGAACGTCGACCCGGCCGAGGTGGCGGCGGCACTCCGGAGCCACCCCGTCGTCGAGGACTGCGCCGTCGTCGGGCTCCCCGACGAGGAGTGGGGCCAGCGGGTCGCCGCCCTGGTCGTCCGCGCCGGCGACGCCTCCGCCGGCGACGCCTCCGCCGCCGCCCTTCGGGACCACTGCCGGGACCGCCTGGCGGACTTCAAGCGCCCCCGCACGGTCGCATTCGCGGACGCCGTCCCGCGTACCCCGTCCGGGACCGTCGACCGGGCCGCCGTCCGCCGCCGACTCGAGGCCGCGGACGAGCCCCGGGAGTGACCGACCGCTGCAGGTTTAACACCTCCGGGCCCGTACCGCGAGTCGTGTGCACGCTGATCGTCGCCTGGCGGGTGTTCCCCGACGCGCCCGTCTGCGTCGCGGCCAACCGGGACGAACTGTACGACCGCCCGGCCACCCCGCCGACCCGCTGGGACACGGACCCGGCCGTCGTGGCACCGCGGGACGAGGAGGCCGGCGGCACCTGGATCGGGTACAACGAGGCGGGCGTGTTCGTGGCGATCACCAACCGATGGGTGTCCGGCGAGGGCGACCGATCCCGCGGCCGTCTCGTGGCCGACGCCCTCGGGGCGCGGTCCGCAAGCGCGGCCGTCGAGCTCGTCGAGTCCGAGCTACGGACCCGCAGCTACGCGGCCTTCCACGTGGTCGTCGCCGACGCCGACGCCTGCACGCTGGTCCGGAACGGCGGCACGGACGACGTCATCGACGACCACCTGACCACCCCGCTCGAGCCCGGCGTGCACGTCGTCGTCAACGTCGGCGCCGACGGCGAGTGGTTCGTCCCCGCAACACGCCCTGAGGCCGGCCGCAGCCAGGCCGACAACGCCGGCCGCGTCCGCGAGACGCTGCAGCCCCGCGACGCCGAGACCTCGGGGGAATGGCTCGACCGCGCCGGCGACCTCCTGGGCGACCACGAGTACGGCGTCTGCGTCCACGGCGACGGGTTCGGAACCCGATCCTCGTCGCTCCTCTCCCTCGGCGCCGAGCCCACGTACCGCTTCGCCGACGGCCCGCCCTGCGAGACGCCGTACGAACGCGTCGAAGACAGGATTTAACCCGCGGGCCGGCCGAGTACCACGCAATGAGCGCCGGCGCCGAGGAGGACCTGTCCGAGACGGAGCGCGATGGCCTGCATCTGATCCGCGACACCGGCGGGATCCATCAAAGCGAGTTCTGGAAGGAGCTCGACGTCGACTCCCGGAAGGGCAGCCGCATCATCGACAAGCTCGAGGACCGCGACCTCATCGAGCGCGAGGAGACGGTGTACGACGGCCACAACACGTACCTCGTCACGCCCGTCCGGGACCCCCGCGACCTCGAGTTCTCGCTGTTGATGGCCGGCGACATGCTCTCGCCGTTCGTCGGCGACGAGGAGGTCGACCCCCAGAGCGACGCCTTCTCCCAGTGGGTCATGAACCTCGCCTACGAGGA
>CAZATR010000182.1:0-4882 GCA_964488035.1 uncultured Natronomonas sp.
TCCCTATTCGGAACGGCCGTTTCGGGGCGGATATCCGACCGGGTGCCACCGGCCAGATGGGTGCTCGTCGGGCGACCGATCGGTCGCTCGCCGGAGGAACGCATATCCGGGGCCCCGTCGAAGAACGGGCCGTATGGAAGACGCCCTCGAGATCGAGGATTCCGAAGCGGTCGCGACAGCGGCGGATACCGCCGTCGAGCAGTGTCTCGCCGTCCAGCCGGACGAGACCTGCGTCGTCGTCACCGACGACAGGCGCCGGCCGATCGGCGAGGCGCTGTACGGGGCCGCCCTCGCGGCCACGGAGGATGCCGTCATCGTCCGGTACCCGCCGGGCCCCCAGCACGGCGCCGAGCCACCGGCGCCGGTCGCCGCCGCCCTCGAATCCGCCGACGCGTTCCTCGCGCCGACGACGAAGAGCCTCAGCCACACCCGCGCTCGCTCGGACGCCACCGACCGGGGCGCCCGCGGCGCGACCCTGCCCGGTATCACCGAGGCGGTGTTCACGACCGGGCTGGACGCCGACTACGAGGCCATCGCGGCCGAGTGCGCCGCGATGTTGGAGGCGGTCGGCGACGCCGAGGAGATCCGCGTGACCTCGCCGCAGGGCACCGACCTCACCGTCCGGCTCGGCGACCGCGCGTGGCGCGACGACACCGGGATCGTCCACGAACCCGGCGACTTCTCGAACCTGCCCGCCGGCGAGGTGTTCGTCAGCCCGGAATCCGCCGACGGCACGTACGTCGTCGACGGGACCATCCGGCCGCACGGCCTGCTCGAGGACGGCCACACCGTGACGTTCGAGGTCACCGACGGCTACGTCACGGACGTCGACGACGACGCCATCCGTGGGGAGCTGGAGGCCGCCGCCGACGAGGTCGGCCGCGACGCCTACAACCTCGCCGAGCTCGGCATCGGCACCAACGTCGGCGTCACCGAGCTGATCGGCAGCGTCCTGCTCGACGAGAAGGCCGGCGGCACCGTCCACGTCGCCGTCGGCGACGACGCCGGCATCGGCGGCGACACCGACGCCCCGGTCCACATGGACGGCATCCTCCGGGAGCCCGCGGTCTACGCCGACGGCGAGCAGGTGACGCTCCCGGACGTCGAATGATCCGACCGAACCCCGCCGACCGGCAGTGCAGTTTTACGCCCGGTGGGTGCTAGGGCCGGGCATGGGCGACACCGAGACCGATGCGGGCGACCCGCCGGACCGGAAGTGCGACTACTGCCGGCTCCCCATCCCCGAGGCGCCGGTGACGACCGAGTACGAGGGCGACACCTACCACTTCTGCTCGGCGCCGTGCCGGGCGACGCTGCTCGAGGAGGACCGCGTCTTCACCGAGTACCACGGCAACCGCCGGTTCGACCCCGGCGTCTCGGCGCTGCGGGCCGGGCTCCCGCAGGGCATCCCGCGGAACTCCTTCGTGCTCGTCTCCGGCCAGCCCGGCACCCGGGAGGAGGCGCTGTACGGCGAACTCGTCTGGCGCGCACTCGAGCGCGGCGAGCCGGCGGTCGTCGTTGCGTTCCTCGACACCCCGGTGTCGGTCGTCCAGGAGTTCGTCGCGCTCGGCTGGAACGTCCTCCCCTATCTGGCGTCCGGCCAGCTCCGGCTGCTGGACTGCTTCACCTACCGGCTCGACGACCCCGAGGAGATGGTCGACAGCATGAGCGAGTGGAACCGCCACCTCCACCGCGTCGCCGCCGGCTCGACCACGCGCATCCGGGACCCCTCGAACCCGCAGGCCGTCCTCAACGCCCTCGAGCGGTGCATCGACGACGTCACCGATCCCGACGCCGAGGAGGGCGTCGTCCTCATCGACTCGCTGACGGAGTTCGGCTCGCTCGTCCAGCCCGTCCAGGCGTACGACTTCGTGAAGGACCTCCGGGCCGCGGTCGCGAAGGCCCGGGACGTTCCCGTCTTCGCCGGCGCCACCCGGATCGAAAACGGCGACGAGTTCCCCCACGACCTCGGCTACATCGCCGACGGCGTCATCGACCTCGCCCTCTCCGACGAGGTCGTCGAGGACACGCTGATGAAGCGGATCCGGGTCCGCAAGATGACCGGCGTGCTCTCCATCCGCCGGTGGGCCACCTACGAGTTCGCCGAGGGCCGGGGCCTGGTCGCGGCGGAGCCGGGCGACGACGGCGACGAATCCGGCAGCGGCGACGACGGCGACCAGGCCGCGGCCCTCGGCGAGGGTGGCGGCGACGGCGAGGCGGCCGGCCGGGGCGACGCCGACCAACCAGCGTCGAGCGCGGCCGAGAGCGACGACACGGCCGCCGGTGGTGGCGAGGCCGACACGGCACCGTCGGGCGGAACCGGCGAGGCCACCGCCGACGGCACGAGTCCGGACGACGAGCCCGACGGCGACGGCTGACGTGCGAGCGTTCCCGGCCGGGCCCAGGGCCCGTCAATCGGGCCCGAGCCACGCCCTTATACGTGCCGACCGAGTACGACCGGCCAATGAGCCACCAGCGCGTCGCGGTCCGCTGTCCGGCCTGTTCGCCCGGGGCCGAGACGGCCCACGAGGTCCTCAACCGCGGGGGCCAGGCGACCGTCCGGTGCGGCGACTGCGGCCACGTCCACAAGCGGATCCTCGAAACCGACTCGACCGTCGAGCGGCGGGTGATCGTCTCCCAGGAGGACGAGTCCGACGAGGCCCGCGTGGAGATCCCGCCCGACGAGACCCTCGCGGTCGGCGAGGAGTTCCTCGTCGAGACCGACGCGGCCTTCCTCACCGCCCGCATCACCTCCCTGGAGACGACCGACGGTGCCCGCGTCGAGACCGCCGAGGTCACCGAGGTCAAGACGATCTGGACCCGGGCGGTGGGTAACGTCGCCGTGAACCTCACCCTCCACCCGAAGGACGGCGGCCACGACGAGACCCGGAGCGTGAAAATCCAGGTGCCGGGCGACGAGGAGTTCGTCGTCGGCGAGACCCACGAGTACGGCGGCGAGGCGTTCACCGCCGAACGCCTCCTCGTCCGCGAGGACGCCACCGGTTACGACCGGGAGGGCTACGACCACGCTGGCGACGGCGCCCTCGCGAAGGACGTAAAGCGGGTGTACGCCCGCGACGAGGAGGCCCGCCAGCGCGCCTGGTCCGGGTGGTAGGGGATGTTCGGGCGCGACTCAGGACCGGACGGCGACGACTTCGACGCCCGGCGCGAGGCCATGGTCGACCGGCTCGTGGAGGCCGGCCGGATCGAGCGCGAGTCCACGATCGACGCATTGGGTACCGTCCAGCGTCACGCGTTCGTCCCCGAGGCCCGCCGCGACAGCGCCTACGCCGACCGGCCGCTCCCGATCGGCGCCGACCAGACCGTCTCCGCGCCGCACATGGTCGGGATCATGTGCGACCACCTCGCCCTCGAGGACGGCGACCGCGTGCTCGAGATCGGGACCGGCTGTGGCTACCACGCGGCCGTCACGGCCGAGATCGTCGGCGACGGCAACGTCCACAGCGTCGAGTACGTCGAGCGGCTCGCCAGCGAGGCCCGCGAGCGCCTCGCCGACCTCGGGTACGACGTCCACGTCCGCGTCGGCGACGGCCACGCCGGCTGGCCGGAGCACGCCCCGTACGACGCCGCGTACCTCACCTGCGCAGCCGCGACCGTGCCGGACGCCGTCGTCGACCAGCTCCGCGAGGGCGGCCGCCTCGTCGCGCCCATCGGCCGGAACTCCCAGACGCTCGTCAAACTCACGAAGACCGCGGACGGTCTCGACCGCGAGGAGCACGGCGCCGTCCGGTTCGTCCCCATGCAGGGCGGCGACCCCTGAATGCCGACCGACGAGGACCGCCTCTGGGACGGGGACTGGCGCGAACTCGCGGTGCTGTGGCCGCCCGCAACGGCACCTCGACGCGTCCGCGCCGACTGCGTCCACGACGCCGACGCGTCGCTGCCTGGCTGGCGGCCTATGTCGGGCTGGTGTCCGTCGAGACGGTGACGGCCAGCCCGCTACCGGCGGCGGTCGGGCGCGCGATTGAATAGGCTCCGGGCCGGACGCCGTGTATGGACCCGGCGGTGCTTCGCGACGACATGGTCGACGGCCTCGAGCACGAGGCCAAGGCCGTCGTCGCCTCGGAGCGGGTCGGCGTCGCGATGCGGGAGGTGCCGCGCGAGCCGTTCGTCGAGGACGAGTCGGCGGCGTACGCGGATCGCTCCTTCGAGCGGCTCGGCACGCGGGTGCTCTCGCCCAGCGCCGCCGGTCGCTTGCTCGAAGCGGTGGCCGTCGAGCCCGGCGACGACGTGCTCGTCGTCGGGGTCGGCGTCGGCTACACCGCCGCCGTCATCGCGGAGATCACCGGCGAGGCGAACGTCCACGGCGTCGACATCGCCCGCCGCCTCGTCTACGAGGCCCGCTCGAACCTCGAGGCGGCGGGCTACCCCGGCGTGCTGGTCGACCGCCGGGACGGCGCCTACGGTCTCGCGGAGTACGCGCCGTTCGACCGGATCCTCGTGGAGGCGGCCGCCGTCGAGCCGCCCGCGGCGCTGCTGGACCAGCTCGCCCCCGGCGGTCGGCTCGTGATGCCGCTGGGCACCGCCGGCCAGGAGCTCGTCGCGATCGAGGGCGGCGAGCGCGTCGCCGAGTTCGGGACGGTCGCCTACCACCCGATGCTGGTCGAGGGCGAACAGCCCGACGGCGTTGAGCGCAACCGGACCCGGCGGGAGGACCGCGAGCACGCCCGCCGGGACGCCGCGCGCCGGAAGGGCTGGGAGCAGTCCTGGATCGACTGGGAGGAGCGCATCTGACCCGCCGGACCCGTCCTCCCGGCCCCCGGTCCGCTACTCGCGGACCACCAGGATCGCGGTGTTCTCCCGCTTGTCGGCGTACTCGCTGCCGGCCGGCGGCTTGACGTCGAACTCGACGGTGCCGTCC
>CAZATR010000183.1:0-4763 GCA_964488035.1 uncultured Natronomonas sp.
GGGTGCTCGCGGCGGTCGACGCGCACGCGCCCGGCCCGAAATTCCGCTCTCCTGGTGGACTGAAAGGGCGAGGCGGGGTCGCGCCGACAGGGGAGTCGTCTCAGCGACCCTTATCCGAGCGACCAGCGGGAGCGAGGATATGTCGCTGAGCGACCGCGAGCCCGCCGAGGGCTTTCCAGGTGTTCTCGACGGCCGTGCCATCGAAAACCCAGACCGCTCGGTACAAAAGGAGGTCTTACAGCCGGTTCAGTTCGTCCCCCGATCGGGGAGGGGTTGAACGGACGGTGAACATTTACGCTGTCGAGTGCTAGTTGGTGCCATGCAACGGATCTCGGACCGCTGCCCGAACCCGGACTGCGAGAACAGTCTCGGCGGGAGTTACCAGAAGGCCCAGTTCGAGCACGTCGACGACGGAGTCTGGGAGTGCCGGCAGTGCGGCCACGTCCGGGAGCTGTAACCCCGGGTCGACCATCGGCGGCGACAGCTACCCCTCGAAGTCGACGCGCTCGGCGGCCCGCGCGTCGGCGGCGGCCCGCTCCAGGATGTCGTCCGGCTCCACCTCGGCCAGCCCCTCCAGCCGACCGTTCGTCTCCGGGTGCTCCGGCACCAGCCGGTTGCAGCCCGCCTCGATCTCGGCGGTCCCGTAGGTACCCAGCGCCCGGGCCCGCTCGATTATCTCCGGCTTCCCGCAGGAGAGCAGCGGCCGGTGGACCGGGAGGTCGACCGCGGCGGAGGTGACCCGGAGGTTCCGCGCGGTCTGGCTGGACTTCTGTCCGAGGACCTCCCCGGTGACGATGCCGGCGGCGTCCTCCCGCTCGGCGATCGCCGCGGCGGCCGCGAAGAAGTACCGTCGGACGGCGAGCATCCGACCGCGGTCGACGTGCTCGACGAGGTCGGCGAGGGCGTCGCCGCCCTCGACGACGCAGGGCCGGGCGTCGTGGGTGGGCGCGACCTCGGCCAGCCGTTCGGCGGCCGCGATCGCCCGGGCCCGGTGGTCGACGCCGCCGTAGTCCCCGAGGTCGACGTACACGGGGACGACCGGGGCGCCGCGCCGCATCGCCTCGAACGCGGCGACCGGGGAGTCGATGCCGCCGGAGACGAGCGCCACGAGCGCCGCCTGGCTCCCGACCGGCAACCCGCCGGGGCCATCGAGACGGTCGACGAACACGAACGCCCGGTCCGGCCGGACGTCGGCCTCCAGGGTGACGTCGGGGTCATCGAGGTCGACGGTCGCGTCGACGGCCTCACCGACGGCCGCGCCGCCCGTCCGCTCCAGTTCGGGGCTGGTGAACGGGTGGTCGTCCCGCGCCCTGTTGGCCCGGACCGCGTAGCTGTCGAACGACCGGCCCTCGGCGAGGTCGACCATCGCCTCGCGGATCGCGTCGGCCTCGGCCGGCGTCTCCCGGGCCGGGCTCGACGAGACGACGCCCGGCACCGCGTCCGCCGCCTCGGCCGCCCGCTCGGCGTCGGCGCCGCGGACGACGAGTCGGCCCGGGCGGCGCTCGACGCTGCCGTCGAGGCCGCGGTCCGCGAGCACCGCACCGAGGTTCTCCCGGAGCCGCGCCTCCATCCGGGCGCGAACGGTGGGACTCTTCGTCCCGATGGCCCCGTACCTCACGACGGCGCAGTCCATACCGGGGCCTCGTCGCCGGGCGGGTAAAGCGACACGGTCGGCGGCCTTTTGTCGGCGCCGCTCCCAGCGTCGTGCATGACGCCCGACGAGGTCGAGGCGATGATCGAACGGGGGCTGCCGGACTGCGAGGCGACCGTCGAGCGCGCCCGCGGCGAGCACGACGACGACCACCTGCGGGCGACCGTCGTCTCGCCGGCCTTCGAGGACCGGTCGCTCGTCGACCAGCACGACCTGGTGTACGAGGCGCTGGGCGACGCGATGACGACCGACATCCACGCCCTGGAGCTCACCACGCGTGTCCCGGAGGAGTGACCGTCCCGACCGCCGGCCCGTGATACCGGCCCGGCGACGTCCCGTCGCCACCGAAGGGTTCGAGGCATCGGCCCCCGTGAGTCGCTGACATGCGCCGGGCCAAGATCGTCTGCACGCTCGGACCCGCCTCCGACGACCGCGAGACGATCCGCGAGCTCGTCGGGGCGGGGATGTCCGTCGCACGCCTGAACGCGAGCCACGGGGCCACGGCCGAGCGGGCTGACACCATCGACCGCGTCCACGAGGTCGCCGAGGCGACCGACCGGGCGGTCGCGACGATGCTCGACGTCCCGGGCCCGGAGGTCCGGACCGCGACGACGTCCGAGCCGGTCGAGCTCGCGGCGGGCGAGGAACTCCGGCTGGTCGAGGGCGACGTCGCCGAACCCGGCGTGCTCGGGGTGTCGGCCCCGCTGTCCGCCGTCGCACCCGGCGACCGCGTCCTGTTCGACGACGGCCACGTCGAGACCACCGTCGAGACGGTCGACGACGAGGCGGTCGTCGTCCGGGTCGACTCCGGCGGGGAGCTCGGGAGCCGCCGCGGGGTCAACGTCCCCGGCGTCGACCTCGGGCTGGATCCGGTCACCGACGCCGACCGCACGGAGCTCCGGATGGCCGTCGAGCGGGACGTCGACTTCGTCGCGGCGAGCTTCGTCGGCGACGACGAGGACGTCTACGCCGTCCGGGAGGCCGTCGAGGCCGTCGGCGGCGATCTCGCCGTGGTCGCGAAGATCGAGCGGGCCGACGCCGTCGAGAACCTCGCGCCCATCGTCGAGGCCGCCGACGGCGTGATGGTCGCCCGGGGCGACCTCGGCGTCGAGTGTCCGCTCGAGCGCGTCCCCCTCATCCAGAAGCGCACCATCCGGAAGGCCGTCGAGGCCGGCATCCCGGTCATCACGGCCACGGAGATGCTGGACTCGATGGCCCACGCGCGCCGCCCGACCCGCGCGGAGGCCTCCGACGTCGCCAACGCCGTCCTCGACGGCACCGACGCCGTGATGCTGTCGGCGGAGACCGCGGTCGGCGACCACCCGGTCCGGGTCGTCGAGACGATGGCCCGCATCATCGGGGACGTCGAGGCCAGCGACGAGTACGCCGAGGCCCGCGAACAGCGCGTGCCCGCCGCCGGCGACAGCCGGACCGACGCCCTGGCCCGCGCCGCGCGCTACCTCGCCCGGGACGTCGGCGCCACCGCCGTCGTCGCGGTCACCGAATCCGGCTACACCGCCGGGAAGGTCGCCAAGTACCGGCCCTCGGTCCCGGTCGTCGCGGTGACGCCGGACGAGTCGGTGCGCCGCCGGCTCGGGCTCACCTGGGGCGTCCAGCCCCGCCACCTCCCGTTCGTCGACGAGAGCCCCGCGGAGCTCATCGAGCGGGCGGCCGCCGAGAGCGTCGCGAGCGGGGTCGCCGAGAGCGGCGACACCGTCGCCGTCCTGGCCGGCATGATGACCCACCTCGAGGGCGCCAACACCACGAACACGCTGAAGGTCCACCTGGCCGCCGAGGTGCTGGCCAGCGGCCGCGGCGTCAGCGCGGGCCGGGCGGCCGGCCCCGTCTACCTCGCACCGGACGGCGACCTCGCCGACTGTCCCGACGGCGGCGTCGTCGTGCTGCCGGAGCCGTTCGATGCCGAGTTCACCGGCGACCTCGAGTCGATCGGCGCCATCGTCGCCGCCGACCGTGGTACCACGAGCCTCCCGGCGGTCGTCGCCCGCGAGCTCGGCGTCCCGATGGTCGGCGACGTGGCACTCGACGTCCCGGCCGACACCGTGGTCACGGTCGACGGCGACCGTGGCGTCGTCTACGAATCCGACATCACGGATCGGTAGGCCGTCCACCGACTCCGACCTCGAACCGGCTCGGCGGAGACCGATCAGGTACGGTCGAGCCCGCAGGCTCTTCCGCCGATGCCGTACTACGTCGGCGGCGACCTGGACGCGACGCACCTCCGGGCCGCCGTGGTCGACGAGGAGGGAACCGTCGTCGGGCGGTGCGATCGGGCGACGCCGTCAGCCCGTCGACTTCATGCCGGCGGCGATACCCTTGACCGTCAGCCGGAGGGTCCGCTCCTGGAGGTCGGACAGGTCCGCCTGGGCCAGGAGCCGGACCTGGAGGAGGTTCAACGGGTCGACGTAGGGGTTTCGGCGCTCCAGGTTCTCCGCGAGCCACGACTCGGGCACGAGGCGGTCCCGGCCGGTGATCGCGAGGACGAGATCGACCGACCGGTCGTACTCGGCCTCGATGCGCGGGAAGAACTCGGTGTGGTTCGTCGCGAGGGCTGCGTACGCTTCGGCGATCTCGAGATCGGTCCTGGCGAGCGCCAGCGCGGCGTTGTCGAGCGTCGTCCGGAAGAAGGGCCACCCCTCGTAGCACCGACGGAGGGTCTCGAGATCGCCGTCGTCCTCGAGGTACGCGTCGAGGCCGGTCCCGAGCCCGTACCACCCCGGGAGGATGCAGCGGGCCTGGGTCCAGGCGAACACCCACGGGATGGCCCGCAGGTCCTCGACGGTCCGCTCGCCGGAGCGGGAGGCCGGCCTGGAGCCGAGGTTGAGCCGTTCGATGACGCGGATCGGCGTCGCCTCCTCGAAGTAGGCGACGAACCCATCGGCGTCGAGCAGTTCGCGGTAGGTCGCCCGGGCGGCGTCGGCGGCCGTCGCCATCGCGGCGGTGCCCGCCTCGGGACCGGGGGTCGATCCCCCGCCGACCGCCCGGTGTCGGGCCCGGATCTGTGCGTTGAGCATCTGTTCGAGGTTCCGCCGGGCGATCTTCGGGTTGGCGTACTTCTCGGCGATGGCCTCGCCCTGCTCGGTGAACTTCACCT
>CAZATR010000184.1:0-4733 GCA_964488035.1 uncultured Natronomonas sp.
GCCGGAATGACGTACTTCGAGTGCGCGGAGTGCGGCCAGATGGCCGACCTCTCGGTGTTCGAACGCAGTCGGTTGCGACAGGCGTGTCCGGTCTGCGAGCGTGAGACCGAGTGGGTGACGGCCTTCGAGGGTGAGGGGGGTGAGGCATTCTGATCTCCTTCGAGGCCAGCGACCGGTTCCTCGCGGCCGCGGAGGCGTTCGGCGACGCGCGGCTGATGGACGCCGAGGAGGCCCTCGAGACCAAGGCCGAACAGGCGCTGCTGGAGATAGAGCACCTCGTCTCCGGCGCCCACGAGGTCGAGTTCGAGGTCGACGGCCGGACCGTCAGCCTCGAACCGAGCGACGAACTGGCGACGTACCTCGAACGCCAGTCCGAGTCGAAAGGACTCGACGAGAGCACGGTTCTGGAGCTCTACGTCGACCTGTTCGCCCGCGTGTTCCTCGACGACGAGGAGCGCCCGCCGAACGCGCCACCGAAGGACTGACGCTGTTCGCGCGGGGCTGGTCTCTCCCGGGCATTCCTCCTGGCACCCCTTCCCGGTCGCACTCGACCGGTGGGAAACCCTTAAGGCCTCTTCCCCGATACGTGATGGCATGGCACACGAGGACACCGGCTGGCGTCCCGAGGGGGCCACCGAACTGTACGACGGGTTCGAGGTGTGGGACCACGGTGTCTGGCCGAACGAGTTCAACCACGGCAACACCGAGTCCACGGACGGCGACGACGCAGCCCACGACCACGAGTGACCGATCCCCTCGGCGGGGTCGTCACGGCGTGAACGCCGGAAACGACCGTCGCGCCCGCGGCGGCACGTAGAAGTTCGTCCGCGAGCGCACCGAGATGAACTCGAGCAGGCCGTTGTTGTCGCGGTCCCGGACCTGCGGGTGGTCGTCGCGCAGGTACCAGCCGTTCATCGCCTTCCGGGTCTTCTCGAAGTCGTCCAGCGACCGCTGGAAGGCGAGGAAGTGGACGCCCGGGTCGCCGCCGTCGGTGGTGTTGAAGTCCCGACGGAGGATGAGCGGCCGGCCGTCCTCGCGGACCCTGGCCACCTTCTCCTGGTGGCCGACCATGCCGTGTTCGCTCGCGTGGTCCTCGACGGCGTTCGAGAAGGGGACGTCCCGGCCGAACCCCTCGACGTCGTCGGCGTCGAACTCCGGCGAGAACATCCGGGCGACCCGGTCGTCCTCGGCCATCCCCCACCACCCCTCCAGCGTCTCGACGATGTGGCTGAGGTGCATCGTCGTGCCGCCGGCGTACGCCCCGTCCTCGATGGTCACGCGGTCCTCCGTCGCCTGCGTCTCCCGCCGCCCGGAGAAGAAGCCCGTGAACATCGGCGCGTCGTCCGGTATCTCCGCGAGGAGCCCCTCCGCCTCGGCGTGCTCCTCGGGGAGCCCGTCGCCCATGAACCCCGTCCGTCGCGAGGCGACCCTGAAGACGTCGCCCAGCCGGTGCTCGACCGTCCGGCCCTCGAGGTCGGCGCGGCCGTCGAACGTCGCCGCCTCGGCGCGGTCCAGGTGGGCCGGCACGTCGCTCGCGAGCAGCAACGCAGCGTCGAACGACAGGAGGTCCGGGTCGTCGGTCCGGGAGAGGACCTGTGGGGGCCGGATGGGCGAGGCCGACAGCTTCCCGAGGCGCCGGAAGTAGCCGGTCCCCCACGCGATCGCGTGCAGGAGCCCGTCCGGCCCCCAGGGGTAGACGGCTTCGATGGCCCGCATCGCCCGCTCGACCGTCTCGGCCGCCGCCAGCGACGCCTCGACGTCCAGTTCGAGCAGGAGGACCCGGCTGTGCCGCGGACTCATGGGGTTGCCGTCACCGTCCGTGACGAGGACGTCGTTCCAGGCGTGCTGGCGGTCCGGCACGTCGCTGGGGTTGGCTCCCAGGTCGACCGTCGGCTCGTTCTCGGACCGGGACCCGACCAGCGACGCACAGCCGGCGGTGACGGTCGCGCCGACCGCCGCGAGCCGCTGGAGCACCGTGCGCCGGGATGACACGGCCGGCTCTAGGCGGTAGCTCGTAAAAATGGTTGGTACTACGTGTCACGGATGCCGACAGAAGGGTTTAGCGGCTGTGGATCCACGTCGCTACCGTGTCCGTAGTGGTACTGCACTCCGGGCTGGACCTGCCGCTCGCGACCGAGACGGCGATCGCGATCCTCGGGATCGGCCTCGTCGTCGTCGCGGTGGTCGCCTACGACGCCTACCACCAGCGCTTCACCTGACGATGGCAACCGACACGGCATCGACGGTCCCCGACGTCGAGACGGCTCTCGGCTACCTGCAGGTGGCGGTGTACGTCCTCGCGGCGCTGGTCGCCCTCTCGCTGCTCGTCGTCGGGACGGTGGCAGTCATCGCCGAGATCAAGGGGACCTGGCACTGGGCCATCCACCTCGAGTCGACCATCAGCTACGTCGGGGTCTTCGTCAGCCGCGTGCTCGTCCTGCTGGTCCCGGGGTTCGCCCTGCTGGTCGTCGGCCGGTG
Organism: uncultured Natronomonas sp.; assembly: GCA_964488035.1. Lineage (GTDB taxonomy): Archaea > Halobacteriota > Halobacteria > Halobacteriales > Haloarculaceae > Natronomonas. The sequence goes on from CAZATR010000184.1 coordinate 2,479, forward strand.
GTACTGTGACTGACCGCCTCAGCATCGCGGCGACGCTGTCGTTCGGCGCGCTCGCGGCCGTGCTGGCGGGCGTCGGCGTCGTCGCCGTCGTCGCCGAGTGGCGCGGCGACTGGGGCAGCTACTTCTTCATGGAGCGGACCGTCGCCGCGGCCACGCCGGTCGCGACCGTCCTCGCGGTCGTCGCGCTCCTGGCCGGCTTCGTCGTCGTCTACCGGACCCCGTAGCTGCGCGCCCCCGCCCGCTACGAGGGGACCTGCTGGGCGACGAGTTCGTCCTCGAACTCGACGAAGCCGGCGAACACCTCGCCGGCCGCCAGGAACAGGTCCGACTCCGCCTCGTCAGCGTCGAGTTCCGCCTGTATGTCCGCGAGGAACGGGTCGTGCCACCGGAGCAGGTGCTCGTCGAGGAAGACCCGCTCGAAGCCGAACGTCTCCTCCTGGCCGGACCGCTGACGGTCGATGAGGGTCCGGAGGAACGCCAGTTCGACCGCGATGAAGTCGTTCTCCTCGGGGTACTCCTCCGGCGGCGCCCACCCGGCCGCCGAGTACGACGCCTCGACCTCGGCGAGGCCCTCCCCGATGAGTTCGGTGTCCTCGCGGTAGTGGGTCTCGTGCGGGAGGACGGGCGGTCGGGGGCCGACGAACAGCCTGGTGTACTCCCGGCCGAGTTCGGTCGCTACGCGCCCGGGGTCGCGGCCCTCGTTCGCGTCGACGAACCGCTGGAGCCGTTCGAAGCCGCGGTCGATGCGGTCGTTGACGCCGCCGTCGGGGACCTGCAGCTCGTCCGAGAGGAGACTGCCGACGAACGCCTCGTCGGGGGCGTCGTGGAACACCTCGACGAGGAAGTCGACGACTTCGAGGCGGGCCTCGTAGACCTCGGCGTCGTTCATCGCTTCTCACCGCCCTCGAACAGCAGCCGCGACCGGCAGTCCCCGCAGTACTCGAAGACCGAGTGCGAGGCGTCCGGTGCGATGCCCTCGACGAGGTCACCCACCTCCTCGCGGACCCGGTCGACGGAACCCTGCGAGGTGAACGGCTCGCCGCAGCGGACGCACTCGGCCATCTCGCCCTCGTAGACCCGAGACCACGCCGGCCCGAGGTCGGGGGCGTCGGACTCCGTGCGGTTCTCGGGGAGCAGCGAGAGGTCGAGGCCGTCGCGCATCGTGATGGCCGTCTCGGGACACCCCTCCTCGCAGAGCCCGCAGTTGACGCACCGCTCGTGGTCGAACAGCAGGTCGCCGCCGTCGGTCCGCGCGATGGCGTCGGTCGGACAGAGGTTCGTGCAGGTGGGCGTGAGGTTGCAGGCGTCCGAGACCTCCATCAGGCCGAAGTCCTTCAGCCCGCGGATCACCTCCCGCTCGGGGTCGACGTGCTCGAGCAGCGCCCGGACCGACTCCAGGGTCCAGGCGTGGGAGTCGAACGGTTCGGCCGGCCGATCGGGGTCGTCGATGGTTCCGGTCGCCTCGTGCTCGCCGGACGGAACCGGGGAAGCCTGGAGGTCGTCGACGAACGCCTCGAGGTCCGAGCAGAACGGCTCCGGGTCCGGCCCCGGCGCGAGGAAGGCGACGCGCTCCCCCAGGCCGAGGTCGGCCGTCGCCCGGCCGAGTCGATCGACGAGTTCCGCCTTCGGGTCCGGGCCGGCGTGGAGACAGCTGTCGCCGCATCCGACGATGGCGACGCCGTCGGCCCCCGCCGCGAGGGCGTGCACGACGTGGGCCTCGCCGACGGTGTCCGTGCAGTTCACCCGGACGGGGAGGACCGGCGGGTAGGAGACGTCCCCGTCCCGCCGGGCCCGCCGGCCGTACTCGCGCAGGCGGTCGGCCGCCCGCTCAGAGCAGACGAACGCGACGACCTCCGTCTCGATGCCGTCGTCGCCGCGGGAGAACAGCCAGCCGCCGTCGTCCGTCTCGCTGGTGAGCAACGCCTCGACCTCGCGGGCGATGCGCTCGTTCGAGGGGTCCCGGAGGCGGACGGCGCCGGTGGGACACGACGACGTGCACGCCCCGCAGTCCTGGCAGGCGACCTCGTCGAACTCGACCTCGTCGACCGCGGGCCGCGAGACCGCCTCGTGAGGGCAGGCGTCGACGCACGCCGTACACCCCTCCTGCGAGGAGGCCCCGGCGGCACAGACCTCCATGTCGAGTTCGAGGTGGGCGGGCTTCTCGACGCCACCGAGCAGCGACTCGACGGCGGCCACGGTACCGGCGTCGACCGGCCCGGTGTAGTAGCCCGTCTGGGCGCCGCGGGCCGGTGGAT
>CAZATR010000185.1:0-4733 GCA_964488035.1 uncultured Natronomonas sp.
GGAGCGAGGATATCCCGCTCAGCAACCGCGAGCCCGCCGAGGGCTTTCCAGGCGGTTGCGGTGTAGAAATCGAACAATAGCGGATCACTCCATACGCAGTTCTATCGACCGGGCGTTTCGGCGGAACGGGGATGGCTCGTCTAGTCGATCAGCCCGTACCCGCGCTTGAACAGGTAGACGTCGAACAGGGCCACGGCCAGCGTCAGCCCGCTCAACACCGCCAGCGAGGCGAGCGGGTCGACTTCCTGGTAGCCGAGGAAGCCGTAGCGGACGCCGTTGACCATGTACACCATCGGGTTGAGCAGCGACAGCGTCCGGTACAGCGACGGCAGGATCTCCAGCGAGTAGAAGACGGCGCCGAAGAACACGAGCGGTCGGAGGATGAACTGGTTCATGACGGTGAGGTCGTCGAAGTCCTCGGCGACGAGGCCGCCGATGACGCCGAGCGACGCGAACAGCAGCGGGACGACGACCATGAACGCCGCCAGGAACAGCGGCCGCTCGACGGGCACCGCGGTGAACAGCAGGCCGATGCCGACGATGATGGCGCCGACGACGATGCCGCGGAGCGCGGCGGCGAGGATGTAGGCGAGCACCATCGACGTGTAGGACAGCGGCGAGGTGAGCGTCTCGTGGATGTACTCGTTCCAGCGGCCGTGGAAGATCGAGAAGGAGGCGTTCTCGAAGGCGTTGGAGATGGCGCCCAGCACGACGAGGCCGGGCAGGATAAAGAGGAGGTAGGGGACGCCGGCGATGTCGTCGATTCGGCTGCCGAGGATGACGCCGAAGACGGCGAAGTACAGGACGTTCGTGATGGCGGGCGGGACGAACGTGTTGCGCGGCCGGCGGACGAACCGGAGGACCTCCCGCTTCAGCAGCGACCGGAACCCGACGCCGAGCAGGCCCCCGCCGGCCGCGCGGCCCGTGGTCTCGTCGGCGTCCACGTCCGTCGGCGCGTCGGACCCGTCCCGGTGGTCGGTGCGGGCGGTCACTACCCGACCACCCCGAGGTCCTCGGCCTCCTCGTCGACGCGCGTCATGTCGACGAAGACCTCCTCCAGGGACGCCCGCCGGATGTCGAGGTCGACGACCCCGTGGCCGGCGTACTCCAGCTCCCGGAGGAGCGACGGCGCCGCCCGGCCACCCCCGCTGGCGGTCACGACGAGCGTGTCGCCGTCGAGCTCGGTCTCGATGACGCCCTCGACGTCCAGCTCGGGGACCGTGTCGGGGGCGGCGGCGAGCGTGACGTAGACCTTGTCCGTGCCGCGGGACCGGAGGTCGTCCGGCGTGGCGACGTCGACCACGCGGCCCTCGTCGACGATGGCGACGCGGTCGCAGAGCCGCTCGGCCTCCTCGAGGTAGTGCGTGGTGAGCAGGATGGTTGTGCCCTCGGCGTTGAGCCGCTCGATGACGCGCCACAGGTCCCGGCGGAGCTGCACGTCGACGCCCGCGGTGGGTTCGTCGAGGATGAGCAGTTCGGGGTCCGTGACCAGGGCGCGGGCGAGGAGGAAGCGGCGCTTCATCCCGCCGGAGAGCCAGTCGAAGCGGGTGTCCCGCTTGTCCCAGATGCCGACGGTCCTCAGCGCCTCCCCGGCGCGGCGCTCGGCATCCGCCGGCGGGATGCCGTGGTAGCCGGCCTTGTGCGCTAAGACCTCGTGGATGGGGAAGAACCGGTCGACGTTGAACTCCTGCGGCGAGAGCCCGATGCGGTCGCGGGCCTCGCGGTACTCCGCTTCGACGTCGTAGCCGAACACCTCGGCGGTGCCGCCGTCCGCGTGGGCGAGCCCCACGAGGACGTTGATGAACGTGGTCTTGCCCGCCCCGTTCGGGCCGAGCAGTCCGAAGAACTCCCCGCGGTCGACCTCGAAGGAGAGCCCGTCGAGCGCCTGCACGTCGCCGTAGGCCTTCGTGAGGTCCGCGGCGCGGATCGCGGGTTCCATGTGGAAACACGGACGGCGCGGGCGGTTAAGGCTGCTGAAGCCCGACGATCCGTGGAAACCGGCGGTCCGGCCGGCGCCACGAGCGCCCCGGGGTTCGCGGGCCGGTCCCCAGCCCGAGCACCGCGAGTCTGCCCGGGCACCGACCAACCCATCCGCGGCATAAACCGCCCGGTATGGAGGGCGGTGGAGCTAACCGCTGGAGTTCGCAGACACGGGTATGGATCGGAGAACGTTCCTCGCCGCCACGGGGACGACGGGGCTGGCGTCGCTGCTCGGTACCGGGCTCGGGGCCGCCCAGGGGGCGGAGTTCACCCGCGAGGAGTACACGGTCGAATCGTTCGACGGCGTCGAGATCCCGAGCGTGCTGTTCGTGCCGGAGGGCGGCGCCGACGCGACCGTCCTCGCGACCCACGGCTGGGGCGGCTCGAAGGCCGGCGTCGAGGGGTACGCGCCGCTGTTCGCGAGCAACGGCTACGCACTGGTCGCGTTCGACCAGCGCGGGTTCGGCGAGTCGACCGCGGAGGTCGGGCTGTCGGGGCCGAAGGAGGTCGCCGACGTCTCGGCGCTGATCGACTTCGTCGCCGACGACGGCCGGATCGCCGACGGCCCCGACGGGGAGCCGCTCGTCGGGATGATCGGTGCCTCCTACGCCGGCGGCATCCAGCTGAACGCCGCGGCCGCCGACGACCGCATCGACGCGCTCGTCCCGGTCGTCCCCTGGCACGACCTGTCGTTCTCGCTGGCGCCGAACGGCGTCCCGAAGCTCGGCTGGACGACGCTGTTGTACGGCGCCGGCATCGCGGCCGCCCGCGGCGTCCAGAACCCCGACCCGGAGAACCTGCAGCGCGGGGTCTCCCCGCGGCTCCACGAGCTGTACGCCGAGACGACGGCGCGGAACGAGCTCCCGCCGGCGGGCGAGGCGTTCCTCTCGGTGCGCTCGACCGTCGCGAAGGCCGACCGCATCGACACCCCGGCGCTCGTCGTCCAGGGCCTGCCGGATACGCTGTTCACGCCGAACGAGGGCGACCGCATCGTCGAGGCGCTACGGTCGGACGGCGTCGACTCCCGTCTCGTGCTGTTCGACGGCGGCCACACGGCCACCGGGACCGCCCGGCCCGACGACCAGGTCGCCGCGATCGAGTCGATGGCCGTCGACTGGTTCGACCAGCACCTCCGCGGCGACGGCGACTCGGAGATCGCCGGGCTGACCTACTGGGACATCCAGCGGGAACGGTTCCGCGAGGCCGAGGACTTCCCGCCCGGTCGGGCGACCGTCCTCGAGCCGACCCTGGCCGACCTCGCGGGCGAGGGCCGGAGCGTCGTCGCCAACACCGTCGCGCCGACCTCGACGAGCCACCTCGTCCCGCAGAACGGCGACCACGTGCCGGTCTCCCACGCCACCTTCGACGTGGCCATCGGGAGCGACGTCGAGGTGCTCGGCATCCCGGAGCTGTCGCTGTCGGTGACGCCGCTCGCGGCCCGCGCGTTCCTCTTCGGGAAGGTCTACCACGTCAGCGACGGGACCGAGACGCTCATCAACAACCAAGTCGCGCCGGTCGCCGTCGAGGGCACGCCCGGCCAGCGCCAGCGGGTCGAGTGGGAACTCGTCGGGTTCCAGCGGCACGTCCAGGCCGGCGACACCCTGCGGCTGGCGCTGGCCGGGACGGACGCCGGCTTTACCTCCGCACGGCAGGGCGCCGGCGTCGTCGTCCACCACGCCGACTCGACGCTCTCGCTCCCGGTGCTCGGCCGGTCCGACGACGACGGCGGCGGCGACGGCGGGGCCGACGCCACCGTGTCGGCCTCCAGCGACGCCACGCTGTTCACCGGCGGCCAGCACAGCCACCAGGAGCTGACCGTCGAGGGCGGCCCGGCGTTCGTCCGCGACCGGACGCCCGACGGCTGGATCGTCGCCGAGGCCGATCGACCCTACACCCGGACGGCACCGCCGGAAACCGAGCACAACTACGTCGAATTCGAGGGCGCCGTGACCGACGGCGACCCGGACTACGTCGCCCGCGCGCCGTCAGGTCCGGGCCAGACGGGGGTCTACACGTTCGGCCCGGTCGAGGTGAGCGAGGACGGCGAGGAATGGGAGGTCGTCTCCGGGACCGACCGCACGGTGCTACTCGTCGACGCCGACGTTTAACGGCCGCCGATCTTCGACCGCGAGATGGCGACGCCGCCCGGCGAGATGATGATCTGGTCGTCGTCCTTCTGGACGATGTCGCCGCCGACCTCCTCGGCGACCTGCCGGAGCTCGTCGGAGATGTGCTCCATCGTCCGGTCGGTCGTGCTGTGTCTCGTCACGTCGGCGACGACGATGTCGCCGTCGTAGACGGCGTCCTTGATGTCGATGACGTCGGTCTGTTCGCTGATGGTGGCGAACTTGATCTCCATGGCCGCCTCGGTGGCGCCGGTGTCGAAGTCGTTCGTGTCGAGTTCCACGTAGTCCTCGGCGGTGTGGGAGTCGCCGCCGAGAAGCTTGCTCATGAGGCCCATACCTCCGACACTGGTGGCTGACGCCAAAGGCTTTACGTCCGACACGGAGCGGACGTCTCGCGTCGGCGCCGACACCGACGGCGTCGATCCCGGAGATCGAGGCCCGCGACCGAGCCGGAGGTACCCGTGATGGTCCCCGGCGAATCGAGGCCCGCGACCGAGCCGGGGCTTCCGGGGAGGAGCCCCGGCCGGGGGGGGGGGGCCCGCCGCCCGCCCCCGGGGTTTTTGGTAGAGCGACCCCCCCCGGGGCAAGACCATCAGCCGCAGTGTGCACGAAAAGTATCGGGCCGAC
>CAZATR010000186.1:0-4704 GCA_964488035.1 uncultured Natronomonas sp.
GATTCGTCGAGCGGGGAGCGGAGCGACCCGCGAGACGGGGACCTCGAGGACGGCGCCGAGGTGCCGCTCGACTTCAACCTCGCCTACAGCCCCTTCTGTGCGTACAGCGAGGCCTACGAGTGCCCGCTGCCGCCGCGGGAGAACTGGCTCGAGGTCGCGATCTCGGCGGGCGAACGGTACGAGGGGTAGGTGTCTCTGCGGACGTCATCCCCTCGCCTGGACGGAGCTGGCTCCCGCCGAGTCGCCACCCGCAGGCGACCACCGGCAACCAAACGTCCCTGTCAAGTGAATGATTTGTCGCAGTTCATGCAGTAATACGGCGACCCTGGGCCGGCTTCCGGCGTCGAGATCGTCTGCTGGGACCGACAGCGGGGACAGGGTTCTTCGCCCGGTGGGTGACTGAACTGAATCCGCTCGAATCGCCGAACCACGCCGGTCGTGATGCTGTACGTCTCGAGGAACCGATCGAGTTGGAGCTGCGCCTCCGCCTCCAGCGTCACCACGTGTCCCTGAAGGTCCTCTCCCAGGAAGTTCGCCACGTGGAGCTGATCGAAGTGGGCGAGACGGGCCCGAAGGGATCCGGCCTCGATCCGTTCTTCGAGGGAACCGTGTTCCCGGTTTTCGGCGGTGATGTGGTTGTGAAGGGTGTCCAAATCCCGTTCGCCCGCCACGTCATCCCGGACGAACAGGACGTCCAGATCCTCGGGCGTGTAGTGGCCGACGAGCCGGAGGTCCTCGCCGAGTTCTCCCTGCATTGCCTCCACCAACTTCGGCCCGGTCGATAACATCGTCTTCCGTGCTAAAGCCTCGCAGGGTTATAAATCATCGAGTTGACAATGTTAGATGGGTCGTCGTTGGGGTCCGGTCGCGGCGCACCCGCGGCTCCCGTTCGGCGAACGGGTCGCGTGTCGGGGACCGACCGGCCGCTCCGGCCGAGCCATGGTCCGCGAAGGGGACGACGCCGCGCCCTCATCGAGGATCGGCGGTCGGGTCCGGCCGTCGGGATCGCCGGGCCTGTGAGACCGCGGACGGGCCGGTCGAGCCGCGGCGACCGTGGCGGTTTTCCGGCGGTCGCGTCTGGTATGGATATGAGCGTCCGCGAGGAGTTCGACCAGTGGGCTGCCGAGGGTCGCGACAGGGGCATGGCGGAACGCCACTGGCACACGGCCAAGCACGTGCTGGCCCGGATGCCGGTGGAGGCGGGCGATACGGTCCTGGATCTCGGGACGGGGAGTGGATACGCCCTCCGTGCACTCCGCGAGACGACGGGGGTCGCGTGCGGCTACGGGTTCGACGGGTCCCCGGAGATGGCGACGCAGGCCCGCTCCTACACGGACGACCCGGCCATCGGCTACCTCATCGGGGACTTCAACGTGCTCCCGTTCGACACCGACAGCATCGACCACGTGTTCTCGATGGAGGCGTTCTACTACGCCGAGGACCCCGGTGGCGTGCTCGACGAGGTTCGACGGATCCTGACCCCGGGCGGGACGTTCCACTGTGCGGTCAACTACTACGAGGAGAACGTCCACAGTCACGACTGGCAGGCGTCCATCGACGTCGAGATGACCCGGTGGTCCGCGGCCGAGTACCGACGGGCGTTCCGGGAGGCGGGGTTGTTCGTGGCGGGACAGGACAACGTCCCGGACCGGGAGACGGCGATCCCGCCCGCCGACGAGTTCCCGACGGACGACTGGGCGGACCGGGAGTCGATGTACGAGCGATACCGGGTGATGGGGACGCTCCTTACGGTCGGCGTTGCACCCGCGTAACCGTCCACGATACGAAAGCCTCGACGCCAATGCACCTGGGCTGCAACTGCCCACACTCCGGGAGTCGGTGTCGTCCGCGAGGTCCCACGCCGGCCGAGACGTTATGGTCGCCGCGGCGCTGGGCCCGGTATGGCTCGGTTCCGAGGTCCGCGCCGCTTCCGGTGGGCCGACTCCGCCCAGCAGGTCGTCGGCGGGTTCCTGCTGGCGGGCCCGTTCGTCGTCACCGAGGAGGTCTGGACGCTCGCCGGGAGCATGAACGTCGTCCAGGCGCTGTCGACGGTCGCCATCGTGTTCGCCATCGGCTACGCGGGGCTGTACAAGGCGGCCGACCGGGACCCGGACGACGACGCCGAACTCGGCGGCGTCCCGACCCGGTTCGCCTCGCTGATGGTCGTCGCCTACGGGTCGGTCCTGGTGTTGGCGCTGACGTTCGACGCCCCGGGGACGTTCCTGGCCGACCTGCCGCCCCGGGAGACGGCCGTCGTCACCGCGAAGGCGGTCGGGGTCGGCGCCGTGTTCAGCGTCGTCGGCGCGGCGACGGCCGACTCGGTCTTCTAACCCGCCGCCCGCCGTCGTCGGAGTGGGCCACCCGCCCGTCGTCGGGCCCGCCGCCTGACCATGATTTAAGGCGCCGCCGGCCGCCACACCGGTATGGACTACGAGCTCGCCATCGAGAACGCCCCCGACACGGTGCCGGGTGGGACGGGCATCCTCCTCGTCCACCCGTCGACCGGCGAGACGGACCGCATCGACACCGACTTCCTGACGGCCGACACCGACCGTCTGCTCGTCATCTCCACCCGGACCACGGCCCGGGAGGTCCAGCAGAAGCTCGAGTACTACGACGTCGACGAGACCAAGGCCGACATCCTCGACACGCTCTCCGTCGAGCGCGGCTACTCCCGGCGACCCTCCGACCACGTCCACTACGTCTCCGCCCCCGACGACCTCGCCGGCATCGTCGATATCACCCGCGAGTTCCTCGCCGACAGCGATGGCAAGCGCCGCGTCAGCCTCGACTCCATCACCGAGATGGCCTACTACGCCGACGAGGCCCGCGCGAAGGAGGCCGTCGAGGAGATCCTCTCGCTGCTCGAGGAGTACGACGCCGTCGGCCTGTTCCACCTCTCCGAGGAGGTCCACGACGCGGCCGCCATCGACGAGTTCCGCGACCTGTTCGACGGCGTCATCACGCTCGACGCCGACGGCACCGTCACCGCCGAGTTCTGACCGCCACCGCGGCGGCACTGGGGCACCCCGACCGGAGCCCCTCGGCCGCGGTCTCGAGACCACCCCGGCTACAGCACGTCCTCGACGGCCGCGACGGCGTGCGCCTGGCCGGCGACGAGGTGGCCGACGTCGACGCCGGCGACCAGGAAGTCGAACCCGAGTGCGCCCATCGTCTCGATTTCACCCGGCGTGGTGCCGAGCGTCCCGACCGGGACGTCCGCGGCCGCACCGGCCTCCAGGACCGCCTCGATGGCCGCCCGGAACTCGGGCGCCTCGTAGTCGGGGAAACAGCCCAGCGCGGTCGAGAGGTCGGCGGGCCCGACGAACAGCGCGTCGACGCCGTCGACCGCCGCGATCTCGGCGGCGTTCTCGACGCCGGCCTCCCGCTCGATCTGGACGACCACGGCGAGGTCGCGGTGACCCTCGTCGACGTAGGCCTCGAAGCCGCGGCCGTAGTCGGCCGCCCGGGCCGCCGCGACGCCGCGGACGCCGGCGGGCGGATACCTGGTGGCGGCGACGGCGTCGCGGGCCGCAGCTGCGTCGTCGACCATCGGCACCACCAGCCCGTCGGGCCCGAGGTCCAGCAGGCGCTTGATCCGGACCGGGTCGTTCCACGGGACCCGGACGAACGAGGGGCAGTCCCGCGACGCGACGGCGCGCAGGCAGTCGGCGACCGTCTCGAGACCGAGCGGCGCGTGTTCGGTGTCGACGACGGCGAAGTCGACGTCGCCGCCGGCCGCGATCTCGGCGGCGGCCGGGTCCGTCAGCGAGCACCACGTCCCGACCGCGTCGTGGAGGTCGTCCATGCGTCCAGCCGGGGTCGCCGGCGGCAAAACACCTCCGGGCGTGTTCCGTAGTGTCACGGGGCAAAAAGGGCCGGAGAGTCGGGGCGGTACGATTACGGTCCGGTTGCCCGACCCCTCGGCCATGGGAGCCGACACGGACTACGGGGTCATCGACCGTCGCGTCGGCCTCGTGGGCGCCACCGGGCTCGTGGTCGGCAACGTCGTCGGCATCGCGATCTTCGTGCTCGCGGCGCCGCTGACCGCCGACGCCGGGCCGAGCGTCGTCCTCGCGATGCTCGTTGCCGGCGTCCCGCTCGTGTTCAGCCTCCTGACCATCCTCCAGCTCGGCGGCGCCATCCCCGTCGCCGGCGGCACCTACGTCTACGGCTCCCGGCTCGTCGCGCCGTTCTGGGGCTTCGCGACGCCCTGGATGGTCGTCCCGGGCGTCTGGGCCGGCCTCCTGTTTACCGCCCACGGCTTCGCCGACTACGCCGGCTTCTTCGTCGCGCTGCCGCTGGAGGCGATGATGTACGCGATCCTTGCGACCTTCCTCGCGGTCAACCTCCTGGGAATCCGGCTCGTCGCGTGGCTCCAGCTCGGCATGGTCGCCGTCCTGATCGCCGGCATGCTCGCGTTCATCGTCCCCGGTGCACTGCAGGCCGACCCCGCGAACTTCACGCCGACGTTCCCCGAGGGACTCGGGCCGTTCGTCGTCGCGGTCGTCGCGCTGCACTTCCCGCTCCGGGGGTTCAGCATGGTGATCGAGATCGGCGAGGAGATCGAGAACCCCGCGAGGAACATCCCGCGCGTGCTCGTGCTCTCGGCGCTCGTCGGCCTCTCCCTCATGGTCGCGCTGCTCGCGGTGTTCGTCGGCGTCGCCGGCTGGCGGGGCGTCGGCGACCTCGACGCCGCCGTCG
>CAZATR010000187.1:0-4701 GCA_964488035.1 uncultured Natronomonas sp.
TCAGAGGAGAATCATGTCAGAAGAATCCGGCAATTCGCGGCTGATCGCCCGGCTCGTGCTGCTCGTCTTGCTCCTGCTCGGGATCATCGGCGCCGGCCTGGTCAGCACCGGGACGTTGTTCTGACCACCCATCCCGCCATGCTCGGGCGGGCCAACCCGGCGGTCGATCCGCTCCGGTTCGCAACGCCCGAGGCCCGGGACCGGTAGACCCGATAGCGTGGCCATCAGATCCTGGTTAGACCTTCGGGGGACGCCGTACGAGGACCGCCAGGAGGAGTTCTACTGGCTCTGGATCATCGCGACGGCCACCTACGGGGTCGGAGACATCGTCACCACCATCGCGCTGGTCTACTACCACCCGCTCACCACCGAGGCCAACCCGGTACTCCGATGGGCCATGTCCACGTTCGGGCTCGCCGGACTGCTCGGCGTGAAGCTCGGGATCTTCCTCGTGTTCATCGGCGTCAGTCTCGGCCTGGCCAGACGGGGGTACGAACCGTTGGTGTACTATGCCCCACCCGCCCTCCTGGCGGCCCTGGGTGGCTACCTCACCGTCTTCAACCTCGTCATCATGGCGGGGTTGGGGTGAGCGACCGCCGCCCGCCCGTGACGCCGAGGGGTTAAGGGTCGGTGCGGTGGAATGGCGGCCCATGGACATCGGCTTCCGGCTGCCTCAGGGGTCGGTCGATCCGGTCGAACTCGCTCGGCAGGCCGAGTCGCTGGGCTACGCCTCGGTCTGGGCCGGCGAGCTCTGGGGAGCCGACGCGTTCGTGACGCTCGGGCGGATCGCGGCGGCGACTGACCGCGTCGGGCTGGGAACCGCCATCGTCAACGTCTACTCCCGCACGCCCGCCACGCTGGCGATGGCCGCGGCGACGCTCGACGAGGCGTCCGACGGGCGGGCCCGGCTCGGCCTCGGCGCGAGCACCGAACGGGCCATCGAGGGGCTCCACGGACTCGACTACGACCGCCCGGTCAGGCGGACCCACGAGACGGCGGCGATCGTCGGCGAGATCCTCGGCGGCGACGAGCCGGTCAGCTACGACGGCGAGGTCCTGGCCGTCTCGAACGTGCCGCCGCTCGACGCCGACGTGCCCCTCTACAACGCGGCCCTCGGCCCCGCGAACCGCCGAGCGACGGGGCGGCTGTTCGACGGCTGGCTCCCCCACAACGTCCCGCTCGACCGCCTCGACGAGGCGTTCGAGACAATCGCGGCCGCCGCCCGGGCGGCCGAACGCAACCCGGACGCCATCCAGGTCGCCCCCTACGTCCCGACCGCGGTCACCGAGGACGAGGCGACCGCCCGCGAACAGATCGCCGGTCACGTGGCCTACTACGTCGGCTCGGGTGCGGGCTACCGCCGGGCCGTCGCGACGGCGTTCCCCGACGAAGCCGAGACAGTCGCCGAGCGCTGGGCTGACGGCGAGCGGGAAGGGGCCCGCGACGCGGTGACCGACGAGATGGTCGAGTCGCTCGGCATCGCCGGGACGCCCGAGACCGCCCGCCAGCGGTTCCACGCACTGGCCGACCGGTCGCTGATCGACGAGGCGCTGGTGGTCCCTGCCGGTCGGCCCGACGCCGACCGCGTGTGGCGGACGATCGAGGCCCTCGCGCCCGATGGCTGAGGCCGACGGGCCGCGGGCGGTCGCCATCAACGTCGGCGCGAACACGAACGAGCCCGGCTTCCGCGGGCCGGTCTACACCGACGGCCGCTTCGAGTTCGTGCCGATCCCCGAGTCGGCGCCCACGACCGAACCGGTCCCGACCTACGGTGACCTGCCGCTGTCCATGGAGCTCCCGGCCGAAATCCGCGACACGCCCGTCCACTTCGACCCGGAGTTCGCCGAGTTCGGCCCGGGCGAGCGCTACACCTACGGCGACCCGTACGGCGTCAAGGCCCGGCCGCTGCTCGACCTCTCGGCGGGCGACCGGGTCTACTTCTACGCGACGCTGGACCGGGTCGACGACGGTCCCGGCGAGCCGTGGCTGGTCGACGGCTGGGGTGCCTATCTCGTCGGGCGGTTCGTCCTCGCCCGCGACCCGGTCGCAGGGGACCGCTACGAGTCCCTCCCCGAGGACGATTGGGTCGTCTTCGCGAACAACGCCCACGTCAAGCGCGACCCGTTCGACGCGGCGGTCCTCTTACACGGCGAATTCAGGCAGTCCGGCCTGTTCGACCGGGCCATCCCGCTGTCGGCACCGGACTCCGGGACCAGCCCGAACCGCATTGTGACGGAGCTCTCCGCCGACTCCGGCCGCGGGCCGTGGTGGCGGCGGCCGCTCCGGTTCGACGCCGACGCGACCGCGGAGCTGGTCGAACTCGAAGAAAGCCGCCTCGATGGCCACCCGCTCCTCGCCGCCGGCGACTGAATAGAAGCGTCCTGTTACTCGTCGCGGGCACCGCGCTCGGGGCCGCCCCCGTACGTCTCGAGGTCGAACGCCTCGGGCGGCTGGCCGGCGGCGTCGACGACCGAGTCCGCCACGGTGATGGGACACTCGACGCGGGCGGCAATGGCGACGCCGTCGCTCGGGCGGGCATCGAAGACGAACGACTCGCGCTCGCCGTCCTCGTAGCGCTCGGCGTCAACCTTCGCGTAGAACGTCCCGTCGGCGAGGTCGTCGATGCGGACGCGGTCGATGGCGCCGCCGAAGTCGGTCACCATCTCGAGCAGGAGGTCGTGCGTCGACGGCCGCTCGGCGGGCGTACCGGTGCGCGCGAGGTGGATCGCCCGGGCCTGGTCGGCCGTGACGTAGACGGGGAGGAGGGACTCGCGGGCCTCGAGGAGGACGACGGGGGCGCCCTGGCCCTCGTCGTCCACCGAGATCCCGACGCCGTGGACGGACGCGGGGTGGTCCATGCGTATGACTGATGGCTCCGGTGTGAAAACCCTTCCCGCCGGCGGGTGTCAGGGACTCGAACGGTTACCCGCCGTCAGGCGTCGAGCGCGCTCCGGGCCTCCTGGAGCGTCTCCGCCAAGCCCTCCTCGAACGGCCGGTGTTCGAGGTCCAGCTCCCGGGTCGCCTTCGCGTTGTCACCCCAGTAGGTCGTCCCGCCGAGCACCCGGAGGGGCTCGGACTGAAAGCTTGGTGGGGGCGTGGCCACGGTCTCGATCAGCGCGGCGGCCCGTGAAAGCCACCGGAAGACCGCCGGCGAGATGGCTCGAGGGGCGTCGATTCCAGTGATGGTCTCGGCGAGCTCGAACGTCTCCACCAGGGTGTACGGCTCGCCGGCGATGATGTACTCCTCGCCGGTTGATCCCCGCTCCATGGCCTTGAGATGAGCCCGGGCCGTGTCCTCGACGTGACCCCAACAGCCGCCCGTCCGACGGGAGATGACGGGGAGGTCGCCTCGGAGGTAGTTCCTCCAGAACGACCACGTCGGTCCGCGGTCGCCAGGACCGTAGATGAAGCCTGGCATGACCGTGACCAATGGGAGTCCGGCCTCGGCCATCGGTCGCGCCACCTCGTAGTGAGCCTGCCATTTGGTGCGATCGTAAACGGTGAGGTGGGGGCCATCGTATCGGTAGCCCTCGTCGACGAGCTCGCCGCTCGTATCTGAGAACACCCCGACCGTGCTCGTGTAGACGGCCCTCGGGACGTCGAGCTCGTCGACCAGCTCCAGGACGTTCCGCGTGCCCGTGACGTTGACCTGTTCGGCGGTCTCGGCATCGGGGTTCCCGACCTGATACCACGCGGCGAGGTGGAAGACGCCGTTCGCGCCGGCCATCCCCTCCCGCATGCTCTCCTTCCGGGTGATATCGCCCTCGACGACTGTCACCGGGTCGGGGAGATCGGCCTCTGCCGGCGTCCGGACCAGAGCCACAACCTCGTGGCCATCGTCGAGCAGCTGGTCGACCAGGACGCCGCCGAGGAACCCGGTCGCGCCGGTGACGAAATACTCCATGGCGGGTATACAGGGGGCAACGAAGTAGGTCTGTCCCATCCGCCAGCGCCCGTGGATTCGACTGTCGAACCACCAAACCCAGGGGCGACGGTCCGGTCGCTACGCGTACCTTTATACGACTCTCCCGAGACGTACGCCCATGAGCGACGCCGACCAGGAGGCGGTCACCGTCTCCGCCGATGGCATCACCGTGCGGAAGACGGTCGACGCCGAGCAGTTCCAGACGCTGGCGGTGGTGATCGAACTGGCCTCCGAGCGCGAGGACGGCGCCCGGGTCCAGGTCGTCGACGCGGTGCCGTCGGACGTCCCGATGGACGACATCGGCTTTCACCCCGACTACGGCGCCGAGCACTGGTCCGTCGAGGACGGCACCGTCGCGTTCGAGCGCGACCTGGCGCCGGGCGAGGCGTACACGACTATCTACGGCATCCGCGACTATCCGGAGGACGAGATCGCGGCGCTGCTGGACGAGCCCGAGGTCGGCCTCGTCGACACGGGCCCGGACGAGCTCGACGCCGTCCTCGACGAGGAGCGCTCGGAGGCCGTCAGGGAGTTCATCTCGGGCGAGGCGGACCTCCCCGGCCTCAAGGACGAGATCGCCGCCGACGCGGACGCGGCCGAAGCGGCCGATGCCGTCGCGGACGGGACCGATTCCGAGGCGGAGCCGGCGGAGACTCCCACCGAACCCGAACCGACGGAGGCCCCCGCGGAGCCAGAGCCGGCCGAGCCCGAGGCGCCGTCCGCGGAGGCGGATTCCGAACCGGTGGCTGAGGCCCCGACCGAACCCGAGGAAGCGG